>NZ_JBNPJZ010000047.1:0-316516 GCF_050312695.1 Bacillus sp. AF62 | reverse complement strand
TATAAACGCCTGCAAGGCATACCTGTAGGCAATTACCATACAAATTGATTCGGAGTCATTTGCACGCTCATACCGAGCAATGAAACGCTTTAAAATAGCAATCTCATTTTCAATCTTGCTTTGCACCTGTTCCATGCACAATTTACAATTCACCTCGTCGTTCTTGAAATCCCAGTAACGTGACTAAGTATGGCACTGCGTTCTCTCTCAGAAGAACTTCCCCGTCTGGAGAAATCAATACATCATCATCTGGGAATACATCACTTCCGCAGATATCTTTGAAAGGAATGGGCTCATATTCTTGCGGATCTCGAATGTCATATCCATTATGTAAAACCATTGGGTTTTCTATCATTTAAAAACTTCCCTCCTAATTGTGGTAAAAAAGACTGTGTGGTATCCTAATTGTGAAACTCAATGAAAAGCTTGGACCCATGACTCACGGAAATGGGTCGATTGGGTTGAGTATAAATAACTGAATATTCTTTTAAAAGAAGCTAGTATTCTAGTTTATACCCTGATATACTGTAGATATATCATTTCGTTATTACTCTTTTGTTATGACATTGAAATGTCACTCTCCGTATATTGAACTGGGCACGACAAGGGACCTCATAGCAGGTCTTTTTGTCTTTCTATGGTAGTTTTTCTTGTTTGACATGAAACAAATTTCTGTTATAGTGAGTTGAAGGCAAATTACAAAGGTGAATTCGAGTCTTACTTTTGTGCATATCAAGTAGTTTTTCTGCTAAAAGTCCTATGCTATGGGGCTTTTTTGCTTTCCACAGATTGTATATAAAGAGTTGCTGTATCTGTGGCATGCCGTTGTAAATCCTCTAGAATTCCCTCCGCAGCTTCAATACCATGCTTATCAATAATTGCAATCACCAATTGGTTAAAACCCCACATTCTCGCCATTCCTACTTGTTCGACTAAGCGTTTTTCACGTTTACCATATTGCTTGATGTCCATACTATCTCACTCCTCAATGTCATATTTCTGTTTATCTTTTTATATCAGTTATTAAAACCTTGTGTTATAATCATTCAGTATTAGCAATTATTTCGTACCAACCTTGTAAGCTCTGGCATTCCGCTAGGGCTTTCTCCTATTTCAAGACGGTTCACATAAATGCTGTTATTTCTCTGCATCCTTCATCCATCTTTTATCTATCCAATCCATCACATATATAAATCCAGCCAAACCTGCAAAGAACAGGCTTACCATACATAAGGAAAATGTACTTTCTTCTCCCATTCTAAAGACCGCCTTTCACAAAATTATCTAGCTTCTTCCACGTTAATTCTTTCAACAGTTGCTTATGTTTCTCGACGAAACAAATTGGGATATCTTCTATGGATTGTAAACCCAATTTCTCTTTGATATACGATGTAATCTGGCGCATAATACGTGTGACTTCTTTCCTAATTAACACTTGCACATGACGCTCCAAGTCGGATTTTGTCCCTTCCATTGCTTCAAATGTCAGCTGTACTTTATTGCCCACGAATCCTTCTGCCTTCGCATGTCTTTCTTGCTGCAACTGATTTCGAATGAGTTTAGATGCCACGTTATCTAATTGCACCTGTGTGAGACGATTGTCGAAGCAACCCACGGATTCGCCAAGCTTCCCTAACGTTTTATCCACCTTTGTTAATTTGTTATTTTGATTCGCAAATTGCGTTTGCATCAATGCGATGAGTTTTTCAAGCGTTTGATTATCTATACGTTTGATGACTAAATCCCCAGCTTCATTCAGTGTGATTGGTAATTGCGTAACGTGTTCCATGTGTAATCCTCCCATTAGTTCATTTTTCGACCGGTCTTCGCTATCTTGAGATCATGTAAGAATTCCTGAAACGCTTCAATACGTGAATCTAGTAATATCTTTGTCGCATCACTTGCGGTCGCAATCGAACCACGCATGAGAGACGATACCACTGCATCTTTTAGAAATTCATCCATATAGGCAATCAAATTGTGAACGTTTTTATTTGCTATGTAATTCATGGAAGATTCCTCAAGTTGTATGTCATCCACACCTCTTGATAAAGCATCTGCCTTTTGTTTGTAAAAACTCGCCTCATCCTTTAACTTATCTATTTCGTTCAATAGATTATTCGGTACGATTTCTACCTCTTTCACCACTTCTTTTTCGACAATCGTAGGTGCTTGTTGTTCTAATTCTTCTAATTGTTTCCGAGTTAATTGTTCCGATTTACGAGCTTGATCGGCTTCTTTCTGTGCTTGTTGAAGGAGCTTGTTTTTTTCTTTAAGTTTCGTCTTCAACTCTGTATATGCCTTATGTATGCTAGTTTCTTCGTTGTCTAATTTTGCAATTGTGGAAGAGTCAGCGTGTTCAGCGATGAATTTTGCTTTTTCATATTGTTTCCCACTGCCTATGCCGATTTTTTCAGCTACAATGTCACGGGCACGTTCGCTTTTAAGGGTGGGCAAATTTTCCCTACCTTTACCACCTTCACTCATTCTTCTCCTTGCTTTAGCAGATTCAATTCGTTCCAATTCTCTAGCCCAAACCATTCTTTCTGAGAAAGTAAATTCCTTGCGATGCTCATTCTCACCTATTTCAATTTTCAATTTATGTTCATAGTCTCGAACAGACATGACGCGCACTTCAATTTGTTGATAATTCAGATATTTACAAGCACGTAACCTTCGTTCACCAGCGATTAACTCATGCTCGGGTGTCACAACAGGTGGATTAATGAGCCCGTTTTCTTTGATGTCGTTCGCAAGTTCTTCTATATTACCGAACTCTTTACGGATGCGTTCAGCAACTTTAATTTGATTGATAGCCAGTAGCATTTTTTAGGACTCCTTTCTGTTTTAAAGTGTACTAGTGTACTAATTTTCTATATTACAATAGTATCCCTAGATTTTTCCGCATAGCTTGGATCGATAACATGAACAAATCGGTTCCCCCTTATTTCCCTTTTATTCGTCATTTTACGACTTTAGTATTATGATAGGGCGAAAAGACACATATTATACATATATTAAAAATTTTATACATTTTTTATACAATCTTGTGATTTAAATGCACCCTCTCCACAACATCCGCATTCACACCGATACTTTTCAAGCGGTGAACAATTCCTTTTATACGTTTACGTTCCTCATCATGCTTTTCTTTCGCACGATAGAGTGCCATCAATTCCCTTCGGGCCAATCGAGCTTCTTTAATCCAGATGCAAAACTGATAGGGATCATTCTTTTGCAGCGCTTCAACTTGCTTCTTTTCACAATGCTGTAAGAATTCATCGAGTATTTGTTTCTTTTCTAAGTCCTTTGTTAGAACTGATTTGGTCATGATTTTTTCTCTCCTTGTATGAATAATTACCTCTCCCAAATTGGCGAGTGAGAATTTTATCCCTACGCACTTGGAATGACTCGTCTTGAGTTCGTATGACGATCAACCAAATGTAGTCGTCCATCTGCCTTCTTATAGATCAACCAATTATCAGGATTTAAGTTGTATGAATTGATATGTATCTTCTCTCGCTTCGTTGGTCATTTACCATTTTTCACTTGTTTTCTCTCCTCTATTTCTCAAACAGCTCGTCCACTGTTGTATTGAAGTATTTTGCTAGTTTTTGAGCCTCTTTTAGAGTGAAATCACTTTTACCGTGTTCTTTAGCAAAATATGTTCTTGGTGCAATATGAATCAAATTTGCTGCTTTCTTTTGTGTCATGCGTTGCTCTTTTCTAGCGATGTATAGGTTTTTGTGCATGGGTATCGCTCCTTTTGAAAAAAATTAAATATTTCAACTCACAAATTAGCTACTTTAAGATAAATTATTTATCATCAAATACCGCAAAATAATCAGGAAAAAGCTCTCTAGCGCTCCTATTAAACACTGTTTGATATCTTGCGATTATATAAGGTCTCGGTATATACCCATCTTCTATCTTCCTTATATAGGCTACTGATATACCTAACTTTTCCGCTAATTGTTTTCTTGTCATTTTGCAATGGAGTCTCTCGTTTTTAACTACATTACTCATTGAATCACCTTCTTATCATTTTAACTCTTTCCGTACCTTCAGTATAAATGATAAGTTTTTGAACATCAATATTTTTTATAAATTTTTGAACATTTTTTCTTAAAAGGGTTTAAATTGATAATTTTTTTAACTATAATGAGGTTAAGACATTTCGGGTATGAAAGGGGATTATTCCAATGACCTTGGGCAACAAATTAAAACAATTAAGAGGAAAGCGCACTCAAGGTGAAATAGCTAACCAATTAAACATTTCTAGACCTACTTACTCTCATCTGGAGACAAATAGAATTGAGCCAAGCATGTCCTTACTTACAGCGATCGCTGATTTATATTGTGTGACTACAGATTATTTATTAGGACGATCACAAGATTCACGTTTAACGGAAGCTGAAGATAAAAAAACGGCTGAAATGGCTTCACGTTTTGCTGAATTGGTATCCGACCTACCAGAAAATGAGCAAGAAAATGCGTGGAAACAAGCTTTGATGTATGTGCAATTTACTAAAACTCAAAAATAAGAGATAATTTTCTACCAAGAAAGCTAACTTAATTGTTAGCTTTTTTGGTTTCTATTTCTTCATATACACTTGAGGTAATGACTTGTAACACCTCTTTAACATCTGTTCTCTTGTTTTCTAAAAACCACTTTACCATTAACTCTTTCGCCAATTGTTCTTTGTTCATTTCGCATCCTCCTGATTCCATTCTACACGTATTTAGAACCATACAAAGTCTCTCCTTTTTATAAATTGTAAAATTATAGGTGACCCATTTTTGAAACATACCCCTTTAGAATGGGTCACCCCTAAAAGCACGAAAAGTCACTACTAAGTAGTGACTTTTTTTAAATTCTATTCAGCTAGTTCCCGGATCGTTAAACATATATTTTATTTCTGTTTGTTTCTGTTGAACTTCTTTCTGTTCAAAATCACTTAAACTTCCTCCCCACAAACTCACAATCCCCAGAATCATTAATACTGTCACTATCTTCACTTTCACGCCAACACAACACCTTCCTTGTTAAGAATCATTTTATACATTTGTCCATAAAAACTCAATCCCATTAATTCAAATTCCAGTAATGCCTGTTTAATACCATCAATATCCTGAATACACATCGAATGTGCAATTCGAGAAAAAGGAGTATGCCCAGCTTCTTTTAACTCTTCAAAAATAGAAAGTGCAAGTTCGCGATTCCCGAAACGATACTCAAATGTCGCCCGCTCAGTTGGATGAAGTGTCGATACATCAATTTTATCAATGTTTATATTATTATATATCCGGACGTGAGCTAAAGTGGTTTGGACTGCTATATATTTTTGAGATTGCTGAGATACTTTAATTTCCTTTAACATATCCCCCGCTTGTACCAAAAGGGCTTCAGCCTTTATAGGATTCTCAGCCTGAAAACTTTCCGCCAAACACGAAACGCCTGTCATTTTAATCATCGGAATATCAATAGGTGAATCAATAATCCTATAAGCAATTTTTCTACACTCATTCAACTCTATCCTCCATAAATGCATAAATGCAATGCGTTCATCTGCAAACATACGAAGGTAATCTTTTATTCTCCCTTTCTTAATTAGTTTAAGATTTGCCTCAACCTCATCTACATATTGAATAATTGCATTATTATTAGGTTTATGCGCCAACGCTAACATATATAAAATGTTAGCCATAACTTGAACATGCGGATTCGAAGAAAAACGAGTCTCCCTAATTTTTTCGTAAAGTAGTTGCCCTCTTAATTCATTTTTATTACGTTTATTAAACAATATGTATATTGTAAAAAATATTGATAAACTAGAATTTTCTTTATTTTGTTCAATAAGCGCATTCATTAAACTATATTCACCTTGTACCTGACAATAAATTAACCCTACTTCTAAATGTGCTGGATGATTACATGCTAGAAAATACTTAGCTGTAATTTTTCGTTTATCCTCAGGATTTTCATACAGAAAATTTATAGCTGTAAAAAACAATTCTACATCCATTTCGCTTTCTGCATTTATACCCCTTCGGAATGTTTCACGACTTGCACCAATCCTTATAGCAAATTGCCGACGTGTGAACCCAGAAGATTCAATTTTCTCCAACAATTCGTCCATAACTTTTTTCATGTTGTTCCCCCTTACCCTTAAAACATAAAAATCCACCATCCTATTTTCTCAACCTCTAAACTGCACTACGAATGATAAATATCTGTTAAACTAAGGAGGAACTCGTATGATGCAAATGTTTGTCCTAAGGTAGGTTTAGGATGAACGGTGTGAGAGGCTTTATGGGTGGACCTCTTACACACGCTCTGCGAGTTTTATGCTTTAAATTATTTTATTTTTTAAGACTATTCTGTCTATTGGTTTGACAGAAGCCCATATACTGTATCCAAAGCCAATTTTAGCACAAACACATATTCTATTCCATCCTGAAATACATTTCTCAATATAGCTTCTAAGAAAAATATTGAAATTATTCGACTTCCGTTTCAAATATTTCACACAAATAATGAATAGAAGTTCATTTTTTATTATATTCTACTCAAATCAAGGTAGAAACCAGCCAATTTTCAATAATTGCACCCAACCAATTAAAAAGCGTATTACAATATTATAAAAAACAAATGTCGGATTTTCTCAATATACGCCTCACAATCATTATGGTAATATGATTGTATCCTTACCAATCTTCCCCACTATTATGAGTGGGGAATTTTTAAGTTATATGTTATTAAAATTATAGTGGTTCAAGTCAAAGAAAAGGCTCTCAATTTATTTTGGGAGCCTTTTCTTTTGGTAACAAACAAGTTATAATCTACTCAATAAATTGAATTATCAATCTTTATATATACAGGAGGGATTCCTATGGTGGTCTACAAAGATAAAGAACGCGGAACCTATTTCTTCGTTGTCAGAGTACGTCAGTTTGACGGTACACAAAAACAAGTAAAGCGTCGTGGATTTAAAACGAAAAAAGAAGCACGTGAAGCCGAAGCAAAAATGTTGGTTGAAAAAGAGACGCACTCTAGCTTGACGTTTGCTCAAGTTGCGGATAGTTATTTTGATTGGTATTGTCAAAGACGAAAGCACACATCAATAAACGTTATAAGAAATATAATATACAATCATTTAATACAAGAATTTAACAAAATCAAAATTGACCAGATTACGGCCAAACACATTATGCATTATCAAAATAAAATTATTAACAACTATTCCGCAGACCATTTAAAAAAAATTCATACTGTACTCTCTTCCATATTTAACTTCGCAATTAAATTTCATGGATTAACAAACAATCCTGCACGCATTGCTGGAAATTTCGAAAAGGAATCGAATAAACGAATGAATTTTTGGGAGTTTGATGAATTTCATCAATTTATTAATAGTGTAGACGATCTATTATATAAAACTTTTTTCTCAACACTTTATTATAGCGGTGCTAGAAAAGGTGAGCTACTAGCTTTAACTTGGGAAGATATCAATTTTGAGGAAAAAACAATAAATATAAATAAAACAGAGTTTAACAGAAAAATTACAAAACCAAAAACAAAATCCTCAAATAGAATTATTATGTTACCATCTCTTGTAGTCGATTTATTGAAAAATTTAAAAGAGCATGCTACAGTAAAATCATCTATCAAAATTAATTACGTTGTGTTTGGCGAATTTTATACTAGCATATCAGCAAGCACTCTCGATAGAAAGTATACAAACTATGTACTTAACGCTGGTGTTAAAAGAATCTTGTTACATGAATTTAGGCATTCCCATGCATCATATCTAATTAACAAGGGTGTAAGTCCACTTATAGTAGCGCAACGTCTTGGTCATTCAGATGTGGCTACAACCCTAAATACGTATAGCCACCTATACCCTTCAAAACAAGCAGAAGTAATTGCATTTATAGAAGAAGATATAGTAAAAAAGGTACCAAAATGTTGCCACAGGGGTTAAAAACCCTGTTATAATAGCATTAGGAAACACTGTGACCATGTAATTCAGCAAAATTTGAAATATCATGAACGATTTCGCTTGAAAGTACTGATTTATGTATAACTTTTTCCCCACATTTTATATGTGCACCATTTGCAGAAATATACGTTTTTATGCCTAGTCCCTTAAATTGTGAGCATAAACTATATGGTCTCCCTGTTGTAACAACTACATGAACTCCATTATCTATTAACCTTCGTATCGCTTCTTTTGTACTTTCGTGCATACTTCTATCAATCTCACTTAATAACGTACCGTCAACATCGAAAAATACAACTTTGTACATAAGTTTTTACATCCCGTCCAAATGATTCGTATCATTAATGAAATGCACCGTTTTTTGTTCACCCTCAATTTCAATTAAACTTATTCCCGTATCTCCCATTTTGAAATAGTAGTCCATTGAAATTGGCATTTTGAAAAATGCACGTAATAGACTATTAATTACGCCTCCATGGGCAACAATTGCAATTCGATCATATGTATTCTCTGTCATAATTTTAGAAAAGATTCCTTCTATTCTCATTCGAAACTCAATAAATGACTCTCCGTTTTCAAAACGGTCATGAAGAAACTTTGGCTCTGGATATTTCTTTGCTTCTTCAAATGATAAACCAGCTTGTATTCCATTATTAAACTCCATTAATTCCTCTTCTAATTGAATTGGACAACCAATTGCTTCTGCTAATGTTTCACCCGTTTCGCGAGCGCGTTTTAATGTGCTTGCCCAAATGAAATCTGGTGCAAAATCTTTTTTCACTTTCTGTACAAGTCTTTGTACTTGTCGTCTCCCTTTGTCAGTCAACTCAAAATCAGCTCGTCCTTCATGCACATGTAAAATATCAGCTTCTGATTCTCCGTGGCGTATTAGTAGTATTTGCATGTTTCTCTCTCCCCCCTTATTTAACATTCACAAAATTCTATTATATCATATTTTAAGATTTCAAAATAAAAAGGAACGGTCTTCCGTCCCTCATCCATTCACTTTTTCCGCATCATTCCAATAATATTTACTAAACGCTTCTGTTAACACATCAATTGTGTTATATAATTCATCTAACGTATTATCAACACCACCAACTTCAATTAGCATCGCATTTTTCGATAGATCTTGGTTATAAACGCCATTTCCATCTTTTTTATACTTCGGAAAAATCCCTCTACTTAATCCGTAATAGTTTTCATCTAAATAACTATTGATCGCTCTTGCAATTTTTTCATTTTCAGCACGGCCTTCATTTTCCATCCCAATAATAAAATATAATCTTGCATACGATTTTCCATTAATTACTTTTGTTGTTACTTTCTTACGCTGATCATCACGATGTATATCAATCGGAAACGCAATTTTATTATTTTGTGCTAATGCTCCTTTTACATATTCATGAGATGCTTTATATGACTGATACCATACCCACTTTTTACTCGCTAATAAATCACCCATATTCGTTTTATCGTGAATTACTGGAATTCCTTGCCCCTCAAGTTGTTCCTTCATACGTTTTCCTAGTAAGGACACATTTACATCTGGGCTAGATGGATCAGTTGCCCCTGGTAATAATGGAAAGAAGGATTCCCAGCTATGTGTATGATAAATATATACTGCACTTTCACCTTTTTTCGCTCCGTTCTTTTTCTGAACCGGATTATTCTTTTCCGCTTCTGTAACTTTATCTTTTGCTACTTCCCGTTCTTTCGTTACTTCTTCAATCGGTACACTAGATTCATTTGGGATATTCGTCAAGTTTGTCCCTTCCCCAGCTACGATAATATTAGAATAATACTTTGACATACCAGGTACTTCTTTACCGACGAATGTTCTTAAATCTTTAATTTTCAAATCTGTCGCAATAGAGAACATTAAATTCCCAACTGACTCTCTTTTATTCTGCTTAAAATAATCAAATCCGTAATAGTGATTCTCACTTTCTATCATTTGAACAAAACCTTGCATCGATACTTTTCCAAACCATTGATTTGCATAATTCGATTTCATTGTATGTAAAAGTGACGTCAAAATCGACGCTATTATAATTACTATTAGCGCATATAAAAGGAGTAACGAAATCAGTTTCTTCCCATGTATTCGAGTTGCATACTTTTTCACTGCATCACCTTCTTTATACATGGATATGTACAAGCTTTTCGGAATATACGCACAAAAAAAGAGAAATGGTATCCCATTTCTCTTCCTCACTTTTATTGTTCTTTTCCTGTATCATTTGAAGGTAGTTTCTTCGCTTGTTTTTCTTTAAATATTTCTCCAATTGCCCCAAGAGTACCAAGTGTTTCAATTGCATTAGAAGGAATAAAGACTTTATTTGCTGGTCCTTTTGCAACTTCAGCTAATGATTCGAATGATTTGTAAGCAAGGATACGCTCATCCAAATTCGCTTCACGAAGCAATTCAATACGATTTTGTTCTGCTTTTGCGATTTCTTCAATTGCTCGTGCTTCCCCTTGTGCTTCTAATTCTTTTGCTTCTTTTAAACCTTCAGCTTCGCGAATACGCGCTTCTTTATCCCCTTCAGCCATCAAGATTTTACTTTGCTTTTCCCCTTCAGCGCGAAGAACTTTATCTTGTTTTGCTGCTTCAGCTTCTAAAATAATCGCACGTTTATTACGCTCAGCCTTCATTTGTTTTTCCATTGATGCTTGCACATCTTTTGGCGGGTTAATATCAACAACTTCGACACGTTCAATACGTACGCCCCATTTTTCTGTTGCTTCATCAAGCGCTAAGCGGATTTCTGTTGAAATTTTTTCACGACCAGATAACGTTTCATCCAGTTCCATTTTACCGATGATTTGACGCATCGTTGCTGAAGTAATATTACGAACACCATATTCATAGTTTGAAATACCATATGTCGCAAGCTCTGGTTCAACAATTTGATAGAAAATAATTGTATCTATTTCTACTTGAACATTATCTTTCGTAATTACCTTTTGCGGTGGTACATTTGTTTGTTGAATACGTAAGTCGTGATATACACGAACACGATCTACAATTGGGATTAAAATATTTAATCCTGGGTGCATTATACGTTGAAACTTACCAAATCTTTCAACAACCCCAACTTTTTGCTGAGGAATAATTTTAATTGTTAATGCGATAAATGTAACTACAATTAGTGCGAATATAATCGTTAACGTTAATGCTACCATATTTATTCACTCTCCTTTTTTACTTGTAATATAGTACTATGCCTCTTTATAACAACGACTTTTTCTCCAGCATCAATTGAAGAATCTGCAATAGCTGTCCAAGTATCTCCATCCACCTTCACAATACCATTCGCTTCATTTGTAATCGCTTGCATAACAATCCCTTTTTTACCAACAAGCATATCTACTGTATCCGTAAAACCTTTTGCTTCTCGAAAGTTTTTTGAAATTCTTTTCGTAAAGAATGTCAAAGTTAAACTTATAATTGCGCCAACAGTAACTTGTAACAGTAGTGCATCAGGAGCAAACAAAGCAATAAGACCTCCGACAACAGCTCCAATTCCAAGCCAAAGCATGTAAAATGTAATCGACAACATTTCTGCAATAAATAAAATACCAGCTATTATAAACCAAATTACCCAAGCAGCCATATGCAACCCTCACTTTCTTTCTCATTTTCTATATGTATATGAAGAAAAGAATGGTTTATCCGCCCTTTCTTACACTTGGGCGTTTGCTACAAGCTATTGTACATACTCACTGTTACAATGATTATTAATATAATACTATATCAATATATTCTTCATTATACATGAAAATTCCTTTCAAAAAGTGACAAAAAATTAAATTCTTTAAAAATTTCATTTTTTAAATTACAATTATTCTAATTACTAAATACTATTTTTATAGAGGTGTTATTCTTATTGAGAAACCTGTCACTAACCTACTACTTAGGTTCCAAAACATGCATTACTCTCGCTGACATCGTATATGTAATGATTATTACAACCCATATTTATATAGCAACTAAATCAGCTACTATTACTGCTCTTTTTCCATTATTACAAGTTATCACAAATCTAATTGCTAACATCTCTGCACCACTAATAATAAATCGTTTTCCATCTTATACGTTGTTATATACGCTACAATGGCTAAAAACAGTCTTTTTACTATTATTAATGATTTTGTTTCCAGTCTTATCCACAAACATTATAGCTCTATTAACTTTTATTTTTTTCATTTCATTATGTAGTGGATGGAGCGCTCCATTACTATACAGCATTCTTCCGCGCCTTACACCGAAAGAAAAATTAGTAAAAGTAAATAGTATCTTTTCCTTTTCAACACAAATTGCGCAAGTCGCCGCTTATTCATTTACGAGTGTTATCGTTCTTCTCATTGGCGCTACATCTACACTCATGATTAATAACATGTTAATGATTTTTGGATGTATTGCATTACACTTTTCATTACGTACCATACATACTGAACGAATAGCAGATCCTCCTTCTTCAAAAAGTACTGCTTTATCGGAAGGTTGGAAACTCTTATTTCAAAATCCTTCTCTCCGTACCGTTACATATATGGACTTAATTGAAACTTTCGCCGGAACAATATGGATCGGTGCTATTACGATGGCATATGTTACGACTATCCTTCATAAAGGCGAGGAATGGTGGGGATATATTAATACAAGTTATTATGTTGGCACGTTAATCGGTGGTCTATTGGCATGGAAAATCAATTCCTATATTCAAAACAATTTAATACGCTCCATGTCGATAGGCTCTCTTATGTTTAGCATTCTTACATTTTTATATGGTATGACAAGCAGCGGATTTATTGCGCTTTTTCTATGTGTTCTAATGGGACCATGTTATCAAATTAGAGATATTTCTCAAACGACTGTTTTACAATCAAGTGTCACCCCTTCTTTATTATCAAAAATGTATACAGCACATGGCGCGCTTCTTTCAACAGCTTCTGGTCTTTCTATGCTTAGCGTTGGCATTATTACTGATATGTTCGGTGTTCGTACAATTTATATCATCGCATCTATTCTTATTTTATGTTCCGCTTGTTTATCTTTTAGTTTATTAAAATATCATAAAACAGAGCAGAACGATATTTCACTTTAATCACTAAAACAAAAAGGACAGGCATTCCCTGTCCTTTTTATTTATTCTATTCATGACAAGTTTGGGATTTTTCTATGTTTTGTCGCCTGTTCAAAAGCGTAAGCTAGCTTAATTAATATCCCTTCACTAAAGGCAGTACTTGCAATCGTAATTCCAAAAGGTCTCCCGCTTTCCATATACCCTGCAGGTATTGCTATAGACGGATAACCCGCTTTCGCACATATGGTAGAAGCTATATAGGAAGGAAACAGTATCGCATCAAGATTATATTTTTCCAATGCAAAATCAATGCCTTGTTCTTGTGAAAAATATATATCTTCTAATCTTGCATTTAAATATTCTGGATTTCGTAACGTATTAGGAAAATCTTTTCTTCCCTCTAACTTAGTTTGTCCATATTTTAAAGCTCTTTCTGCTATGTTTTTATTAAACTCCATTAACTCCGAAATAGAATGTACCGGAATAGTAGAAGGTAATTTAGAAAGATAGTTATCTAAACTATGCTTCAGTTCATAAAGCGGCACTCCCCAACTCCATTCTCTATGAAAAGAAGGAATATTAATATTTTCTACTACTGTCGCTCCTTCATTACGTAATACTTGGATCGTTTCCTTAAACAAGATTTCATCATACTCACCATTTTCGTAATAATCTTTTGGTGCATCGTTAAACACACCAATCTTCGCTCCATTTAAGCCATTAACATTAAGATATTTTGTATAATCTTGCTCTGCCCTACCTTCACTTCTATGAGTAGCAACATCTTTCTCATCTACTCCAATTAAACTCCCTAGCAAAATAGCAGCATCTGTTACCGTTCTTGCAAATGGTCCAGCTGTATCTTGCGAATAAGTAAATGGAATAATTCCTCTACGACTAATTAAACCGACAGTCGGTTTAATACCTACTACAGAATTTTGAACAGCAGGGCTCAAAATAGAAGCATCGGTTTCTGTCCCAATAGATACTACTGTAAAGTTAGCAGCAACTGCTATCGCAGATCCTGTACTAGATCCGCCAACAAACATATGGTCCTTGCCCGTTCCGTATGGATTGATTGTTTGACCACCTCTTGCACTATATCCAGCCCACATTTCAAAAGACATTGCATTTGCTAATTCTGTCATATTTGTTTTTCCTATTATTACTGCTCCGGCTTCTCGTAATTTTGTAACGAGAAATGCATCTTCACTGCTTATATTTTGTTCTAGAGCAATCGTACCTGCACTTGTATGCATGGAGTCATTCGTTTCAATATTGTCTTTAAGCAAAACAGGTATACCATGTAATGGACCCCTTATACCTTTTGTCTTTCTTTCATAATCTAACGCTTCTGCGATAAAAATAGCATCTGGATTGATTTCTAAAATAGAATTAATTTCCGGTCCGTCTTGGTTATACTTTGCGATTCTATGAAGATAATACATCACTAATTCCTTTGAAGTTAACTGCCCAGATTCCATTTCGGTTTGTATATCATGAATTGTTAATTCTTTTTTTAATACTGGATTAAACTGAATCTCCATTTATATTCTCCCTTATAGCAACTTTTTTGCGTATAACTCTTACTTTTTCATCTTTTCACCCCAACTATTCCAAACTAATATTCCTTTAAAGAAATTCAATTTATCTATTCAAAAAGCCTTTAATTTCCCGAAAAATAAAAAGAGTCTGAAACGAATGAACTTTCGCTTCAGACTCTTTTATTACTTTACATATATCTCATCTAATAAGTGTAAAAACTCTCCTTGTTTCCCTGCTAATTCAGGGCATTTTGCAATATTAACCCATTCGTAGCTAAACGCTAAACCTTGATCTTTCTTACCAGCACTTACTATATGTTCCCATGTATCTTTTACATCAGTTAGTAAAGTTACATGAAAAAAGTGACGTTTTTCATATTCCTGTTTTTCCTTCACATGTATAATGTAATCTGCTAAAAAACGCTCTATACATAAATGACGCAATCCGGATTCTTCCTGTACTTCACGCAATATAGCCGCTTCTAACGTTTCACCTTCATCAACCGTTCCCCCTGGCACTTGAATACCAGCTTCATGTATATCACGATGTTTAAAAACCAGTAATTGCATAACCCCCTCTTTTTCTCTTGTAATATATGCATGTACTTTTTTCTTATATAACATCGTCATTATACGTCTCTCCCCTCAATCATTTACTCTGTTACTTCTTCAAGCGTCAGTTGATTATCATACAAATATGTAGCTTGTGGATTTCCCACATACCTTACGTGCCATGGTTCATACCGATAGCCCGTAATCGTTTCTTTCGCTTTTGTGTATCGAATCACAAAACCAAATTTATGGGCATTTTCAGAAAGCCACTGACCTTCTTTCGTTTCCCCAAAAACCGTCTCTAACTGAAATTTAGCAGATTGAGACGTAATATCCATAGCTAATCCAGTTTGATGCTCACTTGTGCCAGGAACCGCGCTAGACATTGCTGTTTTTGCTTCCCCATCTTGTTTTTTATACATCGTATTTAATGCTTTTTGTCGATCAAAGGATCTAAATCCAGAAACTGCAAAAAGGAAAATACGCTCGTTGTTAGCTTGCTGGAACATTTCCTCAAGCGCCCTCGCTGCCTCTTTTCTCATCTTTTTCTTTTCTTGATCACCTTCACTAGAGTAGCGCACTTTCGGAATAACTAAATCTGGCGGTCTATAACCATCTGGTAAACGCCTACTTTTATTCACAAGTACAAGCATTGAATTCGGATTATTAATTACCGCAATATCCCCATCCATATTAGCAATTGTTTCTTTCGCTTTCGGAAATATACTATTTACACTTACTTCCCGCGCCTGCTTATCCTTATACATTTTATAATTGATTCCTGCTACTCCAACAATAATTATTGCAGCTACGATACCGAGTAGTGCCCATCTTTTTTTCATATAACGACCTCTTATTTTAATAATTTGGCCATTTCATACTCATCGATGTCCTTTCCATCGATAATAAGAGCAGCTTTTTTGACACCTTCTTTCTCAAATCCAGCTTTTTTATATAGTGCCTGAGCTCTTGTATTGTGGGCCATTACTGTTAATTCTAAACGCCATACATCATGTAATTTTGCCCACTTCTCAACCTCTTTAAACAATCCCGTCCCAATACCTCGCCCGTTATACTCTTGCAAAATACCAATTACAATGCTTGCCACATGCCTCTTTCTTTGAATGTTATTTCCATTCACTAATATAAAACCTATTATTCTCTCATCTTCAACTGCTACAAATATTGTTGCATATTCATTTTCTATAAATCGCTGGATCATTTTTTCTTGTTGCTCAGCTGTAGTTTTCCTTTCTCCTGGTTCATATAACATAAACTTCGTTTCTTCATCTAATTGCTTACTTAATTGCAAAAATGATGCTGCATCTTCTACTTTGATCTCCCTAATCACCTAAATCACCCTATCAATTTCATAATATAAAAATTTTCCTTGTAAAAAGATTTTCTCTGCCATTTCAAAAATCCCTTTCTAATTCTCCTATTATAATTAGACAAATTTCGATATCGCTATAATAATTATTAATCATGTCCATTTTGTGACATCTTGCTATCCACATTTCAAACCAACACAAAAAACGTAAGTATTACACTTACGCTTTTCCAAGATTGAAGTGAGCTAATAATTATCGATAGATACCCTGGCTAATTCAAGTTTCACTTTATCCATTCACTTTTTCTGCCTGCCAAAAATATTCACCAAATGCTTTAGCAAGTGCATCAATTGATCGATTCAATTCTTCCTCCGTATTATCTACACCGCCAACTTCTATTAATATCGCTTGTCCTGATAAATCTTGATTATAGATTCCATTTCCTGTTTGGAAACCTTTTTGAATGACCCCACGACTCACTCCTGGATATTTCTTATTAATCGCCTCATGTAAAGCTGTCGCTAATTGTAAGTTTTTTTCATAATTTTTATTTCCTTTCCCTACTACAAATGCAAGCTTCGCATATGATTTATCTCCAATTGTTTTTGTCGTTACATTCTTTCGAGCACTATCACGATGCAAATCAAAAAAGTATTGAAGATCTTTATTTCCAGCCATAGCTTGCTGCACAATTTCTCGTGACATTTTATACGAACTATTACTGTTTAAACCCTTACTTATTAACTTTTGACCAACATCACTCTTATCGTTAGTAGCTCCAATCCCTTCACCTTCTAGTTGTTCACGGAAACGATCTCCTAATATAGAAATATTCGATACAGAACTCGTTGCTTTATTCGGATTCGGATCATTCGTTAAGTTAAGTAAAGGTAAATAAGATTCCCAGCTATGTGTATGATAAATAAACGCAACTTGTCTTTTCCCGGTCGTTTGGGACGGCTGTTTCTTCTCTTTATTCGTATCTTGTTTAGGTGCTTGTCCAGTTCCACTAGTCCGTTCTTTCACTACTTCTTCAAGAGGTACACTCGACTCTATCGGTAAGTTAGAATAGTTTGTGCCCTCACCCGCAATAACAATTTCTGTATCGTACTTACCAAACCCGGGTAGCTCTTTCCCGACAAAACTGCGTACATCATTAAAGCGAATATTTGTAGCCATAGAAAAGAGAAAAGAAGAAATTGAAAAATCTTGATTCAAATTTCGATACTCCTGTGTAAAATAATGATTCTCTTTTCCAAGTACATACATGTAACCATTCATCGATAACTCATTTAACCAATTATATAAATACGTTGACTTCGTCTCTTTCATAGAGGTTACCATCATACTAATAAGAAAAAAAGTCGCTAGCACTGTAGTAATAACAAATAAAACTAACTTACGCATACTTGTAAACTTCATAAAAAAAAAGCCCCGATTCATACTATCACCTCTCTATTTCAAGTTATGTACAAGCCCTAGAGAATAGACCGTTAAAATTTCGGCTATATTGTTAATGAGGTGAAATGAATTGAAGCTATTAATAGGAATATTACCAATCGCTCTATCATTCATTTTTTATTTGTCCGCTAAGCATCCAAAAGTCTCTATTGTACTACATATTTCTGCGTACTTGGCACTGTATGTACTCGGTACAATTATTTCCATTAATATATACGATGTTTTAATACAAGATTTAGTTTTCATGACGAGCATTCATGGGATTTTACTGAATCCATTTTTCCTTATTGCAGGAGCGTATATAGGAACATACACGTTGTACCTACTTATGTCTCACATTATTATAAAAATAAAAAATGGAGCGTAATGAAATGCAACCAACATTTATCTGTCATACATGCAAAAAAAGAATTGTGAGGAAGAAAGATCTTATTACCGCCACATGGTACTTCCGCTTTTATTTATTTCACAGTGATTGTTTTAAACGACAGCAAGTGTTCCTCTCACGATTTATCCCAGTGAATACACTTTTCAATTTCTTTCTTATTATGTATGGACTTATTTTTGGCAGCATTCTTATGATTACAGAACCATCTATTATTTGGCTGATTTTCTTATTTCCCATTTTTTATCGGTTTCTTTCTTATTATTATGTGGAACGTTTTTTCTCTACATAACGTGCAGACTGACCTCTCGGAATACTTAAACATTCCCACTCATTTTCTTTTAACATCTTCCCAATATAAATAATCTGACCAATATGCAATGCATAATGAGAAATTTGCCTTTCAATTGCTTGCATGACAGTATGTGCTTCACCGCGAATGTATACCGTCTTCAATAAGTGCTCCGGCGCTAAAGTATTCATCGTATTAAAAACATATTTCCATCCTTCTTGCCAAGCTATAAGGGCTTCTTCTTTTGAATGATAGCATCCCTCAAATTCACCATCTCGATTACGATCGGTTTTTTCACCATCAGACGTTAAAAAATCCGTCCATCTAGAACGCATATTACCGTGCAGATGCTTTATAATAATCGCTATACTATTTGTTTCTTCATGAGAATACCATTGTATTTGTTCATATGATAATTGAGAAAGTGCCCGTTCCCCTTGCTTCTTTGTTGCTTTAAAGTTCGAAATCGCACATTGTAAATATTCTCGTCCGATATCCATATTAGCCCCTACCTTCACCCTAGCTAATTTTCGTTCCATTTGGCAATTCCATATTAGGCTGAAGCAACACAACATCATCAGCTTCAGGAACGCCGCCAAGCACAAGCACTTCTGATTTGAATCCAGCTACACGCTTCGGTGGAAAGTTTACAACCGCAACGATTTGTTGACCGACTAAATCTTCTGGACTGTACCTTTTCGTAATTTGGGCACTTGACTGCTTTATCCCGATTTCTCCAAAATCTATTGCTAGTTTAATCGCTGGTACTCTCGCTTCTTTAAATTCCTCTGCATGTATTACAGTTCCAATTCTCAAATCCAAATTTAAAAAATCTTCAAAATTAGCCATTTATCATTCCCCCCAATTATTACTTAGACAAAATACAAAAATCCCCTTCAAAAAAAGAAAGGTGCCTAAGCACCTTTCTTTTGTAATTCACTTGATTCATTTGATTTATAGAAGAAGAAACCGAGAATCCCGCCAATACATGATGGAATTAACCATCCGATTCCTTCGTTATATAACGGTAACATTTGTAGTACATTAGAAATCGCGTCAATTTTAATTTTCGCACTTTCTAAACCGTTAAAGAAACTAATTAACAATGCACCTAAAATAGCTCCAATATAAATTGTATTACGCTTCCCAATCCACTTATGGAAATACGAAAGTACGATTAATACAATTGCAACTGGATAAATGATCATTAACACAGGTAATGTTACTGCGATTAATTGTGTTAAACCTAGGTTAGATACAATTAAACTAAATACACATACCATTGTTACAATCGTTTTATGCGAAAGTTTTGGGAATAAGTTTGTAAAGAAACCCGCACACGCAGATGTTAACCCAACAGAAGTTGTTAAACAAGCGAGTATAATAACAAGTCCTAATAAAACTTTACCACTCGTCCCATATAGCTCATTTACAACATTCGTTAAAATAAGACCACCGTTTTCTGAAATACCAAGTGATGTACTTGTTGAACCAAGATAAGCAAGTGATAAATAAATTAACGTTAAACCAAGTACAGCAATAATACCTGATACAACTGTTATTTTTGCAATTTGACTACTCTCTTTTATCCCTTTAGAGCGGATAACTTGTACAACGACAATTCCAAATACGAGAGCACTAATTGCATCCATCGTTAAATATCCTTGAATAAATCCACCAAAGAAAGCATTTTCTTTGTAAGCAGCTAACGGTGCAGCTGGCTCTCCAATTGGATCAATAATTGCCTTTCCGACAATAACAGCGACAATTAATACTAATAATGGTGTAAGAAACTTTCCAAACCAATCCACTAATTTAGATGGATTTAATGATAAATACCACGTTATTCCGAAGAAAACTATCGTGAAAAGAAATAGCATGTACCACTCTGAAACCATTGCCTCTGATAAAAATGGCTTCATACCCATTTCAAACGAAACAGCTCCAGTACGAGGAATCGCGAAAAATGGTCCAATTGCTAAATAACTAATCAATGGGAAAATAAACGCAAATATAGGGTGGACTCTAGAAGATAGCGCTTTCAAGTCCCCCTCTACAAACGCGACAGCTGTTACAGCTAGTAGGGGTAATCCGACTCCCGTTACAAGGAATCCTATTGTAGCAATCCAAACATTCTCTCCTGCTTGTTGACCTAAAACTGGCGGGAAAATTAAATTTCCTGCTCCTAAAAATAATGCAAATAGCATCAAACCAATTGCTACCGTATCACCTGGCCTTAAACGTCCCTTCATGCTCTTCATTTGCATAGCACTTTTTCATTGTTTATCTCTATATTTTACAATATGCTATGCATCCTCCTCTCTGCTCAAGATGATAAAATATGCCCCTTACAAAGCAGTGTCTTTCTCCATAATTTCTCCATTCCCCTTATTTTTACTCTAATCATTAATACAATTGTTATTTTTGAATTTTGAGTTTTTTGAATTTTTAAATCATTAGAGTGTTATTACGTGGAGTATAGTTGTCAGACCTCTTTGTTTTTATCACACATATAGTAACATATTTAGTTGCAAAATAAAAACATATTTTCAAATTGATTTTTTTGAAAATCGAAATTATCTACATTTTTTATTCTCTTACACAAATATTGTTATAATCTCACCTATTATCTTGTCGTTATTTTAAAATAACTTTACACGCGTAACATAACAAAAGCCATCCAAGATAATTAGATGGCTTTTGTATGTTACTCTATCGTTTCAACTTCACGTGGATTTTTCATCTCTTCCACATATACAACTCTAAATCCGTGATCTTCTAAATCTTTCAATAATGTCTCTAATTCACCGTCGTTAAACTCTTCTCCTAATGTAAACATAATTCTACGAACTAATAAGGCATCATTATCAAAAGTCATCAAACTTTGAATACCAGTGTATTTCTTTAAAACTGTCGATAACTTTTGGATTGCTCCATTATAGTCTTGCGTTCCAATCATGACAGAGTATTTACTAGAGTGAACGCCCCATGCATCCTCTAATAACTCAAAAACTTTTTTATGCGTTAAAATTCCAAGGAAAACCCCTTTTTCGTCAACTACTGATAAATAAGGCAATTTTTTTATTGTAAAAAATACTTTAAAGAAAGATGAATCTTCTCTCACAAATCCCTCTTTATCGTTTAATAATTGCATTACACTCTCGTCAAGTGATCCTTTATATTCTAAAATATCTACTTTATATATATTCCCTAAAAATTTCTCTTTTTTTTCATCTAAAACTGGTACACAACGATACCCCGTTTTATTTAAATGCTCTAACGCTTCCCCTATCGTAATCGAACTTGAGCACAGTAAAACTTCCCTTTTTGGCACGTAATTCCCTTTAATCCTCATAAAAAGCCTCCTTATGTTAAAATACTTTCTGTGCCATAACTATATTATATTTTCAGAAAAAAATAAATAATTTATTTTATTTTTCTGAAAATTATTCATTTTCTTGTCATAATTTATTCATGAATCCTTCACTTGCACTTTCTTCCGCATCCAAAACCCTCCCTCTGAATTCTGAATCACTTCAATGTATCATTGTACGGACCTAATTGTTTTTTAGAAAAGTAATAATTTGTCTCCTTACTTTTCATTAACATATTTCCTTTTATAATTAAAAAATAGGTAGCTATTAGAAAGTAGATCATCCCAAATAACCAATCCAAATTTGTAGCCAGATTGTGTAAAAGAATATACCTCATATATACATAACCAATTGGAACATGTAGTAATACAACCGCACCTAATCCCGGATTATATATTGTTTTAGCTTTTATATTCGCAAAAATACCATGCCATATGAATTGAAAAAATCCCATTAAAATAGGTGCCAACCCAAGCCATATTATATTTTGAAAAAAAACCGGGAGTAAATAAAAAACATACGCAATCAAAATATTTATTACCATAGCAGATTGCGTATTTAATGGATAGCGGTCTGGTATATCACTTTTAAATATAACTACATTAAACAGACCAGCAAAATAACCTGGCCAACGATACTCTTCAAATTGATGCACTAAAATGGCCACAAAACTTAACCCTAACAGTACTTTTATTTCACTCATTTCTCCCAAATTCGCGACTAAAGAAACAACGACAACAATAGCGACAACTAACCCTATATCACACCAATGCTTTCTAAAGAAACTAGCCACCTCTATCACCCACTATCTCAATTTTTATAAAAATAGCGTTCAAATAGGAAATCAATCTGTTTTTCTACAGATGGTACTTTTATATCTGCCCCTGATTCGAGAATTGGCATCATTAATGTGGGAAGAAAAATGGATCCAAATATTTGCACCGTCATCATCATTAAAATTTCCTGATCCGTTTCATTTGTTATCTCGCTCAAAATATTCTTCACTTTACTGAAACCTAGCCTCTTCAAAAAATCCCCATATTCGTATTGAGATGTAAATACCGTAGTTCCCATTGCAATAATCTTCCTAACTAACTCCGGATATTGCCGAATTACTAGTACATAATCCAATAAAAATATTTTTAATCTTTCTTTTGCTGGCACTGTAATATTATCTAAAATAGAAAAAGTGCCTTGAAAGCTAATTAATAAAACTCTAATCGCCTCACTAATTAACTTTTCTTTTGAACCAAAATGGTAATTTACTAGCGCTATATTTATATCTAACAATTTTGCAATTTTCCTTATCGTTACCTTTTCAAAACCTTCTTTTTTAATTAATTCCAATGTTGTATTTAAAATCTTTTCTTTCGTTGATACGTTTTCATTCCCTCCCAATCTATCTCCCCCTCTAGAATGTATCAGTTAAACAACGATTTAAACATCGTTTAATTTTATGGTATCACTTTCCAATTTTAAAAATCTATTTAATCCTTTCGACATTTCCCTACATTCTCTTCATTCCACACAAAAAATAGATTTCTAAATACAATTTAAAATTATCCATATGCCCATACATGAAGAAAAATATATTGTAACTTGCTCCAAAAACGGCTAAAATAAGAATAAGAATTTTCTGAATATTCCAAGAGTAGGTGGTTTATATGTCCTTATTACGCTCACATATATGTAAATTTATAATTGGTGTTATTGTTATTTTTGCCATAAGTCCTATTCCAGCTCTTTTTATTACACACAATTACTCTTATCAAAATGGATTTATTAGCATTTTTCAAAACTTCGCACAGCTTTCTTCTATATCAATTCCAAAGGTTGATTGGATGCATGAATCTATCTTTTTCTCAGCAAATCAAATGATACATACTTCTAATCATTCAACACCATTATTCCCTTACATATGGGAAATATATTTTATATCGATTGTTCGTTTTACTTTTACCCTTGCGATCGGATTTTTCATAAGTTTGGGTATCGGCCATTTATTTTTCAAAGTACCTAACTCGTTTAAAAAGTTTACTACTGTATTGAATTGGATACCTTACTCTTTTTGCACTGTAGTATTACAATGTTCAGTCTTATTACTACTTCTATACGTCGCACAATTTATAAACCTTCCTTACTACTCATCTTTTATCATCGTATGTAGTACTTCCATGATTATCGTTATGCAAGCAGTAAAAAAATGGATTCCTTTCTTGAAAAACACAAATGAATATGAAATAAAACATGATTCTTTTCTTGTGGATACATTGTTTTTGGCGCTTACTTCGAACCATAAATCAATTTTAGGTTCCATCATTCTTTCATTTGTTTTTATGGAATGCGTTTTTCATGCAAGTGGACTGTTACAATTTATCGTTCAATTTGGCGGAAATTCACCCATAATTGTTACAATCGGCTTATTACTACTCTATATCCCATATAGCATACTTTCTTTCCTTCAAACACTATGGACCACAAACTACTCCAAGCAACAGTCATACACTTTAACGAGAAGCGTTCCAAAACCTTAATTGAAATAACCCTCTATAATCTAAAAGTAGGGGGTTATTCCTTTTGTATAGCGGACAAAATAACAGCAAATTCAAAAACTATTACAGAAACATACCAATATTTGCCCTTTTCCTTTGACTATTCTTTTCATTTAGATTTATTATAAAAGTATAACATAATTGCAGGAGGTGACATCTTTATTCCAAACCTTGGAATGGAGAACACACTTGGACATATTAAATATTTTTCTCATCTTTGTACTTATTCTTATTTCTGGCTTTTTCGTTGCATCAGAATTCGCTGTTGTAAAAGTACGAAAAAGTCGAATTGACCAACTTGCAAATGAAGGTAATAAACAAGCTTTAGCTGCAAGAAGCGTCCTATCTAATTTAGATGTTTATTTATCAGCTTGTCAGCTCGGGATTACGATCACTTCTTTAGGGCTTGGTTGGCTTGGTGAACCGACTGTGGAACATATACTACGACCGCTCTTTGAAAAAATTAATATTACTGGAACAATGGCTAACACTTTATCTTTTGTTATTGCTTTTAGTGTTATTACATTTTTCCACGTTGTATTAGGTGAGTTAGTTCCAAAGTCTTTCGCAATTCAAAAAGCAGAAGCAATCACACTCAAATTTGCAAGACCTCTTATTTTATTTGATAAAATTATGTATCCATTTATTTGGTTACTCAATAGTACAGCTATATTTTTCACAAAACTACTCGGATTAGAACCTGCCAAAGAAAATGAACTTGCTCATTCTGAAGAGGAATTGCGACTCATTTTAGGTGAAAGTTTTAAAAGCGGTGAAATAAACCAAACCGAATATAAATATGTAAATAACATTTTTGAATTTGATGATCGAGTTGCGAAAGAAATAATGGTTCCTCGTACCGAAATGATTTGCTTATCTACTGAAAATACGTTAGAAGAAAATATGGATATCGTCGCAACTGAAAAATATACACGCTATCCAATCATTGAAAAAGATAAAGATGATATCATCGGGATGATTAATACGAAAGAAGTATTCCATGATCAAACGAAAGGTATTTATAAACCACTTGAATCTTATATACATCCTGTTTTAACAGTATTTGAAACAGTTCCAATTCGTAAAACGTTAGTCCATCTTCAAAAAAATCGCGTTCAGATGGCAATCGTTATGGATGAATATGGTGGCACTGCCGGACTTTTAACGATGGAAGATATTCTTGAAGAAATCATTGGAGAAATTCAAGATGAATTCGATGCGGATGAATCACCTATGATTGAAAAGCGTACACCTAAGCTTACTGTTTTAGATGGAAAGGTGCTCATTTCTGAAGTAAATGATATGTTTGGCCTACATATTGATGATAGTGATTTAGATACAATTGGAGGATGGCTTCTCTCTCAAGCAGTTGACTTAAATATTGAAGCTGGTTATTCCATTGAATATGCTGGTTTTCAATTTAAAGTATTAGAACTTGATGGACATCAAGTCAAAAAAGTTGCTGTACATAAACTAGATATTAAAAAGGAGCTATAAAGTGACTGTTTTATTAACAATTTGTATCATTGCCTGTTTCCTTGTTTCATTTCTCGCCTTTATTTATCCCATTATCCCTGGCATACTTGCTGTCTGGGCTGGATATTTAATTTACCATTTCGGTATAAATGGAGGAGAATTAACAACTTTTTTTTGGATTATTCAAGTCATTTTCACTCTTTTCATTTTCGTTGCTGATTTTATTGCAAATGGATATTTCTTAAAAAAATACGGTAGTTCTAAATGGGGCGAACGTGTCGGAATGATTTCTATCATTGTCGGATCGTTCTTCTTCCCACCATTTGGACTTATTATCGTACCGTTTTTATCAGTATTTATAACAGAACTAGTGCATAAAAAAGCGCCAAAAGATGCCTTTCTAGTTGGAGTCGCTACTGTAGTTGGTTTTTTAAGCAGTACAGTAGCGAAAGCAATTCTCCAAATCATTATGATTATCATCTTCTTGTGTTATATCATATTTTAACCATCCCGACTTCGGGATGGTTTTTTAATATGCAATACCTACTCGACTATTTTCATATATGTTTTTCTTACATAGATCCCATGCAAAGTGTGCTGTATCACCCACTGTAATTTTTGATCCACCTTCTGGCAATATATCTTTTTCAGTTCGATATACCTCTGTCGCCTCACCGTCTATTAAATGTGTCGGACAAACAACTGTCCAACATAAATTATTACTATTACTTAGTACCTTATATGCAGCCAAATGATCTTCTGCTGCTGTTGTCGTTTTCCTTTTTGATTCCGTTGATTGAAAACGATATAAATTTAGATCCATTCTTGCTTGTAAAATACCAGCTGTTCCTATTGTTATGATCTTATGAACCCCTTCTTCTTCCATTTGCTTAATAATTTGTGGCATATTCTTCGCTAATGTTCCATTTTGATCCGTTCCAAGTGCACTAATTACTATATCGCTTCCTTCTATCGCTTTTTTTATATCATTTTCGTTCAATACATTACCTTCTATCACTCGTAACCTTTCATGTTGTATTTCTATTCTATTTAAATCACGCGCTAATGCAGTCACTTCAGCTGAATCCTTTAATGCTAATTTTATTATGTTCAAACCTACTCGACCTGTTGCTCCTAATATACATACTTTCATTTGTTTTCCTCCTCTTTCATTCTCTCTCTATTTTTCAATAATCTCAGTTAATTTACAATCAAAAAGCTTCCTCATATATAAGAGGAAGCTTTATTATTACTTTATTTCTTTTCTTTAGAATCAGTAGATTTCTCAGTGCCGCTTGTTTCTTTATCCTTTTTATCCTCTTGTTGTGTTGTTGTGTCGTCTTCTTTCTTCTTGTCCTCACCTTTACTACAACCTACCATTAATAAAGAACTTGCAAGTGCCATAGCAGTTAATGATTTAACCCATTTGTTCATTTGCGTTTCCTCCCTGTGATAGAATATGTACAACCTCATATTACTCTCTATTTTTAAAGGAGAGATTGAAAAACAGTAAATATACGGTAAATTTTTGTAAATTTTCTGATAACAAAACCTAATTTAACTTTACATATTTCATTTCCAATCGATACACAATAAAACTAATTTTTTTCTCTAAATGGACATAAAAAAACTAAGGCGCATACCATTCCGCCTTAGTTTCTCATGCAAACTTTTCATTTTCATATAGATGTGTAATCTTATATTCCTTCTTCATAACATATTGCCACACACTATAAGCGTAACGGTTCATTTTCAGGAAACAATTCTCCAAAAATGAGCGGAACTCCGGATTAGCAACTTCCACTGCAACTTGAGCAAACTTTAGAGCTAATCGTTTTAAGTGCGCAATATAACATGTTGCAATATGAATATCCCCTGTATATTTACTAACTGTTTCCTTTTCCATTTCATGCAAACCAAACTCCGTTGTTTCACAGGTTATATGCTGCACATTCTCTCCTTCTTGAAAATTTACTTGTTCATTATATGCTTGTAACATATATGGTAAATGGTGCTGTAATAGATTTTTTAATTCTTCGTCTCTGACCTTTCCAGCATACTCTCCAACCTTGTATATTAGCATATAACTATATCTCATTAATTCTTTCATACAATCCATGAAAGTGCCTCCCTTCTCTAGGGTCTATATGTTATAAATATGATGCTAAAACATTCGCTATTCTTGCTAAAAACCAATCCCATCTACTAATTTTCTCAAAATCTTCTTCAGAAAATCGTTTTGATTTATGAAAGTCTACCTTTAATCGACTCCATACTTCATCAACAACTGTTTTATCATATATGATACAGTTAGACTCACAATTTAAATAAAAACTTCTATTATCAAAATTCGCTGTCCCAATATCAACAATTTCTCCATCAATGATTGTTACTTTCCCATGAAAAAATCCATTTCGATATTGATAAATCTCCGCTCCAGCATGTAACATATCTTTCAAATATGGATAGGCAGCTTGTTTTAACAATATGGCATCACTTTTAAATGGCACGAGAATTTTCACATTAACACCACGATTTAATGCAGCTTTTAACTCTTTCACCATTTCTTTACTTGGTACAAAATATGGTGTAGCGATAATTAAAGACTTTTTAGCCTTTTTTAAAAGTGCCCCATACTTTTCCCATAAGCCTTTTCCATTTGAAAATAAATATTGATATTTTACATTCCCTAATGTCGGTATACTTTCATGTATAGGCATTTTTTCTCCTGTATCTTCTTTCCAATCTTCGGCGAACTTTCTTTCCATATCCGCTGCACCCTCACCATGGATGCGCACGTGATAATCACGCCATGGCCCAAACTTCGGATCTTGTCCAAGGTACTCCTTTCCGATATTAAAACCACCGACGTATGATACCTTTCCATCTATCGTAACAATACGTCTATGATTTCGTTGATGCAAAGAATAGAAAACATTTTTCAGTTTCGGTTTTTTACTAAATGTAAACTTCACACCGTTTTCCTTTAATCGGCTAATTACCTTTTTCTTCAGCTTATATCCACCTATCCGATCGACTGACAATTTCACTTCTACTCCACTAGATGCTTTTTTCTCTAATAACTGTAAAAACTCTTCGCTTATTTCATCTTTTCCTACAATATAAAAATGGATATATATATACTTTTCTGCTTCGTTTATATCCTCAAATAATTTTCTATATAACTCTTCACCGTTCGTATATAGTTGACATTCACCTAATCGAACTTGTCCTAATTCATATTCACTAGCCATTTCCTTCCCCATTTCCACATCGATGTTCATCCAAATGAATACACCTATTAAACAAAGGATTATAGCGAAAAAGTGCTTCATGGATAAATTCCTTTCTCCACTTACTGTTATTTCTATATCTTCCCTTTTTTATTACATTATCATTCAAGAAAATATGTCATTGCATGATATATGTCCATATCAAACAATAGCTCATTTGCATATTGTATGTTGTATCTTAAAATAAAAGGAGGAAATAACAATGGGCTTCGCACATGGTAATGGATTTGCGCTATTAGTCGTATTATTTATCCTCTTAATCATCGTCGGTGCTGCTTGCTTCTGCTAAGTAGCTACTGTCATATGATATGTGGATGAAAAAACTATAAAAGCGGACACCTATTTTTAGGTGTCCGCTTTTCATTTTAAAACCATTTCCGCCTGCTATTGTAACTTAAATGGCTAAACATTTATCTCAAAAGGTTAACAATGTGGCTACTTTCTTACTCTCTGCCTTACGTATATGACGCTGCTCTGCACGTAACACTGCAATACGATGTAATTCTTTCTCTTCTTCTGTTTCAGGGATAACACGCGGTACCGGAACTGGATTATTTTCCTTACTAAGTGCAACAAAAGTAACGAATGACGTTGCCGCTATACGCTTCTCACCTGAAATTAAATCTTCAGCCACTACCTTCACAAACACTTCCATCGAAGTTCTTCCCGTCCAAATTACGAAAGATTCATAACTAACACAATCTGAAGAACGAACAGGATGTAAGAAATCAACCCAGTCCATAGATGCTGTGACACATTCCTTTCTCGAATGTCTGGATGCTGAAATAGAAGCAACCATATCCATCTCCGCTAATATCTTCCCACCAAATAGCGTGTTATGATCATTTAAATCTGTTGGGAATACCCGGCTCGTTTTGAACACCCTTGACTCATTGGCTGTTTTCCCCTTTACTTCTGTCATTGTTATCACCCCTTTAATGATCTATCCCTAATATTTCAATAATCCCTATACTAAATGAACTACACGTTTAATATTAGCAACATTCAGAACCTTTAGTCCACAAAAAAGAACCGATTTTATCAATCGGCTCCTCTAAATACATATTGTTCTTTCGGCTGTTCAACTTTATTCCATTTTGTTACTTCTAATACAGGAATATTCGCATGAAACGGCTGAAAAAACTCAGTAGTTATCTCTCCTTCTACTTGAATCCAGTCATCATTATTCCACTCTACGCCTTCTGGTTTTTTCACTAACATACCATATACACCAGAATCCGCTACACAGTGTATAATACCGAAACGGAATAAGAAATATTGTTCTTTTTTAGAAGAATCATCTCTAAAAACAAACCCTTTAAAAGATAATTTTTTCCCAGTAAACTCGCCAGGATAATTATAAATTGTTTCCATACCCTTTAGGAAGTCTTCATCTTTCAAATTAATATTGTCTTTCGTAACAAACTCTTTCTTCCCTTTTTCCATTACACCGCGGTATCCTTCTTTCCCGTAATAAATGCTCGTATCAGGTCTTAGAAATTGTCTTGTCATAAATGGATCCTTACTTTCTGCTTGTGCAACAGGAAAATGAAATCCTTTCGCCTTAACAATATCTGAATCTAACGTTGCAATCGGGAAAAATAAGCCTGAGATAATTGGAAAACAAAACAAGGAGTACGAAAATGCTTTTTTCCACCATGTATTCTCATCTTTTGAATGATCATGTCCGCAATGGCTATGGTCACAACTGCAATCATTTTTCTCTTTTTCCTTTTGGTGCTCTTTTTGGAAAACGACGATAATTTGTACAATCGTTAAGAAACCTAAAATAATTGCTGCTGTTGTTGATAAATAGGCATACTTCATATTGATATACTTCGTAATGTTACCGGAAATATGAAGCTGCGCAATTAATATTGTAAAACCTAATAATATATATGCTCGAAACATAACCTACCACCCCATCGCATAAATGAGTAGTGAGCTTGCATAAACAACAAGAGTAACTGTAACTATAACAACAATTACAAATTTAGTTTTAAATGTCGCAAGCATCATAAACATATTTTTAATATCCACCATCGGTCCGTAAACGAGGAACGCGACAAGTGAAGCTGTTGAAAACGTACTTTGGAACGAAGAAGCGATAAATGCATCTGCCTCTGAACAAAGTGATAATATATAAGCAAGTCCCATCATAACAGCTGATGAAGAAAACGGACCTTGTCCAATAGCAAGAAGTGTTGAAGTTTGTACAAACGTTTGTACCGCTGCTGCAATTAACGCACCTAGTACTAAATATTTTCCCATTGAGAAGAATTCCTCAACAGCGTGTGTACATACATCCCACATTTTTTTACGCAGTGGACGCTTATTATTCACTTCTGGGAAGTGATCATCTCTTAATTGATGTTCTTTAAACATAAAGGATAATATAATTCCAACGATAATGGCTACGATAATCGCTACAATAGAACGATACCATACCATGTGCATACTACTCCCAAAGGCAACGTATGTTGCAAATAAAACAACTGGATTAATAATTGGACCAGTTAACATAAATGCAATCCCTGCGTATGGTGGAACGCCTTTTCCGATTAATCGTCTTACAATCGGAACAATTCCACATTCACAACCTGGAAACAACATGCCTAAAAAAGTAGCTAATAAAACAGACAGAAATCGGTTCTTCGGCATCCATTTAGCCACCATATCTTCTGTCACGAACATTTGAATGAATCCTGAAATAAATACACCAATTAGCACAAACGGAAGTGCTTCGATCAATATGGAGATAAAAATTGTATTCATTTGCAGGAATGCTTTCGGTAATTGAAACAATTCCATGATGTATTTCCTCCAACTTTTCATTAACAATATGTAATTTTAACCCCATTTCATTAATTGGACAAGGATTATATGGCATACATAGCCTTTATATACATTACATTGTACAAGTTATATTCTATTCAAAATTTGAGATTTCATAGCAAAAAAGCTGCTCTAGCGTAGTTATATAACTATGCTAGAGCAGCTTTTTTATCGTTAAAAGTAACGTTTCTTCCAAAAAACAAAAGCTAACGTGAAAGATAGTGTTACACATATGATGAGTACAATTACAAAACCGTGGGCTTCCCCTTCAAACGGAACCTTTACGTTCATTCCAAAGAAACTAGAAACCATCGTCGGTAAAGATAAAATGATTGTAATTGACGTTAACAGTTTCATAACACTATTTAAATTATTTGATATAACGGAGCTAAAAGTATTCATCATTCCACTTAAAATGTGACTATATATTTCCGCCATTTCAATAGCCTGCTTATTTTCAATTAATACATCTTCTAATAAATCTTGATCGTCTTCATACATTTTTAAAAATGTACTATTACGCATTAACTTTTGAATTACAATTTTATTAGCCTTTAATGACGTTGTAAAGTATACTAAACTTTTCTCAAGGCCTAATAATGTGAAGATCTCTTTATTTTTCATTGACTGATTTAATTGATGCTCTAAATCAATTGTTTTTCGATTTATTTGCTTTAAGTATCTTAAATAATAAGTAGAAATCGTATATAAGAGCTGAAGTGCAAAGCGCGTCTTTTTAAACGTATAAAATTCTTTAATACGTTGATTAATAAAACGTTCAAAAATTGGATTCTCTTCTAAGCAGATTGTAACAAAACAATCCGGCATCACAATCATACCTATTGGAATCGTGTCATAAATCGAATTTCCTTCTTCGTCATGTCTAACTGTCGGAATATCCACGATAATTAAAGTATTATTGTCTTCCTTTTCAATACGAGAGCGTTCTTCATCATCCAAAGGGTCTTTAATGAAATCTAAGTCTACATTTAAAGTTTGTACTAGATATTGAATTTCTTCTTCTGTTGGATGAAGTACATTAATCCAGCACCCCTTTTGCATTTCCTCAATCTCTTGTAGTTTTCCGTTTCGGTCTGTTAAATATATATTTAACATACTATCACCCCGATTCTTTTTACATGTAGGAATCTACCTCTCTTAAATCACAGTTTTTAAACCGCCATTCTCAGCATATGAAACATACGTTTAAATTTCAATAGAAAAATTATTTTGAAAACGTTTTTATAGGAAAAATATTATAAAGTGAAACTTTAATCAGTGGGTGGCTTCATCCCCCACTGATTATTAGCCCTCACAAATCGGGCTTTTACGGGCTACCCGCCCCCAACCAAACTTCTTTTCTTTCACTGAATTTTGAGGTGAGGGTCTCACTGCCCGTTAAAGCGGGATAAACATAGAAAAAGACAGAGTGCTCTCTGCCTTAAAAGCTTATGTTGCCTTTATAACATATTTAGAAAGCATCCACAAGTTAAACCCGACTGAAATCGTATAGCCAGCGTATGTTGAAATGATAAAACTTACATAATCGAAATACGGAAGCAATACAATATTTAAAACTATCTTCACAATAATTCCAATCACTAGTCCTAGCACCGTCTTCTGCTGTTGATTGATTCCTTGTAGCATAGCAGCCGTTACTGTAAAAAGAGAAAATAATATGCAAGCAGGAGCATAATACTGTAAAATGATTCTCCCCATCTCTGGATCATTTCCAGCACCGAATAAAAGAGTATATACAGGCTTGGCTAACACCATCATTCCAATTGCCGCTGGTACCGTAATCGCTACTACTAATACATTTGTTCTCGTAAAATGTTTGTACAATAGCTTCGTATTTCCTGCTGTGTAAGCTTTCGTCATCTCTGGTACGAGAGACATACTAAAAGCTGTCGCAACGGATACCGGGATAAGCACAACCATTTGAACAAGACCAATTATCGCATTAATTTTTTCCGCTTCTCCTTGCATATACCCTATTTGTATAAGTAGTTTATTAATTGTAAATGTATCAATCGTCTGATACAACGGAATTGCTAAGCCCACCACAACAAAAGGAATAGAATATGTAAAGAGCTCCTTATACAATGAGAAAAAAGATTTCGTTGTTTGTGGTATACTTTCCATCTCTTTTTTCTTTAAGTGCCTTCTCCTTCTTATATAATACGCACTTAAAACAGTTAATCCACCTACAGCTCCCATAAATGCACCGAACGTTGAAATACCAACCGCTAGCGAAACAGAAGCTTTTAAAACATATAAAACGGCAAAGCTTCCTATTAAAATGGTTAAAACCCGAAAAAATTGCTCTACAACTACACTTAATGCAGAAGGCCCCATCGATTGGAATCCTTGAAAAAAGCCCCTTAATAAACTCATTACTGGCACAAGTATTAACGCAAAACTTACAATTCGAATATTAGTAGTAACCGCTCCTACACTATTCCCCGTTTGATCATTCCCATCGATGACAAGTTTAGCTAAATGCGGAGCTAGCATATATAACGTAAAACACGAAATGACTCCCATTATAAACATAAACACGATTCCACTTTTCAACACTCTCTTAACCGTATGATAATCATTCAGTTGATCATATTTTGATACCATCTTTGAAACAGCTAGCGGTAATCCCATTGTTGCTATACTGAGCATGATGGTATAAGGACGATATGCATATGTGTATAGAACGTAACCACTCGTACCGACCATTGCTGTAAATGGTATAACATATATAAACCCTAACATTTTTGATATCATCGTTGCCATCGTTAAAAATATCGTTCCACGTATAAACGGTGACCCTTTCATCACATTCCTCCGCTACGCTTTATTATTACACATTATGGACAACTCCTTTTCTTTAGAACCGAAACAAACAAAAAAAGCCAATGAAAAATCATTGACTTTAACGCGCTGCTTTTTTCTTTTTGAAATACTTTAAACCAAAATATAGAGCAATAAAAAGAACAGCTCCTATAATTATGTAATGTGTGTAATCAGATGCATACTCTTTAATTTGTCGCCAATTCCCACCAAGTTTTTCACCTAAGTATATAAATAGAATTGACCATGGAATGATCGCTACAACCGTATAAAGTGTAAATAGTTTTAATGGCATCTTAGCTAGTCCTGCTGGAATAGAGATCGCATGACGTACTACTGGGATAAAGCGCGCAGAAAATATTACGCCTGCTCCATAACGCTTAAACCAACCTTCCGCTATGTCTAAATGATGTTTATTAATAAGTAGATATTTCCCATATTTCTCTACAACCGGACGCCCTCCGTAGTATCCAAGCCAGTATAAAAAGATTTGCGCTAAAGTACCACCAATCGTTCCGGCGATAACTGCACCCACAAAACTAATTTTACCATTCGCTACTAAAAAGCCAGCATACGAAAGTACAATTTCACTCGGGATTACTTCAATCATTAAAGCAAGAGCTACTCCAAAGTAACCTAAGCTTGCAAAAAATTGCAATAACTGATCTATTATGTTTGCTAACATGTTCTTTTTTATCTCCTTTTTTCTTCACATACCATCCCATTATTACATAAAGGCTGCAATCTGCCAATATCTTCATTTTAACAATATGTACAATTCAAGCAGGATTAATCTATTAATTTCTCTTTCTGCGGGTCTTTCATGTAGGCAAACATCTCTTTAATTTGGTCTTCTGTATTTCTAGCAATTGATAAATTAGGCAATTCATTTTCACCAAAAAACTCCACCTCTTCTGTTTCAATACTAGTTTTCTTTTCTCCACCAATAATCTCGCATCCAATGAAAATCTTATATACATGCGTTGCCGATGGAGATGGTTGATTTTTTTCTTTATCAAATATAGCTAGTAACTTAAAATGATCTACCTCATAACCTGCCTCTTCGAAAACCTCTTTTGCTGCAACTTCGGTTGGCGTATAACCGACATCAGCCCATCCACCTGGCAATGCCCATTTCCCATCGCTTTTTTCTTTCACAAATAATAACTTTTCATTTTGAAAAACAACCGCTCTTATATCAACTTTAGGTGTTTGATAGCCTGTCTCACTTGCAAATAATTTCTCTACGACTTCCCAATCTGTTTTCGTGTAATGTGACATCATTGAAATAGAAATATCTCGTAATTGCTGGAAACGCTCAATATCATACCCATCCTTAGAATACGTTAAACCCGCTTGAGCTATAGATTGTATTTGTTTTACCCAATCAATCCATTTAATCGTCATATATCCGCATCCCCATTCTCTATCAAATATATTACTTCATTTTTATTGATACATCTTTATTATACAAAAAAAAGAGATTGATAACGTTTCAATCTCTTTCAAAATTAATCCAATTCATGTAAGTGGTCTTGTATATACTTTCTTCTTTTATTTATATATTCATAAATCATATCAGCCTCTTGATCAAATGTTTCTAATTTTTCTTTCATGTATGGATCTTGTAGTAAATATGGGCGAATCAATTCACACAACCCTTCTACTTTCGGCCTCATAAACGAAACTGTGAATTGATTTTCTAATATTTCTTCCAAAATACTTCGATACTGCTTTCTAAATACAGGTATGTCTAGCAATCTTGCACTTAACGTATTATACCCTTGAATGCGAATATATTCATGATTAAGTGGTCTCCCTTGTACATCTCGCCCCCAAGTCGCATCATAATCCCACGGTATAACTTCAAATAAATTTGTTTCATCGTTATGATATAGTGCATAGTTATGAACGAAACCATCAAAGTTTTGCGTAAAAATAACTCCTGCTAACCATCGTAAATATTTATCTACATGTAGAAACTTCCCAATTTCTTTTTCATAGGCTTCCCTCGTCAAAGTATTCGCTTGAAATACAAATTCACTCAGTTGTTCTTCACTATTTTTATTCGAATATTTAAATTCATAACCCGCAAAGAGCTCTGTCTTAACATCTTTATCTCGTTCACTCATTAATGAAAAATTCGCATCATCATCTATCGCATAATAAATAGAACCACTCGGTAATCCTCTATTTTTCAAAAAATTTTCATCAACCGATTCTAACTGTAAATACACACCTTGAATTTGACCATTAATTTTTATTAATACATGTTGTGATTTTGGCGAAAGTACACCAATATCATGAAAAAAATCTAAAGATAATTTATTTCGTATGAGAGACGGATCCATAAACTCCGAATTTAAATGAAACTCTTTCGCACCTTGAAATTTTTTAGGCTTATAAAACATAACATGATAAGACTTTTTCTCAAATTCGCGAATATGAGCCCCACGGTATACGATATCAATGTCATACTTCTTTTTTCCATAAGTTAATTTTGCTGGCACTGGACTATCTGACCAAATGTCCTTTTTCAATTCCACTAAGTACATTGGATGAACAAAAAAATCATATGAAGGCAGCATGTTTTCTCATCCCTTCTCAGTTCTCTTCATTCAATGTATGCGCCTTGTCTTGTCCATACATCCGCAATCATCTATTTATATAAAATTACACTCTTGTCCTGTTCAGAAAGATGCCTACATACATATCATGTTAAGGAAAAAGAATACCTTTTCACTTTAATACATGATAAGGAGGATTTCTATGAAACGTGATATTAGAAAAGCTGTCGAAGAAATCAAAAGTGCTGGGATGGAGGATTTCTTACACCAAGATCCAAGTACTTTTGAATGCGATGATGATAAATTCACTCATCATCATTGTACAACTGGATGTAAATGTACAACTGGGGGTAAATGTCCAAGAACAAGATGTACTCGCGTGAAACATTGTACGTTCGTTACAAAATGTACGCATGTAAAAAAATGGACATTTGTTACGAAATGTACACGTGTACGTGTTCAAAAATGGACGTTCGTTACGAAAGTAACGCGTAGAAAAGAATGCGTATTAGTTACAAAGCGGACTCGCAGAAAACATTGTACATTCATTACAAAATGCATACGCTTTGAAAAGAAATTTTTCTGGACAAAACGAAGTTTCTGTAAAAAATGCGAATTCTTCCCTAACAGACACGGTCACTCTTGCGATGATTCATGTGATCATGGTAAAGACTGTCACGATAGCGGACACAAATGGAATGATTGCAAAGGCGGACATAAATTCCCATCTTGCAAAAATAAGAAATTCGATCACTTCTGGTATAAAAAACGTAACTGCTAGTTTTTATACCACCCAAAAAAGGCCGTTTTGCGGCCTTTTTTACATTTATTGAAAGTGACTTATATCTGCAAATTGTTTCACTTTACCAATACCCTCTTCAAATTCTATTATGCTCAAACTGGCACTATGCATAAATGGATCATCCCACACATTTTCTATTTCCATTCCCGCGAAATGCCCTATAAGTAATTTTGCTGCTGCCGCATGAGAAACAATCAATATGTTTTGTCCTTTATGCCTCTCTAAAAGAAGCTGCATCCCTTCAATTACTCTTTCATAAACGGCCTCGAAATTTTCGCCTGATGTTGACTGAAAAAGATGTGGCTCATTCCAAAATAGATGTACTTCTTCTGGAAATTGCTTTTCTATATCCGCGATTGTTTGTCCTTCCCATATACCCATGTTGATTTCATAGAAATGCTCATCCGCTATAATGGGTATATCACGTTCCCCTTTTATTAACTCTGCCGTATGAAGTGTTCTTTCGCTCGGACTACTATAGATCGCATGGATTGGTAAATCTTTCATTCGATTCCCTAATTGTTTCGCCTGAACTATACCATTTTCAGTTAAAGCAGAATTTTTTCGTCCCTGCATTCGCTTCGCTACATTCCACTCTGTTTCACCATGCCTTGTTACATATATAGTTGTTTTCATTTCTTACTCCCCCTCACCATGTTGGTCGTAATTCCCACGGTTCAACTCTCCCTACAATCCACTCCGCTCGTTTACTTTCAATCCCTTTTATAACTCCATCAGCTATCTCTTCATGAGTAAGCCATCTTCCATATGTATCTTCTAAAATAAAACCTAAAATAATTCTATAATAAATACATCGCGTACTCCCTATTTTTTGTGCAGGCATACGTGATGCTTTACTACCTAAAATATGAAATAAACTATATGTTTTAGACGACAAATCTAGTTCTTTACAAATATTTGATAGTGCATGCTTTGCACTTGTGTGTACCCATGCAACAACTAATGTGATCGGGCCATTTTTCTTAATTGTACTTTTAATAGCTAGCTTTACATCTTCATCATTATGATAATCTAACGAAAGGCATGTAATATTTTCTGGTGCAGAACTCATTCGCTTAACATTTTCTAAATTCACTTCATCTCGCCCGATAATAGAAACATAAAATCCTTTTTCACAAAGCCACATAGAAACTTTCTTTAGCATTCCTGTTCCACCAATTACAAGTGCATGCAAATGCTATCCCTCCCTAATAAAATGTCATATGAGGTTTCTCATCTCTATAATAATTTAAACGGTCTTGCAGTGTCCCTGAGTGAAACTCAAATTTATGACCGTCAGGATCAACAAAGTATATAGATTCGCAATCTCTTACATCACGTTCTCTTCCTTGTAAAATATGAACATCATTTTCTTCTAATCGCTGTATTAGACATTTAAAGTCTTCTTGTTCAACAGAAAATGCAATGTGCGTATAAGATTGATGAATCTCATTTCTCGGAATATGCGTCTCTTCATTAAGCGCTATCCATACTCCACATATGTTAAAATAAGCCAATTTTCTTCCTTTAACTAATAATTCTCCTTCTAATACTTTTTCATAAAACATAATAGAGTTTTCTAAATTAGATACCGAAAAACAAATATGATTGATTCCCCTTAACAACTATAATTCCTCCTTATACAAATAAAAGATGAGCGAAAATTCACTCATCTTTTATTATACTATTTTTTTGTAATATATGCCCATTTATAACTGAAGTCCCCGCCAAACGTATGGTTAGCAATGCCTTTTACAAACGGCTTCTCTAAATAAGCTGTACTTTGTTGGTACGTAGGAGAAATTGCTGCGTCTTGACCAATTAAGATTTTTTCAGCTTCCGCAAGTGCATTCCAGCGTGCTTTATCATCTTTTAATAGCTCTCCTTTTGATTTCGCTACTAAATCATCATACTTCGGATTAGAATAATCCATTTCATTAAATGAGCTTCCAGTAACAAACATATCAATATAAGTCATTGGATCCGGATAATCAGGACTCCATGCAGATAATGAGAATTCATATTGGAATTTCTTTTCTAAATCTAGCTTCTGCTTGTATGGTTGCTGTTTCAAATTCACTTTAATACCAGGCAAGTTTTTCTCTAGTTCTTCCTTAATAAAGTCGCCTACTTTTTTACGGCTACCGTTATCATCGTTTAGTAATTCAACCGTAATTGTATCTTGCCCAAGCTCTTTCTTCGCTTCTTCCCATAATTTTTTGGCTTTCTCTGCGTTATCTTTACTATCACGGAAGTTTTTATTTACAGAGCGGAAATCTTTTCCATCCGGACCTGTCGTGAATTTTTCAGGTACTAAGAAATATGCTGGCAATGAACCGTCATTTAAAATGACATCAGCAATTCCTTTTTTATCGTATGCTAAATCAATCGCTTCACGTACTTTTTGGTTTTTAAATGTTGCATTTTTTTGGTTAAAACGTAAGAAATATATGCGTGGATCTAACTTCGTTTTAAATTCATCTGGCTTATTCTTTTTATATTTATCAACAAATTCAGAAGTTAAAATAACTCGATCTGCTTGATCACTATCATATAAATTTACTCCCGTGCTTGTTTCCTTCACAATACTTACATTAATTTCGTCTAACTTTACAGTATCTTTATCCCAATAATTAGGATTTTTCTTTAACTGATAATTTTGTTCATGTTTCCATTGACTCATTGTAAATGGTCCATTATATACTAATTTATCTGCTTCTAATCCGTATTTATCTCCTTGCTCTTTCACATATTTTTCATTTAATGGGAAAAATGTAGGGAACGACGTAAGCTCAAGAAAATAAGGTGCTGGTTGCTCTAATTCTACTACCAACGTTTTATCATCCTTCGCTTTAACACCCAATTGATCTGCTGGTAATTCACCTTTATTTACTTTCTGTGCATTTTTCACATCAAATAAAATGAATGCATATTCTGCCGCTATTGCTTTATCTAATGTACGTTGCCATGCATATACAAAATCTTGTGCTCGAACTGGATCACCATTTGACCATTTCGCATCACGTAATTCAAATGTATATGTCTTTTTATCTTCACTAATCTTCACATCTTTTGCCATACCTGGTGTTGGTTTATTATCTTTATCTAGACGATATAAACCTTCCATTGCATTTACAAATACACGGAAAGATACAGAATCCGTTGATTTAGATGTATCCATTGAAGGAATTTCAGCTGTTTCTAGCAAATTTAAAACTTGTTTATCAGCCATTCCCTTATTCGATTCTTTCTTCGTTGTCGAAGCCTTCTCACCATTCCCACATCCTGCAACCAATACACTCGTCGTTAACGCAAGTGCAGCAATTGTTGTTGTCTTTCTCTTCATTCTTCCTTCCCCCAATCTATATGTATAAGTTAAATCCTATATAATATATTTCATTATACAAAAGATTCTGATTATTTTAAATATTTATTTTAACAAACATAGAAAAAAGCGATCGGAAATTTCTTTCCAGCCGCTTTCTTGAATAGCATTTACTTGTAATCCATCCTCTATATCAAATGGATTTTGAACTTTAAATATTTCTTCCATCAGCTTCAAAAACTCTTCTTCAGTTTTAGATTCACCATTAACCATAAGTGAGTATGGTTCCACTTCACCTAATTTATAATCGACAACAAATTGAATCTTCACCTTTTGTCTTGGCGTTCCGGTGTTATATCCTTGGAATTCTACTAATTCTAACCCTTCCGTTCCACGATAATATATCCAACCTGAATTTTGAAAATAATTTTCGAAAGATTCACCTATTGAAAAGAAAGGATATTCATAAAGCGAGCTTGTACGAACCTTTTGAATAACGTCTCGATCAGTCGGAAAAAAGAAATGACTAAAAAATATGCTAGCAACTGCTAAAATAGTAACAATTGTCGCTCCCATTTTGCTCGTTCCGCCGCTATCATTGATTAGATAGTTTTCAACTGATTTATCTTTTATTTCTCTTGCTTTTATTCGGTATATACGTCTTTCCGCAAATTGATAGTATAATCCATTTGCAAAAATCCCCATTCCAAACAGAATAAAAATGAGTAATAAAAACGTCAAAGGCACCATATTAATGATTGGCAACGCTACATTAAATCCCATATAGTACGAAAATGCATCACAAGCTACTAATAACAGCATAAATAAAGCAGCTGGTATATAATATTTACGATATCCTAGCCAGCCTATATTGAAAATTGCAGCCCAACCATTCCAACTCCACCTAGCAATCCGCTTATTCTCAAGTTCCCATTTCCTTTTGTAATACGGATATTGTCTCCCTACATATACTTCTAGTTCTTTATCTATTAACGAGCTACCTTCCTCTTGTTCATTATCCAAGTTTCGCTGACAACTTGCACAATTTAACTGTTCCTCCTCGCAAGGTTGCCCACAATTTATACATTTCAAAACAATCCCTCTTCCCATCCATACGTCATTTCAAAATACCTTCGTGTTTTAATAACCACTCTTTCCTCCATAAACCACCAGCATATCCAACAAGCTTTCCACTCTTTCCTATTACACGGTGACATGGAACAATTATTGAAATTGGATTTCGACTATTTGCCCCTCCTATTGCCCGTACAGCTTTTATATTTCCAACTTTCTCTGCAATATCTAAATATGAAGCACTTACGCCGTATGGAATAGTATAAAGTGCATCCCATACATTTTTTTGAAATGCTGTTCCCTCCGCAGACAGCGGGACCGTAAACTCTTTTCTTTTCCCTTTAAAATATTCATCTAACTCATTTATACATTGTTCTATCATTTCATTTTTATTTTCTTCTTGTCGTTCATCAACAAATATAACAGACGTAATTCCTTCTTGATTCGCTGTAATTTCAAGCAAACCTACTTCGCTTTCATAATAAGCCTGGTACATATGCCATCCTCCAATTCAGTTCATATTAGTCATTGTAACACGAATATACAAAATTTTTCGTATAAGCGTTTTATTAGAGAAACAAAAAAGAGAATGGTAAAATATAAGAAAATTCAATCAAGGAGGCTATTTGATGAATTCCAAGCTTTTTTCACCTTATACAATTAAGAACGTTACACTAAAAAATCGTATCGTTATGTCGCCTATGTGTATGTATTCATCGGGGAATGAGGATGGCAGCGTTACGAATTTTCATCTCATTCATTATGGAACTCGCGCTGCTGGCCAAGTAGGTTTAGTTATGGTTGAAGCAACTGCGGTGTTAGCTGAAGGACGAATTTCTAACAAAGATTTAGGTATTTGGGATGACAACCTAATTGAAGGCTTACATAAAACGACTACTTTTATACATGATAACGGCGCAAAAGCTGCCATTCAACTCGCTCACGCCGGAAGAAAAGCAGAATTAGAAACAGATGCGTTAGCTCCTTCAGCCATTCCATTTAATGAAACAATGAAAATGCCAATAGAAATGAGCAAACACCAAATTAAAAATACTGTATTAGCTTTTCAGCAAGCTGCAGTACGATCAAAACAAGCTGGATTTGATGTTATTGAAATACACGGTGCTCACGGTTATCTTATTAATGAATTTCTTTCTCCGCTTTCCAATAAGCGGACTGATGAATATGGTGGTTCACCTGAAAACCGCTATCGTTTCTTACGCGAAATCATTGACTCGATAAATGAAGTTTGGAACGGACCGTTATTTGTCCGTATTTCAGCAAATGATTATCATCCTGAAGGGTTAACAGTTCGAGATTATGTTCAGTATACAAAATGGATGAAAGAACAAGGAGTAGATTTAATCGATTGTAGCTCTGGAGCTGTTGTCCCTGCACGCATCGATGTTTATCCTGGGTATCAAGTACAATATGCTAAACATATTAAAGAGCATGCTAACATTGCAACTGGTGCAGTGGGATTGATTACGACTGGGTCACAAGCAGAGCAAATTTTAAATAATAACGAAGCAGATTTAATTTTCATCGGACGTGAATTACTTCGCAATCCGTACTTCCCAAGAATAGCGGCCAATGAACTTGGCTTTGAATTGCAAGAACCTCACCAATATAAGCGAGCACCAGGAAAAATTCATACGAATAAATAAAACCGAGAAGTCATTCTTCTCGGTTTTATTTATTCTATCGTTGTAATTTCATTTGAATTATAAGTATGGATACCCGATTCTTCTCGCAGCGCGGTTATATACATACCTTTCGCCACATCTTTAGCTGAAATTGGTTTATACTTTTTGAAAGCCCCTTTAAAAATAAAAGGAATAATACGAGATAACTTTTCAGCCATTCGTTCGCCGAAACGAAATTCTTGTCGGTTTCCTACTAATAATGATGGTCTAAAAATGTGAATACCACCGATTACTAACTTTTGCAATTCTTCTTCCATTTTTCCTTTCACTTGTGAATAAAAGAAAAATGATTTAGGATTCGCTCCCATAGAAGACACAACAAGGAAATTTTGCACCCCTTGTTTTTCAGCTAAACAAGCAGCTCGTAACGTATATTCATAATCTACTTTTTTAAAATTTGCTTTTGTTTTTGCTTTTTTTATTGTTGTTCCTAAGCAACTAAAAACATCATCCACAGCAAAGAACTCTTTATATTCCTCTAATACCGAAAAATCAACTTGTTTCTGCTGTAACTTCTCATGTTGAAATTGCATTGGCTCTCTTACAAAAATAGTAACCGAATCGTAGTAATCTGATTCAAGTAATAGACGCGTTATCTCTTGTCCAACTAAACCACTTGCACCAAGTATTAACGCTGTTCGCTTATTCATATATGCATATACCTCTTATTTTACTTTTCTCTCCTTCAGTAAAATACAACCTTTAGGAGTTTCCTGCTCTTATTTTACCACAAGTAAAACACTATGCGTACGCATAGTGCTTTACTCACTCTTTTTTCTCATCTCTCTCTTGTAATTTCGTTATTGTTGTAGCGTCCCCTAAATTACTTATTAATCTTCTTAAAAAAATTAATACGAAAGATAATGGCAATACTACCGCTAATATTAATAAAATAGCTTCCATTAAGTAACCCAAGCGCTCATCCCCCTCGTTACCTCCTTTTCAATATATGAAAACAGCGTTGTCACATATGCATGCATTTGCAAAAATAATACACCTATATTTGACAACTTTATAACAAAAACAAATCGGAATGATTATTATTTATTGCAACTTTATTAAAGATGTATTATACTAAGTTCGCAAACTAAAACGTAATTATTCCGTTTTGTATTAAAATGATATTTTTCTTCTATAATTGGGGAAAATATATCCGTAAAAAAGAAAAGAGGAGAACTTCATGCCTAAAAGATTGACTATATTTTCATTCTTACTTATTTTTACCTTAATTTTCGCTGGCTGCTCAAATAAAAAAGAAAGTAATGCCAAGAAAGATGGAAAGCTAACAGTTTATACAACGATTTTCCCACTTGCTGATTTCGCAAAGAAAATCGGTGGCGACTATGTAAATGTTGAAGCAATTTACCCACCTGGTGCAGATTCACATACATTTGAACCAAGTCAAAAACAAACAGTACAAGTTGCAAAAGCCAATTTATTCGTTTATAACGGCGCTGAATTAGAACCATTTGCTGAAAAAATGGAAAAAACATTACAAAAAGAAAATGTTAAAATTGTAAATGCATCTAAAGGTATTGAGCTTCGTGCTTCTACTGAAGAAGAGCATCATGATCATGGAGATGGCCATAATGAAGATGAACATCATCACGATAAAGACCCACATGTTTGGTTAGATCCTACTCTAGCAATGAAACAGGCAGAAAAAATTAAAAATGCACTTGTAGAATTACAACCTGAACATAAAAAAGAATTCGAAAAAAACTTTGCAGCACTTCAAACTAAATTTACTGATTTAGACGATCAATTTAAGGCAGCTGTAGCGAACGCAAAAACGAAAGAAATTTTAGTTTCTCATGCTGCCTATGGTTACTGGGAACAACGATACGGCCTAAAACAAATTCCTATCGCTGGAATTTCAGCTTCTGATGAACCATCTCAAAAACAGCTTGCTGACATTACAAAAACAGTAAAAGAACATAATCTAAAATATATTTTATTCGAAACGTTCTCTACTCCAAAAGTAGCATCTGTTATTCAAAAAGAAACTGGTACAAAAGTTTTACGCTTAAATCACTTAGCTACTGTTTCTGAAGATGATGCAAAAAATAATAAAGATTACTTCACTTTAATGGAAGAAAACGTAAACACATTGAAAGAAGCAACAAACTAATCCATTATATTTTCTAGGCAGCTGAATCTAGTATTCAGCTGCCTTTTTATGTATTTATCCTTGACTTGACCAAAATAACAAGTAAAATTATCCATATTAGCTTTAAAGCTATATTAATTTAGAAGGTGAGTTGGAATTATGAATCTTCACATTTGTGAAGTAACAGCAAAAAATTGGCGTTCAGTAGTTGCTTTAGACGTCGCAAAAGATCAGCAACAATTTATTGAAAGTAACGCGTTTTCTTTAGCAGAATCATTATATGAAGGAAACGGAACGTCAGTAGGTTTATATGATGGAGAAACACTTGTAGGTTATGCAATGTATGGATGGTATTCAGTAAAACATAAAAGTGTATGGCTCGATCGCTTTATGATTGACCAACAATATCAAGGAAAAGGATACGCAAAACGTTTCATTCGCTTACTCATTCAATTCTTACAAGAAAAATTTGAATGCAAAATAATTTACTTAAGTTTACATCCAGACAACAAACTTGCAATGGGACTGTATGAATCATTTGGTTTCCGCTTAAATGGTGATATTGATGATGAAGGTCCAGTTGTAGGTGTTGTAATGGAGTTACTAATAGACGAAAATACAAGCCTGTGAAAACAGGCTTTTTATTATACATGTATCAATTTTTAATTTCTTTCCCTTATTTAATTCTGTTTTGTAATCTAATAGAATGCTCATAAAAATAAGCCTGCAATTTACGCAGACTTATTTCACACACTCTTCAAAATGTTCTTGGAACCACTCTTTATTAATATCTCTTCCGATGAAAACTACTTCACTTACTCGCTCTTCGCCCTCTTGCCACTCTCTATCGTACGAAGCGGCAAATAACGTATGTACACCTTGGAAAACGATACGTTTATCTACTCCGTCTATCGATAAAATTCCTTTGTAACGATATAAATATTCCCCTAGCTCTTGAACGACAGCTGACATCCACTCATTAAGCTTTTGTAAATCCAGCGGACGTTCTTCACGTAATACAAATGATTTCACACCTTCTAAGTGATTATGTTCTTTATGAGGGTAAATTTGCAACGTATCTTTCGTTTTAAACGTTTGGATTTGTAATAAAGATGGTATATCTACCTCACAGTTAGTCGCCTCAATTAACTTTGCAGTCGGGTTAATTCCTTGAATTTCATGCAAGAGATTTTCTTTCTCACTCTCTTCAATTAAATCTAATTTATTTACTAAAACGACATCCGCAAACGCAATTTGCTCTTTTGCCTCTAATCCTTTTTCAAAATGTTTATGTATATGATAACTATCTACCACCGTTACAACACCGTTAATTTGGTATGCAGATTGAATGACTGGATCTAAAAAGAATGTTTGAATAATCGGCCCTGGATTTGCAAGTCCAGTCGTTTCAATTACTAAACCATCAAAATCCATTTTCCCTTCTGCTTTTACGTCCAGTAACTGTTTTAAAGCAACAAGTAAATCTTCACGTACAGTACAGCATAAACAGCCATTTGTCATTTCCATAATTTCTTCTTCTACATTCATAATCAACTGATTATCAATGCCAATTTGCCCTATTTCATTTACAATCACCGCTAATTTCTTACCGTGATTTTCTGATAAAATACGATTTAATAAAGTCGTTTTCCCTGATCCAAGAAAACCAGTTAATATTGTTACTGGAATCATTTCGTACCTCTCCTTATAGCTATATGTTTCTACATTATAGCATATAGAGAAAATCATTTTTGTAGCAAAACATATTTATTGTCTGTACACCTAATTAACTATATAATAACATGTAGTAAGAAAGCCTTTTCAAAACATTATTATTCATCAAGGGGGTACTTATAATGGAGCGAGTTCAAATGGCTGAAACGCTAGAATTTTCTCGTATTATTCAAGGATTTTGGCGTTTAGCAGAATGGAATATGACGAAACAAGAATTACTTTCTTTCATTGAAGATTGTATGGATATGGGAATTACTACTTTTGATCACGCTGATATTTACGGCGGATATACGTGTGAAGGTTTATTTGGCGAAGCTTTACAATTAAAGCCTTCCTTACGAGAAAACATGCAAATTATTACAAAGTGTGGAATCGCTCCCCCATCACCGAAATTTCCAGAGCGATATGTTGCTCACTACAATACTAGTGCAGAGCATATTATGCAAAGTGTAGAAGCATCACTTAAAAATTTACATACAAATTATATTGACGTATTACTTATTCATCGTCCCGATCCTTTTATGGATCCAAATGAAGTGGCAAAAGCATTTTCACAATTAAAACAAGAAGGAAAAGTTCGTCACTTCGGTGTATCTAACTTCTTACCTTCACAATTTAATATGTTAAGTTCGTACTTAGATTTCCCGCTTATTACGAACCAGATTGAAGTTTCTGCATTGCAGCTTGAGCATTTTGAAAAAGGGACAATTGATTTATGCCAAGAAAAACGAATCAATCCAATGATTTGGTCACCTCTTGCTGGTGGGGAAATCTTTACTGGTCAATCAGAACGCGCCGTACGTGTACGTGAAACTATGCAAAAAGTTGCTACTGAGCTAGGTGTTTCTAGTATCGATACGGTTATGTATGCTTGGTTACTTGCTCATCCAGCTAATATGATGCCAATCGTTGGCTCTGGTAAATTAGATCGCGTAAAAACGGCTGCTCTTGCTACAAACGTTAACTTAGACCGTCAACAATGGTTTACAATTTTCGAAAGCTCTAATGGGCATCCTGTACCATAATGCATAAAAAGAAGAGCTGTTTTCTTACAGCTCTTCTTTTTCATATGTATTTCTAGTCATGGCAAATACACACATATCCCTTAATCCGTTTCCATCTACCGCAACACTCGCACTTTCTAACGTACCTTCTAACTTAAAGCCTAATTTCTCAGGTATCGCTCTACTCTTCTTATTTAAAGAATCACAACGAATTTCTACACGGTTTGCTTTCAATTCAGAAAAAGCGTAATCCGTTATACCTTTCGCAGCCTCTACCATATAGCCTTTTCCGCTAAACCTTGTATCAATCCAATATCCGATTTCAAATTGAGGTATATCCCAATTAATACGATGTAATCCGGCTGAAGCAATAAATTCACCTGTTTCTTTCGAAAATACTAGTAATCTTAAATCCTCACGTTGCAAAAATTGAATATGTGATTTTCTAATACTTTCTTCTATTTCTTGCTCTGTTTGCTCTTTTTGTGCAAACACCATCCAAGGTTTTAGTTCTTGTATTGAAGCCTGAATTGCATCATATACAACTTTACCATCTCCTGGTTTCGGCATTCGAATAAAAAGCCTGTCAGTATAAAATTCAGAAGGAAAATCGAATAATAACGGATTCACTGTAAACACTCCCCATAATTCTTTTATATATAATAATATCCATCTCAAGTTATATAGTAAAGAATTTTCTGAATTGAAAACCTTTTACTCATTCACTTCCGCCGCTACACGAATTCCAGATTCAATCGCACCTTGAATCCATCCGTGATATAGCGTTGTATGATCTCCAGCGAAGAATATTCTCCCCTCTGGTTTGACAATCGCTGGTTGCAGCTCAGATTCTTGACCTGCTTGAAAAAGTGCAAATCCTCCAAGCGCATACGGATCCAATGTCCAGCTTTTTGATATTCCAGATATGAACTCATCATACACTTGACCACCTAATATTGTTGCTAAGTTGTGTAATGCGTAATAAATACGATCACCTTTTGATAAACCATCCCATAACAATGCGTCATAAGACCATGTATAGCTACCTAACATCATAGCCGGTCCTTTCTCACCAATTCCATAACTTGGATAATAGGCATAACGAATTGGCAAATCTGTTATAATTCTGCCACCTAATTGTCCTTGTTCTTCCCAAAATCGGCTTTTAAATTGAATTCCTATTTTCGTCGCAGGCATATAATGTAATTCACGAATTGCTTTCCATTTTTCATGAGATATAGAATCAAACGGATCTACTTCTACAAAACGCATTGTCGAAAACGGAATGGTAACAATAACTAAATCTCCTGTAATACTGCTATATTCAAAAGTTTCCTCGTTCCGATAGAAAGCTGTCACACCATTATCGTGTTGATGTAGCTTCATTAATTTTTGATTATATATAATATTCTCTTCTAATTGCGGTAAAAATGACTTTGGCAATCTATCGTTCCCGCCCACAATTTCACAAAATCCGCTCTCCTCTTGCATAATGTATAGAAAGCGTAAAGTCTCTACAAACGATCGTTCCAAAAAACCTTCTAAATCTAATAGAACACCAATCATCTCAATTGTTACTGGCGAAAAGTAAGTATTATACTGATAAGGGTGATACTTCAAAAATTGTCCTGTGGAATATCTCCCAAAATCCTTCACTACAACATCCCAATTTTTCTCTGGATTTCTTTTAATAAAATTTATTATCGGCTGTACTGCTAATAACAATAGTTCTTCAGACGTTTTTCCCACTTCATTCATTTTCACAGGATACCTTAAAATATTTGGATCCTTTTCATATTGTTTCAACGTCGTTTTCCGTCCATTTACGTATATAATATCCGTCTCATTTCTATTAATAAAAGGACCCACCTGTAGCCCAAATTTTCTTATATACGCCATCGTTAATGTATGCGAATACGGAATTCTCATTGCTCCGACATCTAAATATAATCCGGTATCTTCCATTCTAACCGTTTCTATACGGCCACCTACCCGGTTGTTTGCTTCAAAAATTTTCACATCATGTCCTGCAGCCTTTAATAAAGATGCTGAAACTAATCCAGCCATACCAGCTCCCACTACAATAATTTGTTTTGGATTTATCGTCTTCTTCAATCCTTTATCTATAACTTTTAACGCTTCATCCATTTCAGTGTTATACATTATATCTTTCTGCACAATTCCACCCCTTACTTCATCAAATAGACGTTAGTGGTTTAGTGCATTTTATTCATAAATCTCCATAAACATAACACCATTGCAATTTGAATATTCACTAAAAGTACATAAGAGACAGATTTCATATTTCTTTATGCTTCGTATAATATAGCAATCGCAACGAAGGAGTGACTAAAAAATGAAACATACTTATGATTACCACGCTACAAAAAAGCATTTAGAATTAAAGAAACAAAACTTATGTAAAAAACTTAGCAATATGACACTATCTGAAAAAGAACGTGAACAGCTAAAATGTGAAGTTGACAACTATGAATATATTTTAAATCTGGTTGAAATGAATCATTATGAACGCGGATTTTCTCATTAAAAGCGGAAATAGGATTATCCACTTTTCATTTTGAGCATTTCACTACGCATTTTTCATAAGTAAATATATAATAGGATGTACATTAAGATTGAGAGGTATATTCTATGATCAAGTTAAGTGTATTAGACCAATCACCTATTTCAGATGGTAGCACAGCAGCCCAAGCTTTTTCACATACAGTTACGCTTGCACAAGAAGTTGAAAAACTCGGATTCACACGTTTTTGGGTATCCGAACATCATAATTCCGTAAGCTTAGCTGGTTCAAGTCCAGAAATACTTATTTCTCATATTGCCGCAAAAACGGATCGTATTAGAGTCGGTTCAGGTGGTGTTATGTTACCACATTATAGCCCATATAAAGTTGCTGAGAATTTCCGTGTTCTAGAAGCACTGTATCCGAACCGCATCGATCTCGGTGTTGGTAGAGCTCCTGGTGGTATGCCAATAGCAACTCGCGCACTTCAAGAAGGGAAAATGGTCTCACTTGATCAATATCCAGAACAAATTGCAGACGTTGCAATGTACTTACATGATCAAATACCAGAAAACCATCACTATGCAAACTTAAAAGCCACTCCAGTTATCCCAACATCTCCTGAAATGTGGATGCTCGGTTCTAGCGGAGAGAGCGCTAAAATTGCTGCAAACAATGGAGCTTCTTTCGCATTTGCACAATTTATTAATGGCTTCGGAGGCCCTGAAGTTATGAGGGCTTACCAAGAACAATATCAGCCTTCATTTTTAGGAGATAAGCCTAATTCAATCGTTGCCATCTTTGTTATATGCGGAGAAACAAATGAAGAAGCGGAAAAAATTGCTTCTAGTTTAGATTTATCAATCTTATTATTAGAGCAAGGAAAACGAACTACTGGTACACCTTCTATTGAAACTGCTCAAAATTATTCATACAGTGCTTATGATTTATTCCGTATAAAAGAAAATCGTCAACGTATGATTGTTGGTGATCCGTCTTCTGTAAAAGAAAAAATAATAAACTTAAGCAAAGCATACAATACTGACGAATTTATGATTGTCACGATTACCCATCAATTTGAACATAAATTAAAGTCTTATCGCTTACTAGCAAATGCTTTTAATTTATAACTCTAAAAAGAGATGCATCACATATGATGCATCTCTTTTTCTTACTACTTATTGTTTTTATTTCCTATATATTCAATAGCTTCTTTTAATAGCTCATCAAAGTTAATAGGATAATCATGATTTAAGTTAGGCACAACTTTATACTTATGTTCTATATTCTTATCTCTTAATAATCGTACAAATTGCTGCGTGGATTCGAAACAATCTCCATCTTGATCCCCGCATACTATATATCCTTTTATATGTTTATCCTGCAGCACTCTTAGCAACTCATCCCATTCTTCAATCTCGGGAAGCCACGGTGCTATAAAAACAAAACCATCCACATCTATATCTTTTTGCAAAATCGTATATAAAGCTACTCTTGCCCCTGCAGAAAAACCACCAATTATTACATTTTCTACTGTATGATTTTCTATAAACTTATTGTAATGCTCTTTTAATTCTTCTTTCCCTCTCTCTATATCATCCCAAACAAATCCATCTGAAAACTGAATTTGTGAAGACTGTGGTAAAGCTAACGTGTAATCTTGTGTCAAAACTGATTTCCAATATGGCTCTACTATTTGAATATTTTCTTGGTCACCATGTAATGTAAGTAGTAGATTCCCCTCTTTCTTGCTGTATATATATTTCACATCTGGTCTTTCCTTTTTATGTGCTAATTCTTCTCTTTCTTTACATAATTGCACCATTGTATGAAATTCTTCAAATTTATGTAGTGATTTTAAATCTTCGTCGGAAATTAAATATTCATTTCCATACCAGAATCCCTTTTCTATAATGGCCTCCCTCATTAAATGTAATGCTTCTTTTTCAAGTCCTGATGCACTTGCGAGCGCATACTTAAAATTATATATTTGCGCCTCATTCCCTATTACACCTGTAGCGTTTTCCATTATATAATTGTACGCTTCAAAACTTCCTTTATTTGCATAACAACGTAACGTTTCATTTAATAATTGAATGTAAGTCATACTATTTTTCATGTACCAATTCCCCCGAAACTTTTTATAATATTTATTTTGCGAATCTTTATACCACTTTGTGAAGATTTTATATAACTCGCCCTAGCAATATCTTATTCTCCGAATGATACTTAATAGTTATCCTTCCCTGTCCAATACATTTAATATAAATATTAATAAACTGAAAAGTCAATATTTTAACAAACAAAAAAAGACAACAATATATGTATTGTTGTTTTCATTACGTTTACCCGCTCTTTTGTTTTTTTCTATCTGGTTTACTTGAAACTAAATAATGTTTTTCTGAAATATATAAGTCTCTTTTTAAGCTACGATTTAAGTAAGGTCCTAGTTTCATTCCGCATATGAGGCGATCTTCGCTACCTTCAACAATTGGGAACATTTCTTTTTCTGTTACGTATTGATCTACTGCCTTTTGTACGACATCAATTTCTTTCACTAGGTTTAAATTTTCTGCTGTATGTTCAAATACCTCAAGCGTTTCCTTCGTTATGAGAAAATCATTTGTTGGAAATGCAGGTAAATACGGTTTTAACAAATCATAATTTACTGTATAATCTTCATTTACTAATACTGTATAAACGATATTAGCATTCGTTTCTAAAAACTGAGCCATCGCTTGTTCTAATTCATCTTTCGTAATTTCCCGCTCTTCTTTTCCAGTTCTGAAAAAGCGAAACATCGCATCGCCTCCTTTTTACTATATTATAGCATAAAAGAAAACTGAAAAATCATAAAAAAACCCATTGAAATAATTTTTCAATGGGTTTCTTTATATTTTTTATCGTTATTTTAAGAATGCACTTAGCATCCATACATGTTGTTCTAATGTTGTATGAATTGCTAACAGCATGTCAGCTGATGTTTCATCGCCAGCTTCGCCCGCAACTTCCATACCTTCTTTTAATTCTTGAATAAGTGCAGAATAATCATTCACTAATGTTTGCACCATTTCTTCTGCAGATTCTTTGCTTGTCCCTTCGCTGACACTAGATGTTGCGAGATATTCTTTCATTGTCGCTAATGGTTTACCTTCTAAAGCTAAAATACGTTCTGCTAACTCATCAATATACGTTCCAGCTTCATTATAAAACTCTTCAAATTTCTCATGTAATGTAAAGAAGTGTGGCCCTGTCACATACCAATGATAATTATGTAGTTTCACATATAACACATTCCAGTTTGCTACCTGCTTGTTTAATACTTCAACAACATTTGTTTTCGTACCCATACAATCCACTCCTCTTATCATTTTGTAATGTTTATCTTTTAATAACCTAATTACATTTTACCATACATTCCCTTTCCTTTCGAACAATCGGCTTATATGTAACAAAGTTTTAACACCTTTAATACTTCCCTAATATCATTTAATTCATGTATTTTTTCAAACACTTCATACGTCTAATTGTCCAAGCTCATACATATGCATAATAGTACATCAAGCTCATCATAGTAGAAAGAGGGATAACATGGACAATCAACAATGGCAAGTAGCAAAGAAAGTAGCTGCTACTTATATCGGAACTGTCGTTGGAGCTGGATTTGCTACTGGACGAGAAATTGTTGAATTTTTCACAGTGAATGGATTATACGGGACCATTGGCATATGTGTAAGTGGATTTTTTTTTATTTGGCTCGGCACAAAGATGATGTTACTTTCATCACAAATTGGGGCATTTTCAGCGCAAGAATTTAACAAATATTTATTTGGGGATGTATTTGGGAATGTTGTAAACACATTATTATTACTCGTTTTATTCGGCGTAACGAGCGTTATGTTATCAGGAGCTGGTGCAGTATTTGAAGAGCAACTTCGCTTACCAAGACAACTCGGTATTCTCATTACAGTTATCGCTTGTCTCATTATAAGTAGCCGCGGATTACAAGGTGTTTTTGAAGTAAATACACTTGTCGTACCTATTATGATGATTTTTATTATCGGACTTGCTATTACAACCTTTTTTCACAGCACACCTTCCATTAATAACACTATTCCTGCAGAGAGTTGGAATATGAAATGGATTACTAGCCCTATTACATATGTCGCCTTAAATCTTTCTCTCGCCCAAAGTGTTCTCGTCCCATTAGCCAGTGAAGTAAAGGATCGAAAAGCCATTTTTTGGGGTGGGATTTTAGGTGGTGCTGGACTTTCTTTAATTTTATTATGCAGCCATTTAGCAATCTTATCAGTCGATCAATTTTATCAATATAACATCCCAATGGCTGAAGTCATAAGAAGATTTAATGCAACTTTTCACTTCTTCTTCGTTCTCATTATTTTCGGTGAAGTTTTCACAACTTTAGTTGGTAATGTGTTCGGTATGACAAAACAGATGCAATCTATTACTGGGTGGAAAAATCACAATATTATTTTCTTCATTTTACTAATTAGTTATTGCTTTAGTTACATCGGTTACAGTGACTTACTTCACATTCTATATCCTATCATCGGATGGGTAAGTATTGTTATACTTCCAATCATTGCGTTTAAACAACTTCAAAAAACATAAAAAAGCATCCATGTTATTGGATGCTTTTTTATGCTCATTCACAATCATCACATACTTCCCAGTACGGCCCCATTTCTAATGCTAAATATGGCTTTAACTGCAACCGAATCATTCGACTAGGCATGCGCTCTAAAACAAATTGGATACCTTCTTCATCTTCGTCTAATTCAACTTTTGAAATCGCAATTCTTTGCATAGTCGTAATGGGAATTCCATCTTTATATAAAGTGATTTTCACCTCATCGTATTCATTAAAATACAATTCGACACTCATTTGATTTTTCAGTATTTCATCAACAATTTTAAATGTATTATTTTGTTCTTGGATTATATATTTCCATCCGCCTCTATCTTCTTTCGGAGCTGTTTGAAATAATGTCTCCAAATCCTCGTATAGCATAAGATAACCCCTCTCTTACTAAAAAACGATGAGTATTTTATATACCCTTTATCTCTATCACTATCCATAGCTATTGTACCATATATCACCGTTCTTACCGTATTCATTTGCTTTATACATACTTATAAAATAACTAATTCTATCTCCATTATTATGTATATTACCTCATTACTCCATACACTCTTACAAGTTCAAATAACGTAAGACTTTAATCCATACAAATATTGTCTACTCTCCGCTTTTATTAGCTCACAACATTCACATTTTTACATATAGTAAGACTACCACAAATAAAAAAGGAGAGTGACTTATACCACTCCCCTTAAAAGAACTTCCCTATAGCTGCTAAAACTAATACGATTATTAAAATTGCAAATAATAATGAGACAATGAAACTAAAAATAGGTAACGCTTTCTTTTCATTCTTCTTAAATAGTAACTTTAAACTAAGAAAAATATTTACTGGTACAAGTATAAAATAAAAATATTTAACAATTTGTACCGAGCTATTCGAAAGTGTTTTTAATATAAACACTTCAATTAGAAAAACAATAAAAAATGAAATACTTAGCCAAAATGAGACGTAACTAAGCCAAGAATGTCTTTTTGTCCCCCAATACACTCCCATAATACTCTCCTTTTATTTGTATTCTATACGTTAATAATTATACACAAAGCTAACAAATACCTCTATTTTTCGACAAACATTATGCAAAATGCCATTTTAAACGTCATAAAGGAAGTCTACATCCCTATTTGATTTTACACAATAAAACAGACTACCCTCTAGTGGCATAATGCTACTAGGGGATAGTCTGTTCTCTATTAAACTTTAAATCTGTCAATTAGTCCTTGTAACTCTTCAGCCATTTGAGATAACGTGCCCGCTGCGGATCCAATTTCCTCCATCGAAGCTAGCTGTTCTTCAGCTGAAGCCGCAACGTTTTGTGTGCTTGTCGCATTATTTTGCGCTGTCATTGCAATTTGTCCTACCGAAATAGATACTTCATTTGCCCCTTTTGACATTCCATTAGCCGTTTCAACCATCGTCTTAATTTGATTAGCTATTTCATTTGTAGATTGTAAAATTTCAGCAAAGTTTTGCTTCGTTTCATTTGCGATAACAAGTCCAGATTGAACTTCCTCATTTACATGATTCATAGATTTGACTGTCTTACCCATATCATCTTGTATTTCACATATTAATTTACTAATTTCACTAGAAGATACGCTAGACTGCTCTGCCAATTTACGTACTTCATCTGCAACAATTGCGAAACCTCTTCCATGCTCACCGGCTCTTGCGGCTTCAATCGCCGCATTTAAAGCTAGAAGGTTTGTTTGATCTGCAATATTTTGAATTACTTCTAAAATATCACCAATTTGTTTTGATTTATTATTTAGTAATTGTATAACTGCATCTGATTGTGACACAGATTCTGCAATAGACTGCATCTGGTTTACTGTTCTTCCTACTAGTTTCCCACCATCTTCTGCTTTTTCACGAGTATGTGCAGAAGCCGTATTAATAGATGATGAACTATTTGCTACATGCTGAATTCCTTCCGTTACATCAAACAGTAACATAGCGCCATTTTCTACGCTTGTTGTTTGCGTCGTTGCCCCACTTGATATTTCATCCATTGCGATTGTGATTTGCTCAGTCGCTTCACTTGCTTGCCTTACACTTGCAGTTAGCTCTTCTGATGCCGCTGCAACATGCCCAGCTGAATCGTTAATTCTTCCGATTAACGTCCGTAACGAATTCGTCATCTCATTAAATCCTTTAGCAAGTTGGCCGATTTCATCATTAGAATGAATTTCAATTGTTTGCGTTAAATCCCCTTCACTTATTTCTTTAGAGGTAACAACTAATCTCTTTAAAGGCTTCGTAATTGAAAGTGTTACAAAATAAATAAGTGCTCCACCTATTACTAATGAGATAAGCATAACAATTAACATATTATAAAATACAGGTTGAGCAGCTTCAATTACTTCACTTGAGTACATAGTCCCACCAATTTTCCAACCTGTTTTTACATTTGTAGCAAATACCATATTCTTTTCACTACCGCCATAAGAATATGAAAAAGCACCGTGATTATCTTCATAAATTTTCTTTGCCCAAGAATCAGCCGCTTTTTCCCCTGATTTTTCTTGTGGATGAGCAATTATTTTTTGCTTTCCATCTAAAATGAAGGCATATCCTTTTTTACCAATATTAATTAACTTTGATGTTTTTAATAAATTATCTAAACTTAAATCTAGCGCAACAACCCCATTTTTATCTTCTGTTTGTTTTGCGATTGTTACGACAATATGTCCATTTCCTTTTGCCTTATATGGCTCAGTAACAACAATACCACCTTGTTTTGCAACTGCATCTTTATACCAAGAACGCTCTGTTGGATCATAGTCTGCTGCCATTTGTATATTTGGTTCTTGTACAAATTTTTTATCATTTCCGGCAACATATACTTGTTCAACATCTTTATTTAAATTTATATATTGAGATAACATTTTTCTTAATTCATCCTGATTATCTCCTTGATACATATTCCCCTGAATCACCCGTGCAAAATTATTCACATCATTAAATTTTGCATCAATCATTTGATTGATTAAATTATCCAGTATTTTTATATTGTCGTTGGCACTGCTCTTAATTTGCGATTCAAAATTCTTTTTGGCTGTTTGATAAGACATGCCTCCGATAATAGACACAGCCGCAATTAAAATTACAAAGAATGAAATTAATAGCTTTTTTGCTACTTTCATATCACGAAACAAATTTAATAGTTTATCCATTATGAACCTCCTAATTTTCAAATTTAAAAGTTAAATTGAGTTAATTATGAATATTTCCCAATCCCTAATTATGATTTTCATAACCTATTATGATGAATACTTTGTAAAGTTTAAACAATTAAGTTCCCTTTGTCTATATATATGAATAATATTATTATAAAATTTACAAATAGAAAAAACCAAAGGGGCACCCTTTGGTTTTTACATTTTTTTATGTTGTTTAGAACGCTTTTTCCACTTATCACGCTCTGCTCTGGCAAGGATTACATCTTGTTTTCTCATAAAATACGCCAGTTCTCTTTGTAATTTTTTATAGCTTTTCAAACGATCTATCGTAATAAGTCCGTTATCAATTGCACTATGCACCGCGCATCCTGGTTCATCCTCATGCTTACAATCACGAAAACGGCATGTTGTCGCAAGTTTTTCAATATCAGAGAATGTTGTTTGAATCGCTTCGCTTCCTTCCCAAAGTTGCAATTCTCTCATGCCGGGAGTATCAATTACGAGAGCGCCACTTGGCAATTGAAATAACTCTCGATGCGTTGTCGTATGCCTCCCCCTACTATCCTCTTCACGTATATCTCCCGTTTTTGCTACCTCAATTCCTATTAGCGCATTTAACAAAGTTGACTTTCCTACCCCTGATGACCCAACTAAAGCAATTGTTTTCCCTGAAGAAACGAATTGTTTCAACAAATCAATACCTGTATGCTCTAAACTATCAACAACGAAAATAGGAACACCAATTGCTATAGCTTCCGTTTCTACAATTTTCTGTTCTACATCATTACATATACTACTCTTTGTTAAAACAATAACTGGCATAGCGCCACTTTCATACGCTAATAATAAATAACGTTCCATCCTTCTAACATTAAAATCATGATTAAGTGCATTCACTAAAAATAAATAATCTACATTTGCTGCTATTACTTGTTCTTCCGTTCGAGTACCAGCTTCTTGTCTAGAAAAAGAGCTTCTTCTCGGAAAAACACGATGAATAATAGCTTTCTTTTCATTCTCTATTTTCTTTATATACACCCAATCACCAACAGTTGGATAATCTCCCTTCGTTACTGCTTCATGCCGAAACTTTCCAGACAGTTCTGCCATATATTCACCATCATTACAAATAATTCGATATATATGCTTATGCTCAAGTAAAATACGCCCTACTTCAAAGTTCTCTACAGCTTGTTCCTCAAAAAAAGAATCCCAGCCATACGATTCTAAAATATTTTGATTCAAATTGATATCCTCCCTAGTTTAAGCTAAGTGGAAGGATAGTGCGCTCACTTATATCGTTTCGCCCTTTCCATCCACCTTTGTATTTGGTTTATTATTCATATAAGTTATTTTCGCCATAATACATCACCCCGTTCTTATTTTAATTACTCTCATTATATGGAATTCTCCTATAAAAAGCTACATCATTTAACGTAATTTTCAAATAACTTGTTTTTGAGCATTCTAATTTGTCCTCGGTGACTAATTTCATCTTCTAGCACATGAAACCAAAGATAGTGCTGGTTATATACTACACGTTAGGCCACTTTCTTTCTGACATGAGCCACTCATTACCTTGTTCACTTAAATACTTCAGAGATTCTTCTCGAACACTTTGTAGAAGTTGTACATAATACTGTATTTCATGACCACAGATCGCTCTACCTGCTTCCCCTAAATACAATGCATCTTCCCATATTTCTAATTCTTCTTTTGTAAAGTCACGATCTTGAAATGAAATAAGCTGATGAACTTTTTCAATAGCTGCTATATGCTTTAATAAGGCGCCAATTGAATTTCCGCTGCTCTGCATAATTAAATCTAATTGCTCAACTGATAAATTTTTTACTTCGCCTAATGTTACAGCTCTCGTATGCTCAAGCATGCTTACTAATTCCCCTATTTTTTTTGTATAACCATCTACACTTCTTATTCGATAATCTATATTCATATGACGCACCCCTTTCTGCATTCATATTATTGTAAAAATGATTCATATAATAGACTGAAATCTATCGAAATTTTCTGTTATAATTAAATTGAATACAAAATATACCCAAACAAACTTTCTCAATATGCTTATATGAAATATTAAAAGGAATCAATATAAAATAATCGAATCTTATTCACTAAAAGGAGTGGATTCGATGGAAATGTATCAATGGCTAACCGCTGTTCTCGTTGGTGGCATTACTGGCTTCGTTTCCCATCTAATCAATAACCAAGGTAAGTTATTGCTTCCACGCCGTTTGAAAACTTTTTTTCACTTTGGATTTTTAACTGATGTTTTTACCGGTAGCCTAGCTGCACTTCTTGGACTCGTTTTATTCGATGTCACCGCAATAAAAGAAATTATAAAAGTATCCATTGTAACTGCTATTTCCGGTCAAACTTTCTTACTACATCAAGCTCTTGGTGGCGAACAGGCTAAAAATACGCAAATTGGGAAAGCTGATGAGAAGATTCAAGAAATTGACAAATTATTGCGACGTTAGTGTATACTTTCTTTTAAAATTATTGTTATAATGAGAAATAAATATTTTCTATTGCGTCGTTTGTCAGGAGAAAGGGTGTTTCGTATGACAAAAAAGAAAATAGAAGATTTCTTAACAAACTCCGAAAAAGAGGAACTGCTAGAAAACTATAAATGTTTACGAGAAGCCCGCACAAAAAGCGAAGCTAACTATTTTGGTGAAGCAGTAAACCATCTATTAAATAAAGCAAAACAACGAATTATTAAAGATGCAGGTATACATGATGAAAATGCTGCAACTGTTCAATCAAAGAGAAAAGCACTGTTTTAGCTACATTAGCTAAAACAGTGCTTTTTATTACAACATTTTTCACATTACTTTCACATCTATTTCACAATTATAAGTACTCCTATATGTTAAACTAAGTATATCCTTTTCCGAGGAGCTATATGCCGATATATAAACCCCTATCTATATAGGGGTTTTTTATTTTCCCATAATTTTATTACAAATCCTTTTCAATCATACAGCTCAACGACGAATTATTAAAAATACAGCAACTATGCAATCAAAAAGCACCTTTTTAACTTATCCTAAAAAATTGTTTTTTGATTTACTAAAACTTTATGATGCAATTCCTTTTTCATTATCTTTACTAATGTTTTCACCTTTTCTAAACAGAAATAAAGCTACAACATATAATAACGCTGTAAAGCTACCTACTAGTATAAAATTGTGAGATGTTGCAAATAACATTCCTGCTATTACCGCACCAATCATTTGGCCAATGTACATCGAGGCGTTAGCAAGGGCAGCACCTGTTCCTCTTGCTACACTAGACATGTTTTGTAAGTGCCTCATCATTAATACAAACAAAATTCCTGTCACAAAAAACAAAGCAAAGAACAATAACTCCACCAATACAATGTTCTTTACATGTGGAAGTAATACATATAGCACTGCTGTAAATATAATTCCACCGTAGAAAGAAAGGTTATAACCAATTTTATTTACGATTCTAGGACCAAAAATATTACCAGTTAAATTTCCTAATCCTACTACGAGCATAGCTGTACCTACTTCATGAACTTGTAAGCCAAATTGAATGGAAAGCCATACACCAAAAAATGAAAATGCAGCAAAATTTCCGGTTTGAAAAACAAAGTATGCAAAATAAGAAAGTGAAACCTTTGAATCTGTAAGTAATTGTTTATAACGCTGTAAAATCACTTTTTTATTTCCACCTATATGAACCGACTGTATTTCTGGTAATACAACATAAATAAGAATAACAAGTAGTGCTGATAATATACCAATGAAATAGAATGGGATTGTATAATGTATCGTTGCTAAATAAGCTCCCAGTGGCAGCCCTAAAATTTGAGAGATTGATAACCCTGCTGTTGCAACCCCAATTGCTTTCACAATTTGCTTTTTCTCTATAAGGAGCGGAATGGATGCCCACACTTGTGGAGATACAAAAGCTGCACTTACACCTGCTAAAAATCTAAATGTTAGCATCCATAAAAAACTCGGTGCAATTCCACACAAAAACGTACTTATTGCAAAAAAACTCATACCTAGTACCATCACTTTTTTTCTGTTTAATCCATCTGATATAGGACCAGCAATAAGCGCAAATCCAGCATACCCTAAAGCATACGAACTCACCATCCATCCTGACAACTCGGTTGAAACATGATACACCTGTTGTAATGTCGGCAACAGTGGTGAAATTAAGAAAGTATCTGTACCGATCATAAACATTATCGTGAAAAATACAGCTAGTACTCTATTCATTTAGACCTTCTCCTTATATAAACAGAGGGTACTATCCCTCTGTTTCACTAATCTTCTAAAATAGATTGGATTTCTTTCATGACTCTTTCATTCAATGAAACGTCTACCGCTTTCACACTTTCTCTTATTTGCTCTGCCCGCTTTCCACCAGGTATAACTGTATCAATTCCTTCTTTATTTAATAACCATGCTAACGCTAAATGAGACACTTCAATATCATTTTCTTTAGCTTGCCCTTTTAACTTTTCCACTTTCTTAAAATTACTCTTATATGTATTTTCTTCAAATTGATTTACATTTTGGCGCCAATCGACTTCGTTCAATTTAAAATCTTCTGTATATTTTTCACCTAATATTCCAAAAGCAAGAGGCCCATATGGAATAAATGAAATACCCGCTTCTATACAATACGGCAACAGTTCTTCCTCAGCCGTACGTTCTAACATATTGTACGGAGATTGTACAACATCTATATGACCATGTTGGTTCGCTTCTTTTAATTGTTCTATGTTTACGTTCGATATTCCAATTGAACGAATTTTCCCTTCTTCTTTTAAACGAGTAAGCTCTCCGATTGAATCTATGTAACTTGTTTCAGGATTTGTAAAATGTAAATAATATAAATCAATATAATCAGTCTGTAATCTTCTTAAGCTATTCTCCACAGCATTTCTTAAATAACTTGGTTCATTGTTAATATAAGTTTCTCCATTTAACAACGGTTGAATTCCACCTTTTGTAGCAAGTATAAACTCATGACGTGTTCCCTTTAATACTTCTCCTACTAATTCCTCTGATCTACCGAAACCATATGAATCTGCTGTATCAAAAAATGTAATCCCTTGCTGAATAGCTTCTTCTACTAATTGCTTTCCCTCTTCTTCATTCACATCAGCATATAAATTATGTCCCCCTACTGCATTTGTACCTAAACCCAACTTTGAAATATTTAGTCCTGCCTTTTGCAATTTTGTATACTTCATTTTTTCTCCCCCTATATTTCTATTGTTCGAATATATTCGAACAATAGAAATATATCACTTTATATGTTATAGTGCAAATATCTTAACTTATACAAGTAGGTGAAATATGCGTACACTCTATCATCCAAATCGAGAAGAAATTCAATTTTCTTCTGTCTTATATGCACTTAGCGATCAAATCCGTTTACAAATTGTAAATATGTTACTAAAGAAAAATGAACAATCTTGTGGTGCTTTAAACATTCCTATTGCGAAATCAACTTTATCTCACCATTTCAAAGTTTTACGTGAGTCAGGTGTTATGTACACACGCCTTGAAGGAACACAACGTTTCATTTCAATTCGTCAAGAAGATTTAAATGCTAGATTCCCAGGTTTGTTACAAGTTGTATTACATGCGACAGAGCCATATTAAAAACATCTCATATTCATATGAGATGTTTTTTAATATGGCTATTCTTTTAATAAATCTATTAATCCATTCCCTTCAGATGTACGTTCGTACCCTAAAGGTACAGTTCTTTTAATGAGTTGTGCATATATTTCCGGCTCTGATAACTTTCGACCGTATTCTTTCTCACACTGTTTAATGAGCAAGGCGAGCGCCCCAGCAACATGCGGCGTCGCCATGGAAGTTCCACTTAACACAGCATATTTCCCATCTGGATACGTAGATAATATTTCATCACCTGGCGCTACTAGATCAATTTCTTGATTTGAATTACTAAAACATGCAATCTTCCGCTCTAAATTCACAGCACCAACTTCAATTACCTCAGAATAAGCACCTGGGAAATCTAATTCTTCTGTTTCATCATCGCAATCTCCATTATTTCCAGCAGCACATACAACGAGAACATCCTGCTTTACCGCATTTTGAATTGCTTCATGTAATTCTGGAACATCTTGCGGACCACCAAGTGACATTGAAATAATTCTCACTTTCTCTTGATTCGGCCCTCTCCAATTTACAGCATAATGAATTGCCTCAATAATTTGCTCATAACTTCCAGAACCATCTCCCGCTAAAACTTTTAATACTAACATTTTAGCAAGTGGTGCAACTCCTAATACACCGACACCATTTTCAGTCGCGGCAATCGTCCCCGCTACATGAGTACCATGTCCGTTATTATCAAGATACACATTTGGATCAGCTTCATAATCTTTTGTGAAATTTCTTCCATCGATAATACGATCTTTTAAATCTATATGATTAGTATCACACCCTGTATCTAATACGGCAACGACTACATCTTGCCCCTTCACACTCTTTTCCCATACTTGCGGAGCGTGAATCATTTGTACACCTGGTGGAATTTCATTTACTTGTTCTACCACCTTATTTACGGTAAACGGAATCAATTGTATACCTTTTTGTTTATTCACTGTACTACTCATCGTAATCCCTCCTGAAAATGTATTATTTTCATTTCAGACCACTTTTGAATACTTGTAAATGTAACATTCGTTTTATTCTTTTTGTTTTCCTTCTTTTCAAATATTTCTCAACATCATTTACTAACTCTATACTACTTTTTTATTTTCCCTATGATTTGTAGGAAGTAACACCCCATGTCGTTCAACTACTAACCAAAATAAGAGAACCAATTAATGGTCCTCTTACAGTCTTTTAAAAGAATGATATGTAATTTGAAAAATAATATAAATTAAGACTAAACCTCACTCTTGTTTAAAAACTTTTCTATTTCTTTTACTAAATATTCCGCTCCCTCTATCCCAACAGTAATATTTCCATTTGCTAATGATATGTTCTGTTCTGAAACATCACCTGTGATTTGGCAAGCATTGTAAGGTTGATATTTTTGTAAAATGATTTTATCTGCTTCTACAAAAATTTCAAGCGGTGATTTGATTTGTATTCCCAATACATCGCGTAATTCTTTAGGGATAACAATTCGTCCTAATTCGTCTACTTTTCGAATAACTCCTGTTGCTTTCATATTTCTCCCCCCCTTACTCTATATTAATTTTTTCACCTCGCTTTTTCCATTTTATCACTTTTTGGCAATACTTGCCTCTTTTTAGAAAATTTTGTACTCGAGTTAAAAAAACACATTTAATGCATACGTAATCTCTCTTTCAATTGTTTTACATAACGGGATCTTATAAGTAAGAAGTATACAATTTGAATACCTATGAAAATACTTAATACAACTGTATTTTCTTTAAACAATGAGTACTCAAACATTTGCCCTAACGCAGTTAAGGCTACTGCCCCATGTAATGTTGCAACACCAATTGGAACGAAGAATAAAAGCGCCAATCGAATTGTAACTACCTTCGATAATTCCCCACTCGTCAATCCAACTTTTCGAATCATTTCGAACAAGCGAACATCATCCTCCAAATCGGAGAATAAACGGAAGTAAAGGAAACTTCCTGCGCAAACGAAAAATACTATACCAATAAAGAAACCTACAAATAAAATCGGTCCTGCAATTTGTAAACTTTGGTTTTGTTCGTACTCTTCCGCACTAAACGTTGACTGTTCTTGATACGGTTTAATTTGATGAGTAAGCTCTTTACCAATTTCAATCTCATCTTTCGTTCTTTCAGTTTTATACATATAATCTTTTGTCTCTATAAATCCATCTTGTAATGAATCATATTGATTATTAGAGATTACATAAACATTTCCTCTTAATATTTTCCCCAATGAAGATGAAGTAACTTTTTTCACCTTTAAACTTTCATTCATATTGGGTAAAGTAATTTCTTTTCTTTCTTTCATCGCTGGCCCTGGTATATCAGCTGACAAAAATACAACCTCTTTATTTGCTACAGTATTAAATGGTTCTCCTGTTAACTTTGCATATTCCTTATAATCTGATTCTTTTATAAAAGTGGCGCTTCTTAACGACTGTTCCTCCGTTTTCTTTGTCGAAATATTAGTTTTTGAAGCTGCTATATTATGTTTCTTTAATCCTTTGTCAATCATTTGTATATGTTGTGATTCGTTACTATTCCCTTGCTTAGAATGGTAATGAAACGCAATTGGTCTCTCCATTATCCCTTTCGTCATGGATGCGAAGCCGACTAATGTCCCTATTGCGGAAAATGCTACAGTAGAAATAATGGTTACAATAAAGAACATTCTTGCGTTATCTCTCATGCGATACGCTAAATCTGATAACGTAATAATATTAGTCTGTGTCCAATAGAAACGTTTACTTTTTTTACATAATCGAATAATAAAGACACTCAGCTGCTTGTACAACAAATACGTCCCAATAATAACTACCGTTGTAACAGGAATCATCATAATAAATACCATTGCGCCATGCGATAGAAGAGCTCCTACATAGCCAGCGCTAAGCAATACTACTGCTAATATTGAAGAAATGATTGATGCTTTCGGTTCCGGTTTTGCCTCTGCTGACCCTCTAAACAACTTCATAATTTTATTTTTACGAATCATTCCTGCACTAAACAATGATATGATCATAAATAATATGAAAAACATAATACTTGTTACAACAATTGCTTTCATCGGTATGTAATAGGATAAGGAGATATCTAGTTTTAATATCATCGGGGCGACAAATAGTAATACCCCTGAAAATAACATACCTGAAAGAATACCAAAAATAATTGCCCCTATTCCAATCATAATATTTTCAAAAAAGATAAGACGCTTTAATTGATATTTCGTCATACCTAGCATCATTAAAATTCCTAGCTCACGCTTTCTCGTTTTTAAAAACATTCCCATCGAATATAAAATAAAGAAGAATGTAAATAAGTAAATAATAGACTGTGCAAAAGACATACTTACGAATACGTACTGACCCAATTCTCCTGCACTTAATGCCGGATGAAACGCAAAAAATGAATACACAAAAAAGGCCATAATAGCAAATGCACTACTCAAAAAATAGGCTGAGTATGTCCGTCTATTTCGCGTTACATTCCGATATGCGAGTTCTCTAATGTTCATATTACTTCTCCGCCCTTCTTTCTACTAACTATGTTTTTATATTAGTAAAGTACGGAAATACCTTCCATCGATTCAAATGACAAAAACCTTACAGTTTTGAAAGGTTTAAAAAAATTGCTTATACGTAGTACTTTATTTATAATGACTACATTCATATTCATACACACATCCTATTGTATATTCGTTAATTTTGCGAAATAATAAAGGATAGAAGTATGTACCATTATACATATAAACTTATTTACCGCTTTAATATGAATAGGAGGAAACATAATGACATTACAAGAACAGATTATGAAAGCATTACATGTTCAGCCTGTAATTGATCCAAAAATTGAAATTCGTAAACGAGTTGATTTCTTAAAGGATTATGTAAAAAAAACAGGTGCAAAAGGATTTGTACTTGGTATTAGCGGCGGACAAGACTCTACATTAGCAGGACGCTTAGCACAACTTGCAGTTGAAGAAATTCGTAATGAAGGTGGTAATGCAACGTTTATCGCCGTGCGTCTTCCTTATAAAGTACAAAAAGATGAAGATGATGCACAATTAGCATTACAATTCATTCAAGCAGATCAATCTGTTGCATTTGATATTGCTTCGACTGTTGATGCTTTTTCAAATCAATATGAAAACTTATTGGGTGAATCATTAACAGATTTCAATAAAGGTAACGTGAAAGCACGTATCCGTATGGTTACTCAATATGCAATTGGTGGACAAAAAGGGCTACTTGTTATCGGAACAGATCACGCTGCAGAAGCTGTAACAGGGTTCTTTACAAAATTCGGAGATGGTGGTGCAGATTTATTACCATTAACGGGATTAACGAAGCGCCAAGGACGTGCATTATTACAAGAGTTAGGTGCAGACGAGCGACTTTACTTAAAAATGCCAACAGCTGATTTATTAGATGAAAAACCAGGTCAAGCTGACGAAACAGAGTTAGGTATTACTTATGATCAATTAGATGATTATTTAGAAGGTAAAGCAGTTCCAGCTGACGTTGCAGAGAAAATTGAAAAACGTTACACAGTGAGTGAGCATAAAAGACAAGTACCAGCGTCAATGTTTGATGATTGGTGGAAATAAATAAAACATAAAAAAGAAGCTAATCTCATTTAGCTTCTTTTTTATATGTTAACGATATACCCCTACTCTTTTCTCCAATAAATCTTGCAGGCAATCTTCATGCTGTTTACAAAATAACGGTGGCATGTCGTCTAACGGGAAAAACTTCAAATCCAACGTTTCATCACCATCTACTTTTTTTTCGCCTCCAACTATTGAGAATGAAAAGAACATCGTAATTGACTGTGCCTTGTCTCCATTTGGATATGATTGAAAATATTTTGTATACACTCCAATAAGCTCATTTATTTCTACATCATACCCGGTTTCTTCTTTTATTTCTCGGATTGCAGTTTCCGCAGCCGATTCTCCTATCTCCATTGCGCCACCTGGAAAGCCCCAAGCGTTAAAGTCTCCTCTTTTTTGCAGTAATACTTCCCCTTCTTTATTAAATACACAACCACCGGCAAAGTTTAAGAAAACATAATCATGCCCTACTTTTTCACGTAATTCTTTTATATAATTCGCCATTCTCTTCCCCTTTTCATACTTCTTCTATCGCTATTTCTTATCTTTTTCAAGCAATTCAATAATTCGATCTAGCTTCTGGTTCATATTAATCACGTGGTGTTTCTTTGCAACGCTGCTTTGTAATACTCTTCTAATAAACAAAGTAAATGATATGAAAAACAAAACGATAAGTCCGATTACTAAACAAGTATATATCAATGTGAAAATATTACTTTCGAACAAGTTCATTCAGCATTCACATCCTCTCCTTTTTATTTTATCACATAATTCCCAATATTTTAAAGTGATCAACAAATATAAAAAGAGCATCTTTTACAGATGCTCTTTCTCATTGCTTAATACGTAAATGTAATTGTCGCCAATGAATAACCAGCCAATGCACTATAAGGCGCTACTTGATAAGACACACGCTTTGCACCTTTTGGCCAATTTATTTCATTTAATACTTTCTTTATATCTTGCATCGTCCCATCCATGGACTGCTTATATCGCACTTCTACTTTTTCTGGTTTGGCTGCAAACTGTTGCTGCAACTTTTGCTTAAATTCATTATAATTTTCTGCTCCGTATTCTGCAGATAAGTATTGTAAATTTGTTTCTTTTAACATCTGCTCATATACGACCGTTTTTGAGCTACCAGCTTTTATTTTGTTTGTTAATTCACCAAAATAACTTGTAGTTGCTGCTGGATATTTACTACGATCCCAGTCGTGATCTTTACTTAACTGTTCGTCAGACATGTTAAAATATGAGTAAGTTACACGCCCTGCTTTATCTGGTACTGGATCATCAAATGTAGTATCTAGGTGATACTTTCAATGTTCACTAAATTCCACGCGTGAGCTTGTCCGTTTCCTGTGCCTGTTACAATATGGTTTTGAATACCTGCCTCTTTTAACAACTCATACGTTAATAATGTATATCCTTGGCAAACGGCAGAACGATTCGCTAATGCTTCATATGCTGTATACGCTTGATAAGACGTATCATAAGACACATGCTTAACAACGTAATCGTGAATAGCTTTTACTTTCTCATGCTCATCCATCCCTGGTTTTACAATTGATCCAACAATTGATTTCGCCTGAGCTTTTACATATTGAGTTTGTTCTTTTGATTCACGGTATTTTACTTGCAGTGTAAACGTATAGTCCCCTGGCATTCCTTTAATAGAATATCTAGTAGACGCTACATTATATTTTACATACTCATCAGCATCTACAATTTTATTAAACTCACCATACAATTGATCCATAATATTTCTAGCATTTCTATCTTTTGTTTTATATGTGATTGTAATATTTTCTTCTCGATTATCAATCTGTTTTTTTAATTCTTTTCTGAAATCATCTAATAACTTTACATCTGATTGTGCTGTCACTGTAGTCGGATTTGTAGCTGCATAAGATACAGATGACGCTTGCAAGCCTCCCATTACTATAGTTGAACAAAGTGCGGCAGCTGTCACATACTTACTTGTCTTTCCCATCTTGTCACTCCTTATATTCTATAACTATACGAAAAAGTATCGTATAGTTTCAGAGTATACAATACTTTTTCGTATAGGTCATATGAGATTATGCATATTAACTAATTCACATAAAAAGGTTGTTCTTTTTAAAAGAACAACCTTTTTTCATTAGCATGTTTGTAATACACAGCATGTATTTTCAAAACGTTGATTTTTCAAATCTTCATTACTAATACAGAAATATAGCATCCCTAGTTCTCCCCAAACCATATTACAATTTTTATGATCTGAATCAATTTGGAATAAAAGAGTCATTTGTTGCGGGTCTACTCCCATATATTCTCCTGTCTCATATAACACTTCCTCTTGTACAGAGAATGGCTCACCAAAAATTTGATGGTTATCGTAGTTATCCGGAATTAGCTCTTCAAGTAATTGCAAGAAACGATCTGAATCAGCCTCATCTTCAATGAAAAGTTCTGGTAATTTGTATGTCAGTTCAAAAGTAATTGTACACTGGTTATATTTCGCTTGTACTTCATTTCCTCTTCGTAATTGCTCTACAGGAACATCATAATAAAGTACACGCCCAGCCTCTGTTAGCTTCACATTTTCTTCAAAATAATTTTCAATGCAAAAGAAATACAGCATCCCCGTCTTAGGAAGATTGTGATCCATACCAACGTTTTGTAAATCACTTAAGTTAAATTGCGCGATAAATTGTAGTGGATTTCCTTTATGCTTTGGATATTCAAATAAAGCTGGTAAATCAGGAACTCCTCCCATTTTCGAACTACCTATCGCAACAGTTTCCTGCTGCTTTGGCACAACTTTTATACAAGGAAATACAGTATTAATAAGTTCATCTTTCAAGTGTGTTAGTTCATATTTATCAATTAATACTTCAATTTTTTTATTCATAAATTCTCCTTACATTTACATACTTATTTATATCATAGTACAAAGATTATACTTCATTCTTTACAAAATCAACAAGCCTCCAAAAAACGGGCTTATCCTTCGTACGCGAACAAGTTTAAAAAAGCATACTATACATTGTTCCTACAAACACGATAGTTCTTTAGTTCTTCCAGTACATTTTCCCCTCGTTCATTTTTATTTTTAATATAAGGAGGAATTCCACATGGGTTACGGATATAGTTGCGGCGGTTACGGTTACGGCGGTAGCTGTGGTGGTTGTGGTTACGGAGGTTTCGCTTTATTAATCGTTTTATTTATCCTTCTAATCATCATCGGAGCTAGCTGTTGGGGCGGCTTTGTAGGCTGCTAGTAAACTTAAAAACCATTGTAAAAAAGCACGTACACTACGTGCTTTTTTGCCATTTCCAAATCTTTTATTTGAAAGGAAGTATGTTTAATGAAGATCGATGGTGTTTTTGAAGGAGGCGGTGTACGCGGTATTGCACATGTTGGAGCGATTTGCGCATTAGCCGAAAAAGGTTATGAATGGGAACGTGTAGCTGGAACATCAGCTGGTGCAATTATCGCGGCACTTTTAGCTGCAGGATATTCTTGTTCAGAGCTAAAAACCATTATAACTGATATCGATTATAACAAATTTACGAAGAAAACCTTTATTGACAAAATCCCCTTTATCGGAAAAGGACTAAGTGCATGGACTACTCTAGGTATATACTCTAATGTATTTATAGAAGAATGGATTGAAGAATTACTTCGAAAAAAAGGTGTTCATTTATTTACTGATTTACCGGATCTAAACAAACTCAAAATCATCGCTTCTGATATTAGTAATGGTAAAATGGTTGTCTTTCCTGACGACTTACCAAACTACGGATTTTTAAATTATCGCTTCTCTATCGCTAAAGCGGTAAGAATGAGTAGTACAATCCCCTTCTTCTTTGAACCCGTAAAATGGAGAACTCCAAAATGGAAGCAGCCTTGTTATATGGTTGATGGAGGAATTCTAAGTAATTATCCAATTTGGATCTTCGATTCACCTACCACTCCTCGCTGGCCGACTTTCGGATTTCATTTTGTAAAAGATGAGATTCAAGCTGACCCTGCTCACTATAACGAGCCTATTTCTATGTTCAAAGGACTATTTAAAACAATGATGCAAGCTCATGATTTACGTCATTTAGATAAGGAATCAAAAGCAAGAACGATTACAATTCCAACAGGAACGATTACAAGTACTAATTTTGAACTGACGAAGGAAGAAAAAGAATGGCTTTACAATTCTGGTTATAACTCTGCTAATAAATTTTTACAAGCTTGGAACTTTAGGCAATATATTGATGAATATAGAAAAGGAAATCAAGACCGAAAGACAAATCGATTTTTTCGTCAACTTGACTCATAATATTATTACTTTGCATATAAATACGAGAACGTTTAACAACTTAATAATAAATAAGCCTAGTAATTTCTTATATTACTAGGCTTATTTATTATTATATAATCTCGTACATTGTTTAAGGATACGTTAACCCTTCGGCTTCCTCTGCAGTAATAACTATGTAACGATTTCCCGTTCTTAATCCTAACAGTTCTGCTTTTTCAATCGCTTCTTGCTTCGTCTCCGCATAAGCAGCTAAATATTTTTCTCCATTGATCATTTGGCAAATTACATATTGTTTCATTACTTTCTCCTCTTACTTTTTCATTAGTTGTGCAAGTTTTTTTATACCTATTTCAATTTCTTCTAACGTTGCGTATGAATACGATAGGCGCAAAAATTGATTTGCACTTCTATCATATAAAGTACCTGGGTTTAATAAAACCTTTTCTTGCAGAGCTTTATCAAATAAACTGCGATATGAAATGGGTACTTTTATATGTATCCATATATAAAATCCCCCTGTTGGTTCATGCCAAGTTGCTATTTCACGAAGATATTTATCTAACATTAGTAACATAAAATCTCTTCGTTTTTTCAATTCACTTCTTACAAAGCGCAAATGCTCATCATATAGACCATTTGTAAACCACTCCGCTGCAATTTGCTGGGATATAGTGCTTGAACCATAATCTGTTTGCATTTTTATGTCTGACAATCTTTGAATTACTGGCTCAGGTCCAACAATCCATCCAATTCTTAACCCTGGACTAATTACTTTGGACATGCTTCCAATATGTAGTACGATTCCATTTTTATCATAGGCTTTTAAAGGTTTCGAACAAGGTGCATCAACCCATAAGTCTTGATACACTGCGTCCTCTATAATAGGTAATCCAATTTCATTACATATTTCCATCACTTCTATTCGTTTCTTCGCATTCATACTAAAGTTCGTTGGATTATGAAAAGACGGGATTGTATATAAAATAGATGCATTAAATTGCTTCTTATATTTTGTAATATATGATGTATTTAAACCGTTCTCATCCATTGGTATTCCAATGAAACGCATTCCTGCGGATTGAAAAACATTAAGCGAATATAAATAGGATGGTTTTTCTAATAAGATGGATGCCCCTTTTGGAAGAAGCCCCATAGAGATAAGTTGCAGCGCTTGAATTGCTCCTGAAACAATTAATATAGAGTCAGGAGATACATATACACCATGCCCCTTTAAGTATTCGGAAATCTTTTCCCTTAAATAAAAATTTCCTTTCGGCTCTTCATACCCAAGCGTCACATTTGACTTTAAAAGCTTATTCATAATTTCTTTCATCTTTTTCTCAGGTAAGAGACTCGGCGCGAGCTCACCTGTTCCTAATCGAATTACATGTGGATAAAATTCAGCTTGATTAATCTCCTGAATAGCTGGGAGATTCGGATAATGAAGTCCTGTTTCTACATAAGACTGCCAATTAGGCGGGGGTGCGTAAGTTGAAGCATTCTCATTATTATTTACAACAATTGTTCCTTTCCTGCCATTCCCTTCAATGTATCCCTTCGCAACTAGTTCATCGAAAGCCATTACAATTGTGCTTCGATCCACACCAAATGTATGTGCCAAATCTCTTTGTGAAGGTAATTTCGTTCCAACGGTCCATTCTCCATTAACGATCCTTTCTTTTATATACGTTTCTATTTGTTTATACAGAGGAGTCGCTAGAGACATATTCGGTTTCCAAACGAATCTTTCCATTATATCACCTTATATTCTTTTTGGTTGGTAACCTCCCCAACCATATGGATGGATACAAATTTTCATTTCTTCTATACAATATACACTATCATAATGAATTAAAATAGGAGGTAATATGATGAGTGAAGCAATTATTCATGGTATCATTCTTGCATTTGGACTTATCATTCCATTAGGTGTACAAAATGTTTTTGTCTTTAACCAAGGTGCGAGCCAACCAAACATTTGGAGGGTAGCCCCCGTAATATTAACTGCCTCTATATGTGATACGTTACTCATATTGATTGCAGTGCAAGGTGTCTCCCTTGTACTCCTTACTTTTTCTTGGCTAACTAACTCGTTATATATAATTGGATTTTTCTTTCTTCTATACATGGGCTTTGTTATTTGGAGAAGTAACCCTTCCAACGATGTAAAACAAGAAAAAAGTATGCCCTTAAAAAAGCAAATCCTTTTCACAGCATCCGTTTCGTTATTAAATCCACATGCTATTTTAGACACAATCGGTGTAATTGGAACAAATTCTATTCAATACATAGGAAGTGAAAAATGGGCTTTCACACTTGCAACTATTATCGTTTCTTGGATTTGGTTTATAAGCTTAGCGTTAGCGGGGAAATTTCTAAAAAGACTAGACTCAACCGGAAAGACAATTTTATTATTAAATAAATTTTCTGGTCTCATCATATGGGGTGTCGCGCTTTATATGCTAAAACAAGTTATTTATTCTTAATGAACGAAAGAGAATTGCATGTTACTCAAAACATCATGCAATTCTCTTACAAATTATGAAGTAGGTTCCGGTTTCTGTTTTACCGTCTTTGCATCCTTTGCTGGTTTAATCCAAATGATTGCTATGACAGCACCAATGGCAGCGAAAATACTTGTCAAATAAAACACTTCATGGTCCGCCCCTTTCATGAAAAAAGAATATAAAGGTGGTCCAGCTGCTACACCGATAAATCGCATTGAACTATAAAATGACGTAACCGTTCCCCTTTGCTCCTTTTCAATTCCTTGTGTAATGAGGGCATCTAAACATGGGAGTGCCATACCAATCCCTATCCCCATAATAACGAGACAAAGAAGTAGTAAATAAATCCCTTTTATAAATAAAGGAATGATGACTGATGCAGCTGCCATTAAAAAACCAATATAAATACACTTCTTCATAACATTTTGATTATCTCCAATTTTTTTACCGGCCATATAGGAACTAAGTGACAGTACAAGTAACGGGATAGCAAGCACACACCCTTTCCATATACCATGAATGTCATACTTTGATTCCAGTATAGTCGACAAATAAAAGAGAATTCCGAATAAAATAAGCATAATAATTGCACCTAATGCAAAAATGGCAATTAACCATCTTCCTTTTTCTCGAAACGTAGACAGAATAGATTTTATAAACTCTTTAAGTGGTGGTACTTCTCCTTCTTGTTTCTTTGCCTTTACTAGAACAAGTAACAAAACAATTGATATGACACATAAAACTGGAATCGCCCAAAATGGTAAGAACCATACAATGGCAGCAAGAGCAGATCCTAAAATAGGGCTCAGCACTTTTCCAAATGTATTGGATGTCTCAATAATTCCCAAGCCTGTACTAACTTGTTTTTCGTCTTTGTATAAATCACCAACACACGGTATAACAACCGGCATTGCCCCAGCAGCACCAATACCTTGAATCGCTCTACCGATTAATATCCAAGTGTAGGGATTATCAACTTTCCAAGATACCCAACCAGTTATCGCTCCTCCTATAGCCGCAATCAGCAAACTCGGAACCATTACCATCTTTCGTCCCCATCTATCTGATAAATAACCAGCAATCGGTATAAGTAAAATGGCTACGATAGAGTAAATTGTAATAATCATGGATACTTGAAACGATGAAATATGTAATTTCTTTTCAATTGTCGGCAAGATTGGAATGAGCATTGAATTCCCTAATGTCATGACAAGTGGAACTGATGCAAGCGCAATTAAACAACAGTTTTCTTTTTTTAACATGTTGATTTCGGAACCTTTCATCATATATTTCTTACCATATAATAGCCCTGCTGGAACATAATTTTCATTCCACCAGGGCTATTACATCTTTAATACTTCCCATTCACAACAAAAGAAATTGGGTAAAATATAGTATTACTTTTATTCTTTGAATTCTGTTCGCAATATATTCATACCAATTAATTGAAAAAAAAAGAAAGGAAGAATCCTTCCTTTCTCCTATAACCTTCTACATTTAGCGAGTATATCCGCCACCAAGCTGTTGTTCTGCCATCGCTACTAGGCGTTTTGTGATTTCACCGCCTACAGAACCGTTTGCACGTGAAGAAGTATCAGCTCCAAGTTGTACACCGAACTCTTGTGCAATTTCATACTTCATTTGATCTAAAGCTGCTTGTGCTCCATGTGATGCTAATTGATTAGAATTACGATTTCTAGCCATTACCAATCACCTCCTTATTTATATATAAATTGTGTTAAATTCAAATTAAAATACATGGAAATTTTTGGTTATTTTTTACCATAAAAAAAAGAGCCTCTAAACGAGACTCTCACATCATTTCACATTACGAAGTTACTACTTCTAATTTTCTATTTATTAATACTTTCATTTCTTCTTTTAATATCTCTTTTGAATTATGTCCAAACCATTCTAAGGAAGCAAAAAGATCCGTACCTCTCACTTCCTGAATAATCTCATCATAATTTACAATACCTTCAAATAACGGAACCATACCAATACGACTTCCTGCTGCTGCATATACATTGTTAGGTTCAAATACATGCAAATAATCCGCTGAAGATATATTCTTAAAATGGTAATGTAGTGTCCACGGCTTTAATCGATGGAAACTGTCTATTGGATTTGCGCCAGACTCCCATATATGAAGAAAATCAAGATTTATTTTTAAATTCGGATGATTTACTTCTTCTAATAGTTCTATAGTAGAAGGCAATGTGTCCGTTAGTGTATTGGGATGTGTTTCTAACAGCACATACATATTGTGCTGAGCAAATACATCACAAATCTTACGTATTCGCTTTACATACTCTTTTCTCTCTTGTTCCGAGAAGTCCTTGCTCCCTTTTTGCCCAGCAAACGTGCGAATTTTATTCGTATTAAACCAATTAGCTAGTACTACAAGTTGTTCACTTTTCTCTATCGTTTTTTCAAAATCTGCTGATAATGATATATCTAAGTAATCACTTATCATCGTAATTTCTAAGTTTTTATCCTTTAGAAAATTCAATTCTCGTTCTGTCGTTTCTCGTTCTTGCATGTACAAATTTTGTGCATGCGTCCCCCATAATTCAATTCCTTCAAAACCGTTTTCATATGCAAATTGAACAATATCAGTAAATGAAATTAATTGATGACGAAATGAAATGGTACATAGCGAATATTTCATAGCATTAAACTCCCCTATCTTAAATTCAGTTAGCTTATTAAAGAGTTGCGACAGATTGATTTGTTTTCATACCTTTCCATGATAGAAACTGTCTCTCTAATTCCTTCTTAATTTGCAGTTCAATTGCATTCATTTCATCCAGTTTTTCAATAATCGATACTAGCATACCTTTATTATTCGTCATCGCCATTTTAATTGCACGATACTGTACATTTGTAAATCCTTGTACAATATCCTCTACCCGATCACACCAATAATCAAATTCTTGCTCCGAATATTGCAACGTTTCACGGAAGTATGCAAAGGCATGCTCATAACTATATTTACGAATTGCAAGTACTGGTATTTGTTTTACTGCTGCTACAAGTCCAGAAAGCGCATATCCTTCTTCCTCATTTGCCATTTTTACAATTAAATTTTTCAGTTCCATAGTCAGTTCATTGTCGTTCTTTTTGAATGTTTCTGTGAAATAACTAGCTACTGTTTCTTGCGTTGGCTCCCCAATTCCTTCTATATCAATGAAATACCCTCCACCAAATGGGTTATCTTGAATAGAGTGAAGTACTTTTTCTCTTTCCATATTTCCTTCCCAACGAAAATCAGGATCTAGCATGAACCACTCTTCTTCTTTCTCTGTTTTTGATATCATTAAATAATGTGGAAACGGTTTTTGATGAAATTTATTTTCCCTCTCTGGTAATAGAGACATATCAACCATTACAATGACATAACGATTTTCCGGCTTGTTTTCTACTAATTCTAAAAACGTTTCTACATTGCTATCTTTATCTTTTGCATGATCATACCATTCGTTTACTTTAATACCGTACAATTTTTCAAACCAAAGTAAATAATGATCATGGTTAATGTTTTCAGAGTGATATGAAATAATTCCGCCTTCTGTTATATCAAAATCTCCATCCCATAGTCCAAAATAAAATGGACGAAAATCAATGTCGCTACGCCTTTTTATAATTTCACAAAAACAACTCACTAAACAGTGCACTTTAATTGAAGTCATACTCTCATCCACTTTCCTAAAGGTTAGTTATTCACATTTACTTCCTGTAACGGCTGTAACTCCTCCATAAAATCAAGCAAAGATCCTACAGTAAGAAATGCCTTTGGATCTACCTCATCCTCTGGAACGCATAGCTTTACATCCATTTCTATGTATACAATAAGCTGTAACATCATTACCGAATCTATATATAAATCTTGATTTAAGCGCATCGTTTCTTCTAAATGCGTTACATTTTTCAGTTCCATTTTTTCTATCATAATTTTTAACACGGCATTCTTTAACGCTTCCCGTCTCATGTTGTAACCTCTCCCATCTCTAGTAACTTTCTACTTACTTTTCCAGTTTTATTTTTAGGAATTTCATTTACACTTTCAATTTCATGCGGAACTTTATAAGAAGGTAAGTGCTGAATACACCATTCTCTTATTTGTACTGGATCAACATGAGATATCACTTTCGCTTTAACTATTTCGCCCATGACAGGATGTTTCCCTCGATATACAATTGCCTCTTGCACACCTTCCAATCGAAGCATCGTTTCTTCTACCTCTATAGGAAAGACTTTTAATCCTGAAACATTAATTACATCGTCCATACGCCCCATAAAATGAATGCCACGCTCAGATTTATACCCTAAATCTTTCGTGAAAATTTCCTTATCATTCATTTTCACGACGATTTCTTCCGGTGCATTTTCATCTGAACCTATGCTTATACTCGCATGAGGTAGAGGGTTTCCTAAATCTAAATGGCTCTTCATATCATGACATATACTAATACAACCTGCTTCAGAACAACCGTATTGCTGCATCATATATGTTGTCATTTCTTTTAGTTTATAAAATAGTGCTTCTGGCAAAGGCGATCCTGATGTCATAATTTTATGAAACTGAAACGTTCCTAATGGAAAACTCCCCATAATGTGTAACATAAGTGGTACTGCATATATAATATGTTTTTCTGTATTGCGAACTACATTTAATGCGAATTTAGGATTTTTGTTCGTAATGATTACAGGCTTGCTCCCCCTCGTAATTGCTGATAACGTACCACATATTAGTCCGTATGAATGTGAAACAGGAGCCATAACGATTGGCACTTCATCTACTTCACAGTTTAAAGCTTCATTATAGGCAGTAATTTCTGTATCAACTTCCATCCATGCTCTACGAATCAGTTTCGGTTCTCCCGTAGTTCCCGAACTATATTGCAATAAAGAAGGCTCTTCTAGTAAAAAGTTCCCTACTTCTAATTTTGTAAAATCGCCATATTCTCCATATAAAACTCCTACACAATTTGCACGCTTTGCCATTTCAATAGCCGTTTCTTTTGGCGTATCTTCATGTATAAGTAATACTGATGATTTCTTTTCTTTTAAGAAAAACACAAGCGTAATAATATCGAATGGATCTTTCAGACAAAGTGCAAATCTATTTCCTTCTGCTTCTTGAAATTGTTCCATTTCCTCATAAACTTGTAATCTCAAATTAAAATCACTTTTGCTATACTCTTGTTTATTAACGATTAGCATAATTTCCCCCTGTAACAACTGATTTTTGTTTCATAAGTTGTCTTACTCTATACAATGGATTTGGAACTTCATGAACAAGCGATTCCACATCCATATATAATCGACGTTTCGTTAATTGTTCAGCATAGAATGTAGGTGCATATAATTGAATATTTTCAAATCTACCTTTCAAATGTGGATATATTCTTAAATGATCTTCAATTTCTTCAACAACCATCATCCAAAAATGTTCTTCTTTCAATCCATATTCATCCGCAAGTACGAATGCTAATTCTCCTAAATTAAACAGGAAAAGTGCATCTAACACCATCTCTTGCAAACATTCGATGCGATCCATTTCAAAGAAATCATTCATTTTTCCATTCGCATATGTTTTATGCATTTTAGTAAAGTCGGGACATTTGTCAACTTCTTTCAAATATGGACGATAAAACTCAAGCCCTTCATGAAAATCCTTTAACGCAATACGAACAGGCACCCCTTCTTTATGGACTAGAATCATATTTTGTCCATGTGATTCCAGTGCGATACCATGCTCTACAACAAGATGTATAACTGGTATTATCGCTTTTTGAATAAGTAATTGTAGCCAATCCTTCATTCCATATTTGTTCAACCACGCATCAATAATTGGTGTACCATCTTTCTCTTTAGCGTATAAACCATTAAAAGGAATTGCATCCTCTTGTGCATCTAAATACTTATGAATGCTTTCGCGCCAAATACATCCTAATGAACCATATATAGCTTTCTTATTCGTGTCATACGTTACACTTGAAAACTCGCTTAACAAGATTAAACGTGCTTCATCCATTAAATAGGCGTCATTACTTACAACATCATTTAACCAATTTGATATTGCTGGTGCACTCACAACAGAGTATGGTTTCAGTGTACGGAGTGTTGAAGTGTTGAGTAAATTCATCGATAATTTAACGTACGGTTTCTTTGGACTCGTAATATTTCTTAACGTTCTCATTGACTGTTGCGCGCAATAATCGTCCTCTGATGTTCCTAAATAAATAATAAAATTACCCTGTATATGATCCCCATAATTTGAAATGATGAAATTCACCCACTGCCATGGGTGAACAGGTATAAACACGTACTGTTTTGGATAACATCCCCTATTACGAATTCGTTCCATAAACTCTTCTAATTTATGATCGCCAATCTCCTCTTTTAAAAGGTCGTTATACATCACTTCATTCTCATAACCTACAGTCGCATAATTCTTATGCGCTGCAATCCAAATGAGTTTTATTGGCTGCATAAATTCATATCCATATTGAAAATTGTCACGATATTGAAATCCAACACGTGCTTTATAACTAGGGTGATATGGATGGCCGTCTATTAAATGGCTTTCAAACTCATCGTAAGATTTTTGAGTATATTCTTTCTTATTATTTCTTTCATATTGTGCAATCGTGTCTTTAAATATTGTTTGTTCTAATTCGTGCATAAAAGAATCTAATTTAGCTTGTTCTACACTAGCAACCCGAAAAACTTCTTCTAGAAATTGCGAGACAGATTGTATTTCTTGCTGTTCATCTTGGACTCTTACTATTAATGAGTCTAAAGAAATACGTCCAAATGTCATCCGTTCCCTGCCATAGCATTTGTACGTGACACTTTTTTCTTCTTCATCAAGTCCTTGTATTATAAAAAGAATTTGTTCTTCTTTTTCTCTGCGAACCGGTGTAATAATCCCCTCATAAATTAACGATTCTACTAATTGACGTAGCACTCTTCTTCGTACTGAAATGTAATCTTCTGATTCGAGCGCCTTCAATACTTTCGTATGATACATGTCCACTCTCATAAAACCCTCCACCTTATGACAAAATACCATTATTTGTATTACGTGAAATTTTAACGCTATTTATGAACGAACAGCCACTTCTCTAACGAGCGGATTATGTACTTGCACATAAATTGCTTGCTCTAATGGATTACTTAACTCATCGACATCGAAAAATCTCGTTAGTAAATTTGCTTTACACGCTAACTTATCTTCGTCCAATAATTCTCTTAAAAATGTTGAAGGTTCCCGGTTATACGGAAGGAATGATTCAAGTACAGACCTTAATTCCGAGAGAAGAATTTCCTCCTTAATTAATCCTGCTGTGCCAAAACCATTAATGAGGCCAAACATATGATTGAAAATTAAGTAGTAACGAAATCTCTCATCCACAATATAGTCGTCATATAAATTTCCAGTACGTTCTCCAATACCAACTAATTCATTATTAAGCATCTCTTTCATTGAATTACAGAAATAAAATCCTTGATTATCACGGAAATAATATTTGACCGGATAACCATCTTTTAGCTGAACAACGCTATTTTGCTGATGAGCTTCTAATGCAACACCATACTGTAAATACATCCATACCATTGGCTTTAAAGAAATATTCATATATCGTCTAAACCACTCTAAGCTTACTTCTTCACAGCTTTTACTTTCTAAATCTGCTAGGCGATGAATAATATTCGATAACCGCGTACGCTCCCCAGGTATAGCGTCTTGAACTAGCCCAGCAATTAATGTTGCGTCGTTTGCATGTTCACTATAAAAAGGGTTCTCGCGAATAATCACTTCAAATCCAGATTCTTGTGTTCCATAATTTAATGTAATATAGGCTGGATCACAAATAAAATCAAAGCCTGGAAATCTTTCTCGTACTTCACCAATAGCCGTATTTAACATTTCCTTCCCTTCAAGACCACTCTCAAGTTCTTTCAGTTTATTAATACGCATTGAATTTGTTACTTTCACCGGAAATGAAAACTTAAGCATATACTTCGAATCGGGATGATACAGTGTCCTTAGTGATGATGTTGCCATATAATACTTACCTACAGGTCCAATATACTCAAGCAATTCTTGAACTATCCAATCTTGTACGTAAGCTTGATGCAAGAGCCATTCTGCCTGAAGCGGATGAATTGGAATTAATGCATATTGATCTTCCTTACAGTACTTCGCTATAAATTCCTTACTAACCATCTCATCATTACTTAATTCTTCTTTTATAATCGTTGTTGTAGAATCTGATAATAATGATTTTTCATTTACTATACTTTTATGGGCCCGAAAATAATGAAGCTGACATTCTCCTTTTAATTCTGGAGAATACATTTCACTTTTCCAATCTAATATCCCCTGTCTACTCTTTGGTGTAGGATGAGTTAAATGCCCAAATAATAAAGACTGCTCCGCTTCTATAAAAGTTGTATGGAAACCGTATAATGCGGATGTATCTTCTATTCTCTCTTTTGTAAATTCCTCAATATTTTGACAACTACAGATAACTCGAAGCATAAGTTCCGCAGGATTCGTTCCTTCTCCGTAGTTGATAGACATCTCTTTTATTAAAAATGTAATAACTGTAACGTAATCTGCTTTAATAACAGAATTACTATCTCCAATTTGATAATACAATTGTTCTCCAAACAAATGACGATCTGTTGATGATTTATATATAACTTCTCCATACAAAGTAACGTTCTGTGCCGATAGCCGACAACATAAATATGTGGGGACTGTATCTCTATTCAACGTATTACTGAAGATACTCTTCATTCTTTCATCCTCTGTAATCCATTCTCCACTCCCCGTTTCTCTTAAATAACAGTTTAAAAAGCTTTGTAATGTTGCATGTTCTGCGATTTGTTTCGCATGCTGCATACTGGTCCTCCTCTTTATATTAAAGCTATCGAAATTTCATATAATAAACGATAATTGAATGTCGTTATCAATTACGATTCTAATTGATAATGATATTCAATTCAAGAGTATATTTCAGAATTTTTTTATCTGATTTAATTTTTCTTGTTTTCTCTCTTTTCTTTAATCTAGTTAAAAATACACGAAAAAAATACTCAGTTTCAAACTACATACTTACTATTTTTCATTAGTAATCTATCCAAAATGGTTAAACAAAAGAGGTATACCTTAATTGGTATACCTCTTTCAAACATAAAGTTTACATAATAATATTATTTAAGTAAATCTATATAACTGTTTGTATAACAAATTCAAATCTCTCCAACAATACGCTGTTTCTTCTACCCTTACTCTCTCTAAAAATTTCGTATCAATTTTTTCAGGGTTAAATTTTTCATAAAACTTTTTAGAAGGATTATTCGTAACAACCCAAACTAAAAGTGATTGCATATCATTGTTTATACAATCCGATAATAAAGCTTGAAATAACTTTTGTCCTATTTTCATTCCTTGATACTCTTGTAAAAGGTAGATTGCATATAATTCTCCATCACAATTATATGTACCAGTTCTTTCTACTCCCCCATCGATGAATCCAACTATGTCTCCATTTAAATTCTCTGCTACAAATCTAAATTGATGATTACCTTCTTGTTGAAAAATATCTTCCCATTGTTTTTCTCGTTTCTCATATGCTATATTATCTAGAATTTCGTCAGCAAATATCCCTTTATACGTTGTTTTCCAACTATCAACATGCACCTTTGCTATACCTGGTATATCATCCTTTATTGCTCTTCTAATATGTATTCCCATCATTTCTCCCCCTTGTTACTCATCATTATATCAATTTCATTCCTTAAAAATCCAAATAAAAAAGAGTGAATTCACTTCACTCTTTTTTATCACAATTATCTACTTTCCACTTCAACTGAAACTACTCGATCAATCTCTTTCAGGGAACTATATAACTCTGTTGTATATAAATCTTCTGGAGCTAAAATAACCATCTCTAGTTGCTGAAATGCTCCACTATCTATATCTTTAATTTTCACGCGTTTCACATGCATGCCTAAATTTTTAATTTGCTTAAATATACCATCTAACTCATGATGCTCTTTAACAGTAATTTTTATAGATAAATCCTTTTGTCTTAATGAATACGGTCCTGCAATTTTCACAAGTTGCGGAAGTACATTAATCGCTAAAATAATTAAAACCATAGCAACTGTCGCTTGTAAATAAAATCCCGCACCAATTGCGATTCCTAAAGCTGAAGCAGCCCACACCATAGAAGCTGTTGTTAATCCAGAAATAACGTCATTACTTCTTCGTAAAATGACACCTGCGCCAAGAAAACCAATTCCACTAACAATTTGAGCGGCCAGTCGCATCGGATCCATATTTGTATGTCCTGGAACAGAATATACATGCACAGATTCAATTGAAACCATCGTAATTAAACAACTTGCTACAGAAATAACCATACTTGTTTTCACACCAAGTGGTTTATTCTTTAGCTGCCTATCTATCCCGATGAATAATCCTAAAAAGAGTGCTAAACCTAATTTGAGTAAAAATTCATATGACATATTCCCATTCTCCTTACTTTACAATGTTTCCCTTAGAATAACTCACTATAACTCTTTTATGATATCAATTCCAGTCTTTTCTATTCATTTAACGTAAAAAACCGAAAAAACATTTATAACTATGTTTCTCCGGCTTTTTATTACACTTTAGATTCTTCTTTATTTCTGATCTTTAATCTTAATTTCTGCACCTTTGTAGAATGCTAATTTACTGTCATTATACTCTTTTGTAAATTTGTTAAACTGCTCTTTCGACTTTTGTGCTTCCACATTTAATTCATTAACAGTTTTAACTTTTTCACCGATTTCTTTTAATTTCGTTTCTTTTACTTTTAATTTTTCATACAGTTCTTTTTCAGTCGCTAACACTTTCGTGTAATTTTCATTCATCTTTTGGAATGCATCATAACGATTCTTATACGACTCTTCTACTGCTTTTGCTTGTTTTTGTAACTTCTTATCTTCAATCTTCTCTATATTACTTTGAACAGATTTCGTTTCCTTCTGTGCTTTTTCTAGCATTTCTTTCTCACTTTTCAATACTTTTTCACGATCATCTACATTTGCAGTAGCTTGCTCTATTTTCTTCACAACTGCTTCATTATGATCTTTACCTTCTTGCAAAATTTGAGCATATAATTCTTGCCCTTGTTTCTCTAACTGCTCTAATTTTTTTGCTTCATCCATTAAAGATTTTTCTTGTGTTGCTGCTGTTTCAAAAGCTGTATATAGATTTTCTTCTGGCTTTTCACCGAAACAACCTGTTAAAAGTCCTACTGATAATGCTCCAACTACTGCTACTTTTCCATACTTCAACGTTCATTCCTCCATTACATACGGTTATCATGCCAGAAGTTCACTGGGAAGTGACTCTCTTCATGATAAGCTTCAAACTCATAACCTTTTTCTTTTAGCCCCTTTAAAATTGCTGGCACAGCAGCAACTGATTGCGGGTGAATATCATGCATTAAAATTACTTCTTGTGGTTTTGTTGCGTTTGTTAATACGTTTTGAGCAATTTGTGCTGCAGCTGCATCAACTGGCATTTTATTGTATCTCCAATCTAATGAATCAATTGTCCAATCCCATACTTTAAATCCGCCTTCTACCACTTTATTTCGAAGACCTTCATTCAATCCAGGCATCGAACCATATGGAGGACGTGTTAATTTAGGTGATTTCCCAATAATATTAGCGATTAAACCTTGATCTTCTTTCATCTCATTTACATACTCGCCATTTTTATATAACTTTGCGAAATTATGTGTCATACTATGCATGCCTACATAATGACCCTCAGCATTTTCACGTTTCACTAAATCAGGAAATTCTTTTACATTCGCTCCAATTAAAAAGAACGTCGCCTTCGCATCATGTTGTTTTAGCGTATTTAATAATTCAGCCGTATATTTCCCTGGCCCATCGTCAAATGTAAGATAAGCAACTTTTCTTTCTTTTCCATTAAAACGACTTGGTGCCGTTTTATTCATTTCAACTTTCGGCTGTTCACTTGCAAGCTGCACTACATTTTCTTGTTTCGCAACAGCTTTTGCTGGTGAAGTAATTGATTGAAACATGTAATACCCAATAGCTACTGCGGCAATCGCTATTAAAACGACTACTATTTGTTTAATTTTTAAAGCTTTTTCCATTCTATCGAATTCCTCTCCCTATTAATCTTATATATAAATCGCCCAATATAATTATACATCTATTTATTTTTATTTCACCATATAAATAGATTTTATTTGTATTATAATGGGAGTTTTATCAAAATTGTTGTTCCTATTCCTTCTTTGCTTGTAACACTAAGCACACCGCCATGAAGCTCTACCATTTTTTTAACGATAGCTAAACCAATACCTGCACCTGCAGCATGATTATTAATTTGGTAAAATGATTGCTCAATATATGGTAAATGTTCTTTAGCAATTCCAATCCCTTCGTCTCTTACCTTAATCACTGCTTGTCCTTCTATTTTAGTCGCTTCAATGTGTATTGTACTTTTTTTATGTGAATACTTAATTGCATTTTGAACAATATTCAAGAAAACTTGCTTTAACCTATTTCGATCTCCCATCAATTCAATTCGGTCTATAGTAGTAATAAATTGAATTTCCTTCTCTTCCGATTTAGGAGTTAATTGCCAAATCGTCTCCTCTAGTATATCGTACAACTGCACCTTTTGTTTATATAAATTAAAATGATTTGATTGTAATCTTGAAAAATCTAGCAATTCTTCTACTAAATGAATCAATCTATCTGTCTCACCTGAAATAATGCCCATACCTTGCTTTATTTCTTCTTCTGTTAAATGATCTACTGTTTTTAACGTCTCACTCCAACCTTTAATTCCTGTTAAAGGCGTTCGTATTTCGTGCGAAATAGAAGCAATGAATTCATTTTTCATCTGCTCAGCCTTATCTATTTTATAGGCCATATAATTTAAACTATGTGCCAAGTCCCCTAATTCTCCAGGATAATCTTCTTTAATTTTTTGCTTTAATGTGCCTTCTGCAATTTGTGAAGAGGCTTGAATAATGGATTCAATTGGCTCAACAAATGAATTTGCCAAACGTCTACTAATTAAGAAGGCGACTCCCGAAATAACAATACCTACAGAAATAGTAAACGTAATAATTTCAATAATCTTTTTATTTACATTTGTTAAAACAGTCGTATATTTTAAAACACCAATAGTTTGTCCTTGATGTATAAGTGGGCTTAGCACCTCTAGTTGTTTTTTATTACCTTTCGTAGTAACTTGATTATACATTTCACCTTCTAATAATGATTGTGGAATATTCACTTTACCTTCTACCTTTTCACCACTTGAAGATTGTATAATCGAGCCGTGACGATCAATTAACTGTAATTCTGTTCCTTCTAATTGAAAGCTACTAATTATGTCACCACTATATTCTTGTAATCGAATAAAGTATAGTGAATTGTATTCTGAAAAAAAACGTGTACTCGTTTTCGCATGAGACTCTATATATTGCACAATACCATTATAATAGTATCGATAAATTGAAACTGAAAATACAACTTCAAATAATACAAGCATAAGTGTAATGACCGTCATAAAATATAAAGTCACTTTCCGTTTCATCTCATACTTTCCTTCCACACATATCCTTTTCCCCACACCGTAAGAATAAATTCAGGTTCTGATGGATTACATTCTATCTTTTGACGTAACCGTCTCATATTTACATCTACTACTTTCGTCTCACCTACGTAATTGGTTCCCCAAATCATATTTAAAATTTCATCACGCGAAACTGGCTTTGAAGCCTGATTCATTAAATACTGTAATATCATATACTCTGTAGGTGTTAAATCGACTAATTGTCCATCTTTATACAATCTTTCTTCTACAATATTTAACGAAAATGGACCTGACGTAACAATATTCGTTTTTTCTTCATGTACTTCTATTCTTCTTAATAAAGACTGTATACGTGCAGTTAATACTACTGGACTAAACGGTTTTGCAATATAATCATCTGCACCTATTCCTAGTCCTTGCACCTTATCTTCATCTTGTACACGTGCGGTTAACATAATAATACCCATTTTTTTATTTTCTTTCCTGATAGCCTTACAAACTTCTAAACCATCAATCCCCGGTAACATTACATCCAGCAGTGCTATATCAACAGTTTGTTCACTCAAAATCTGTAACGCTTCTTCTCCAGTAGTAGCTTCTATTACATAAAATCCAGCACGTTTTAAATTTAAAACAATAAAGCTACGGATCGTTAATTCATCTTCTAAAACTAAAATTTTTGACATAATTCCCACCTCCTACTCTTGTTGATAATCCGCTAGCGGTTTTATATATGCTTTCACTTTTTCAAATTCTGATTGCTTCGGTACTGCATATACGTGAGAAGCCGTTTTAATTGCTGCGCTGTAGCCTTTTATATTGAACCATTCTTTCCGCTTAAAAATATGAACTTCAAGCCATATTTTATTTGTTCTTGTATCCAAAAACTTTTGAGAATTTGATTCTTTTTGCTGATCTGGTATTGTAATTTTCCCTATTAACTCTTTAGGAATTTTCACATAATACCCTTTTTCTATATCTATATATCGTTCTTCAATTGGTTTAATTCCAGATTCACTCCACTGTATGTAACGTTCAAAAAGCGGACTATCACCATGTGATTTATCCTCCCAACCTTTTGGACGTACAGTACGAACAAATTCAATAATGCCGTCTTCATTAACATCTTTACTTTCTACAACATATTCATTAAATAAATCTTCTTTCCCACCTATAGGTAATACTTCATAATGATCCTGATCAAATTTTGCTACATAAGTTATACCTGAATGAGCCCCTGTTCCCGCATCAATTACAACTGCCTTTAATGATTTAGAAATACGGCCCATTTGTATTCTTTGAATACTATTTATATACGGATCAAATGTAACCTCTGACAATACCTTAAACTTTTCAATGAACTGAACCTTCAACTGTTCATCTTTCATATACGAAACAAGGCTTATGTCTTTAAAACCATTTTTGTTTAAATCATCTATAAATAACTTTGTATACTTCTGTCTATAAAATTCCTTTATATCGTCACTCTCATTGGAAAAAACATACATTGTGTTTTCTAATAAATCACGATTGGTAGTTATTCCTATCAATAGTTCCCTTTTTCCACTCCCTGTGAAATCTCCTACCTCAACAATATCTACTTCTTCCCCATCAAATGTATAGGTTGACTTCATATTCCATCCATTATTTTTCTTCTCATATACGGCTAAATATATATGATAATCTTCATTAGGTATTTTATATACGATGACAGCTTCTTTTTTATTATCTCGTTCGAAATTCATTGACCATGTCGTCTGTTTATCTCTATTAGACATTGGAGTAAGTAAGCGATAATTAACAGGTAAATCTTTATCAATTTGTTCCTTTAATTCATTAATCCATTTTTCATTTGTAGGAGCTTCCATTAGACTTGTTGGAGCTTCAGACATTTTACATCCAGTCAATATAAAGATAATTCCCATCATGCTTAACCATTTCTGCATATGATATCTTTCCTTACCACAAATTTTGAATATGTCCTTTTACTTTTTTACCTATCCATTATACTCATACATATGAGTATAATTTTTCTAAACTAAAAAATCGTTACAGAAAAGTTACAAATACATTCCAAAAAAAAAGATTGGCAAAAGCCAATCTTTTTTTATTATTCGTTTCGGACTGATTTTGGCGTTACACCTAAATGATCATTTAATTTTTTTGAAATATCTTTTACATTTTTTTCATTTGGAATGTAATAATAAATACCACCGATACGTTTATCTGTACCTTCTATTTGCAATTTTTCCATTTCCAAATTAGATCCTGCCATATTTTTTGTAATGGCAAGCATATCGTCAAATGTTAAGTTTGTTTTCATATTTTTATCAACCGCATCTAGTAAAGAGCCCATTTTGCTAATTGATTGAACAGACATCGCTTTTTTGGCAATTGCTTCTATTACAAGTTGCTGTCTCTGTCCACGCATTGCGTCACTATCAATTTTACGCGTTCTTGCAAGTGCAAGAGCTTGTTCTCCATTTAAATGTTGGTAACCTTTTTCTAAATGGATCATACCAGCTTGGTCTTTACTATCTTGTTCAGTGAAAGTAACTGGTACATCAATATCAATACCACCAATTGAATCGACAATTTGTACGAATGATTCAAAGTTAAACTTCACATAATAATCAACAGGTACATTCAAAAATCTTTCCACCGTATCGCGTGTGCTTTCTACGCCACCAAATACGTGAGCATGAGTAATTTTATCTAATTTTTTTCTAGTTGGAATATAAACACGTGAATCACGTGGAATACTTACTAGCTTAACAGACTTATCATCTTTATTAATTGTTGCTAATAAAAGTGCATCTGTTCGAACTGCTTCGCCATATTGGCTTTTTCTCATTTCACTTCCATCTACACCCATGATTAATATTGAAATATTATCCTTTAAAGGTTCAACTTCCTTATCACGCTTTGATGACTTATCAATTTTTGCATACGCATCATTTACAACAGCTTTTGCTTTATTATATATAAACGAACCATATCCTACTCCTCCAAAAATAAGTAGGAAAAATGGAATTAATATGAACCATTTTATTGACTTTCTTTTAGAACGCTTTTTATTACTTCTCGTATTTTGTTCTAATTCAGAGCTCATACCCATTCGCCTCTCTTTCTCTTTACCAAGTATAATGTAAGTCTATTTATCTTCATATTGAATTTCCTTTCAGTAACCTTACAATTTTGTAAGGTTACTACTTAAACCCAATATGTATTCCATTTCACATTATACTCTCGTACTTATTTTTGGCAAGTCACTATTTACCAATTTCAAAAATTTAGCACTTCGCAACATGCGAATTTACAAATTAATTAATTCTTTCATTTTAAATTAGGATATCTTTTTCTTAATAAACGATATGAATAAAGAGTCAAGCTAAATATAAAATCTCTATGAATACAGTATATTTCACGTTCTTATTTCTCAAACGGCGTATACACGCTTTTCTTCCCCTGATTATCAATGAAAGCCGACTTTGCTTTTATTTTCGTTTTTTCTACTTCCCTATCTTCATTTGAGAAGTTCACAATGATTTTAATATTTTTTCCATAAGAAACAGATTGTACTAGCTTATCTTCTGACAAATACGCAAAATTCGTCATCTCTTCTTTTACTGCTTTTTCATGAACTTCATTCCAAACTTTTAGATGCTCTGTAATTTCTTTTTTATGCTTATTCCACTCTACTTCATCTAAATGGTACAACGGAGGAACATTATACAATAATTCAGACAGCATTCGATTTCCAACTTCATCTTTTACCTTTAAACTTCCCCATTCCCAATGGTGCGTTGTAATAACGGAATCATTGTATACTAATTTATATAATGGTAACGAATATACTGGGTTTAAATACACTTGTTTATATTCTTCTTTCAATGGTACTTGTTTTGCATATTTTTCGGGAACATTTTGATTTGGTGACCAATATCCACCGACATAATACGGACTTGTTTTATTTTTCCGCATATCTTCATCGTCCCATTTAATAACAGGTGTTTCAATTCCGTGTGCAAATGCAATCGTACTACTAGCAAAATCATTTCCACCTTCAGAACCAACGACCATACCCTTTTCTTGCGCAATGTAGTCCATTCGTTTTAAACGTGCTTTTAAATCTTGCTCTTGTGTCGTTATATGTTTCGCTGAATAGTCATCGTAAATTTCACCTGTCGCATCACAATCAATAAACCATGAATTATATTTAGGACCATTTTGTAATATATCATTCATGCGTTCCTTTACACTAGGCAGCGATAAAGTCGGGTTTAACTTGCGACCTCTGCCTAAAAAGCCTTGCACCTTTTCTCCGTTTTTCTTCGTTACAGTAGCCTCTTCATATAATGATGGGTCATTAAAGGATGCTGTGTTCCAATTTTTATCACTTTTTTCGTGAATGGAATGATATGAATCATACGGACCAACTAAATACCCCATTTCCTTCGCTTTTGTCACGAAATTAGGTTGCATAAATCCTTGTTCCCAGTTCGGCAGACCAATCCACGCTTTTTCTATTCCTACCTCTTTCATTTCCTTTAGTATGTCCGTTCCATCTGCATTACCCCATTTACTTACCTCTTCAACCGCATCACCAAGTAGCGACTTTAATAAATGCTTATTTAAGCTATACAATTCTGTGTTCGTTAAGTGACCTACACCTTTCTTTAATAGCACACTAGCTTCCTGATCAACGTTTTGAAAAATATCCTCTTTATAAAATTCCTTCATGGATAATACTTCGTTTATATAACGTAAAATAACATTTTTTTGATACTTATCAATGAAATCTTGTTTACTTACTTGATCTAATACATTCAGTTCCCCAGGCTCTGAACTATTCTTTTGAATAAGTTCTTTTATATGACTAAACAGCGGGCTATTTATTTGCTCCCTTAGTTTTGGCCAATTTATATTATTTTCTGATAAACCATTTTGATTCCAAAAATAAAAATGCGCCGCTCCATATAACTTTTCGATTTCTTTATTTTTTCTAGCCTTTTCTTGTAATGTTTTAAATTCACCTTTTCGAACAATATCATCCTTATACAGTTTAGCAATGCTTACCGCATCATTATTTGTCACATATAATTGAAATCCATATGTTTTATTTTTATTTATGCTCGGAAATTCATGTGTAAAATCAAATCCTATTTTCGGATCCGAATGAAATTTCAATTCATTATTAAACATATTGTTTGCAATATATACAATTGAATATTTCGAACCATTTAAAGCGAAAAACTTCATAGAAAATGATTCAGCAAATGAATATGCATCATCCTTTAAAAACTTCTTCCAATTCTCATCATTGCTCGGAATTTGCTTACCCTCCCATAACGGAAGTGTATAATTTTCAGCTTCTACTTTCGGCCATGTAAAGCTTTCTGCACCAGTCGATTCCACTTCAATGTTTAAGTGGTCTTTTTTCTTTTCTAATTTTATTTTTACTTTTTGATCTGGATATTCCCACGATGTACGATCCTTTTCTTTTTTTACATTCGATACCTTCATTTTCGGTAGGGGTTGTGATGCCTGTTCCTTTATCCCCTCATGTTCTACAGTTAATGTGAATGTTTCTGGATTTACATCATAAGTAAAATCTTTATACGTCGATTTCTTTATTTTAGACTCTTGTACAGCATTACTACCTTTTACGTCACAACCGACTAAAGTCGAAAATGGCATAGTTGTTAGAAGACATATCGCTATCATTTTTTTCATCCTCTGCACCTCCACCAATGAATATACAGGTGGTTTGTTACAGGAATGTGGCAAAAAATAATAGAGCTAGCATTTTGCTAGCTCTATTTGGAGTATTAAAAGTTGATATGAACAACTATAATTCGCTTAGAAGATATGTAATACAGTAACTGCATTTTTTCTCAACAATTATGAAACTAAACAAATCAAAATTTTAACAAGCATTCTTTAACTGAAAAAATAAGTGTATACAATGTATCCTAAAAGTAGTACTAAAATGATTATCCCTGTACCTTTCCAATTCATACCGCCTGCTATATCAACTGGACTACCTGTTTCCGCTCTATTGAGTCCGTCATGTAAAGAACCCGTAGGATTACTTTTTAATTCACTTTGTCTCATACGCTCTCTTTTTTCTTCTGGTGACTCTTTATTCATTTAATCACCTCCAAAATGAATGCACTCTTTACTTACATTATTCAAAATCAACATTTGTTTTATATTTTTTTCCGAAAAAACCTAATTTAAAATAGGTTTGCAACGTAAAGAAAGCTAGCCATGCCAGCTTTCTTTACGATCCAATATGCTCTTCCTTATTTACAATAATACCTTTATGGTCGATTTCAAGCTCACATACTTTCATATCTGTAAATACTCTCGCTAATTGCTCAGCGATTTCTTGACGTTTCTCATATGGCGTTAATATAAAAATAGATGGTCCCGCACCGCTAAGTGCTGTACCGTACGCACCAAATTCTTTTGCGCATTTACGAATAGATGGTAATAACGGTACGAGTTCTAAACGATATGGCTCGTGAAAATGGTCTCTCTCCATCATTTCACCTACAACTTCCCACCGCTTTTGACATAATGCAGCTACTAATACGTTACTTATCGCACTAGCTTTAACTGCCTCATGAAACGGAAACATCTTTGGTAATACAGATCGACTTTCATCTGTATTTAATTCTTCATTCGGAATAAGAGAAATTACCCCTAACTCCTTGCTCTCAATTCTTACGACGGAAATATCCTTTCCATCAAGTGCTCCGATTACAGTTCCACCTAATATAGAAGCAGCAACATTATCAGGATGTCCTTCAAAATTTGTAGCAATTTGAACTTTTTGATCAGCAGTTAAGTTCAAATTGCCTAGTTGATTCGCAAGTTCTATCCCAGCTACAATCGCTGATGCACTACTTCCTAGCCCTCTTGTTAATGGGATATTACTAGTAACTTCTATTATATGGGGTAATATAGAAGGACAGACTTTACATGCCGTGCTAACGATTAAATTTTTATCGTCTGTCGGAATTGATTCTTCAAAGGAATGGATTACTTGCCATTTATCAGCTTTTTCTTTAACCACCACATCTAAATACAATGACAAAGCTATTCCAACTGAATCAAATCCAGGACCAACATTTGCCGTACTAGCAGGGACACGAACACTTAATGGTATCACGACATAATCACCCCTTTAATATGATCTTTAATCTGTTCTATATCATTTGACAAACTTGCGATGTCTAGTTGATTTGAAGAAATAGCGATATCAGGATCCTTCAAACCATTTCCAGTTAATACTGCAACAACTGTTTCTCCCTTTTTGATTTTTCCAGATTTAACATGTTTAATTACGCCAGCTAATGAAGCATTTGATCCCGGTTCAGCGAAAACTCCTTCAGTTTTTGCCAATAACCTATACGCATGTAAAATTTCTTCATCTGATACCATATCTATTTCACCACAAGACTGCTCGGCAGCCTCTACTGCATACGACCAACTTGCTGGGTTACCAATGCGAATTGCTGTTGCAATTGTTTCAGGCTCTTCAATTACATGCCCTTTTACAATTGCCGCTGCTCCTTCTGCTTCAAAGCCATGAATTCTTGGCTTCTTATAACCTTTTTCTTTCTCATATTCACAGAAGCCTTTCCAATATGCTGTAATATTCCCTGCGTTCCCAACAGGGATAGCTAGAACATCTGGTGCATTTTGCAATTGGTCACAAATTTCAAATGCTGCTGTTTTTTGTCCTTCAATTCGATAAGGATTCACTGAATTTACTAATGTAATCGGCTCTTCTACAGCAATATTTCTTACAGCCTTAAGTGCATCATCGAAATTCCCTTCTATTGAAATAATTTCAGCTCCATAAGCGACCGCTTGCGCTAATTTTCCATGCGCAATCTTTCCTTCAGGGATTACGATTATACATTTCATCCCAAGACGTGCCGCATATGCTGCAGCTGATGCTGATGTATTACCTGTTGATGCACAAATGATTGCTTCTGAACCTTCTTCTTTCGCCTTAGCAACTGCCATCACCATACCACGATCTTTAAAAGAACCTGTCGGATTCGCTCCTTCGTACTTACCATATAGCTGAATCCCTAATTGCTTTGATATATTTAATAACGGAATAAGAGGTGTATTTCCTTCCATTAAACTGACATCAGGTGTGTTTTCATTCACCGGTAAATAAGAAGCATATTGTTTCAATAGTCCTTTATACATATTGTTTTTCCTCCTCAATAATGTAGTAACTGTTTATTTCACTTGCGACAGCTTCTATCGCTCCTAAAACTCGTTCGAATTGATACTTGGAAGTTCGATGTGTCACAACAACAACTTCTGCCAGTTCACGGTTTAAAGGTAATTGAATAACTTCTTTTAAACTCACAGAGTAATTAACGAAACATTCTGTTATTTTTTGTAACATCCCAGGCTCATCTCGTAATGAAATACGCAAGAAATATTTCGAAACTACTTCTTCATCACCTTGTAATTCATAAGGAACTGGTTCTTTTAACGCACTTTTATTTTTCGGCACTTGATTCATATTTTTAACGATGGAAATAATATCACTTACTACAGCAGAACCAGTTGGCAACTTTCCAGCTCCAGGTCCGTAAAACATTACTTCTCCTACCGCTTGACCGTGAACATATACTGCATTAAATTCATTATTTACATTCGATAATGGATGACGACTTGGTAAAAGTGTCGGTTCTACACTTAAATGAATGGCTGATCCTTGTTTTTCTGCTTTCCCAATTAACTTCATAGTAAATCCTAACTTTTCAGCCATTTGTAAATCTTCTTTTTCGACCTTTCGAATCCCTCTTACTTGCACATCATCTAATGAAACATTCATCGAAAAACCTAAGTTTGCAAGAATTGCTACCTTTCTCGCCGCATCTAGTCCATCTACATCTGCTGTCGGATCCGATTCTGCAAAACCTAATTTTTGCGCTTCCTGTAAAGCCTCTTCATAAGACCACCCATTTTGACTCATTTTTGTTAACATATAATTTGTTGTACCATTTACAATTCCCATTATTTTTTCAATTTGATCTGATGCTAGCCCGTCAGTTAGTCCTCTTAACACTGGAATACCGCCTGCTACGCTCGCTTCATAACATAAATCACAATCATTATCGTTTGCCAGTTGAAGAAGCTCTGCACCATATACAGCCATTAAATCTTTATTTGCTGTTACGACATGTTTTTTATTTTCTAAAGCCTTAACAATATGCTGTTTTGCTTCTTCAATTCCGCCCATTACCTCTACTACAATATCAATATTTGAATCATTTAGAACTTCATCTACATGACTTGTGACTGCAATTCCGTCAATACAAACATCGCGTTCTTTTTCCAAATCACGTACAACGACTGTTTTCACTTTCACTGCGTATCCTGTATCAAGAGCGATTTTTTTATAATGTTCTTTCAAAATATGAACAACACCACTTCCGACCGTACCTAAACCTAATACCCCAACATTTATAACGTTATTCATCTTCTAATCTCCTCCTAAAAGTTTAATTGTTACACCTATAAATCACCTTACTCTGCTTTTTTGTCATGCAGGTGGTGGTTATTTCCGTACTTATAAATAGTTTCATGTTACCGCACCTCCCTTCAAAGTAATAAAAAAAACACACCCATCCCTAGGAAAGGGACGAATGTGTTTTCGTGGTTCCACCCTTGTTCCAATCTAGACGTATTTCTCCCTAGATTGCTCAAGTTCAGATAACGGCTGATACCGTCAATAATTACTAGATTACTCGTTCACTATTGAAGTTCAAAGGTGGTAAAATCATTTCTCGTGTTAGGAAGCTCACACCCTTGGCTTCCCTCTCTGTAAACCGTAAAAATGATTTCTTGTCCTTATCGTTACTTTTTCGTTCATGTCTATTTGTTAATTTATTATAGTTATCAACTTTTTAAAAAGCAAGCCTATTTTTACTAACTATTTTCAAGAATTTTTTTTATTATATTTCACAATATCATTATGCAACCGCCACTCAATTTACCTATTTTGTTATTTCTCCAGTTTATAAATCAACGGTTCATATATAAATTCCCCATTCTAAAACCCGTACATATCCGCTCTACAAAACTATATTAATAAAATTTTTAATACAATCTTTTTGTATAACTTTCTTCTAAAGAACGTGCAACATCTTCTTCTGAAGTATTCACTTTCGCATGCTCCAGCAACATTTTTGCTGCTGATGGTAACTCTTTTTTATTTAACCAAGATTCTGGATCCCACATCTTAGAACGAATAAACGCTTTTGCACAATGAATATAACACTCTTCTATTTCAACAACAATTCCAAGCAACGGATTGCGTCCATTCGCCTGCATTTCTTTCAAAATTTCTTCGTCGTTTGTAATATACGCTCGGCCATTTATTCTGAGTGTCTCCCCAAGACCTGGAATAAAAAAGATTAGTCCTACATGTGGATTTGAAATAATATTCAAAATGGAGTCTATACGACGATTTCCTGGTCTTTCTGGAATGATAATTTTATTATTATTGAGTACGTATACAAATCCAGGTGCATCTCCTCGCGGCGAGGCGTCACACTCCCCCAACTTATTTCCAGTGGATAATACTAGAAAAGGAGATTTAGAAAGAAAATCTACGCAATGGTGGTCTAATGATGAAATGACTTTTTTCAACGCTCGCTCACTTGGTTGCCCCAATATTTTCCGTAACTCTTCCTCTGTTGAAATAATCGATTTTATTTCCGTACGCTCGATCCCCACTTATAACCACTCCTTTTTCTTTATTTTCCCAAAATTCAATACAAATATTGTATAATAAAATTTGAGGAAAGGGGAATTAAAATGACAGAGTGGTTAACAATATTTGATTCTGAAAGAAATACACTTGGGAAGAAATTACGTGATGAAGTGCATCGTGACGGCGATTGGCACGAAACATTTCATTGCTGGTTTGTAGAAAAAGATAATGAAGATATGTTTTTATATTTCCAATTACGCTCTAAAAATAAAAAAGAAGCTCCATGTATATGGGATATTACTTCAGCTGGACATATTATGCATGATGAAGATGTACAAATTGGTGGTCTTCGTGAAATTGAGGAAGAATTAGGGCTTTCCTTTCAAACTAATGATTTAACATACAAGGGAATCTTTAAAATAGATTATGAAATTTCAAATCTTACTGATCGCGAGTTTTGTCATATGTATTTTCACAACGTCATCAATCCACTTCCATTCGCACCAGGTGAAGAAGTAGACGATGTGATGAAAGTACATGCAACTTCTTTTCTACAACTATTAAAAGGAGAGATTTCATCTTTAACGACTATTTCAGTCTTAAACAATACACCGATTACGATAACATTTGAAGATATTTATCCGTATGATCTTGCATACTATGAATTTGTTATAGAGCAAGGAAAAGAATTATTAAAAAATAATAGTTTATAAATAAAATAGGACTCCTAGCATAATATTGCGTAGATTCCTATTTTTTATTATTGTTCAAGTATTTTTAATCTACTCTCTACTTGTATAAATAAACGAATGATTAATAACAGCATAACCACTATAATCGCTATTATTGTATGTGGATATCTAAACAGTATACTAATAACACTTCCAATTAACATCATGATAAATCCGTTTTGCTTCATCACTTCTGCACTATACCTGTTACCCGCATCCCATAATTCCTTATTTTTCATAGATCGTTTCGTACGATAACCATATGCCGCATTAATATCGGTCGGTGGATTTTTTTGAAGAATAATTGCCGCAAGTATAAAAATAATACCAATCAATATGCTTATTCCTATGTTTACTAGTGCATCAATCAATTATATCCCCCCCTAACTTACACTTTCATTATACGACACAACCCTTATTTTTCCAATTTATAACACATTCACTTTCTTTCTTTCGATGTCTGGAACATACTTGGAAGTGTTACAAAACGTGCCCCTTTCGTTTTTAACTGCGGAATGATTTTGTCTAGTGCATCAACAGATCCTTGTAAATGCCCACCTGGAGTAGAATGCTGCAGTATGACACTACCTGGAAATGAATTCCCTAACACATTATTTGTAATCGTATCGGCACTTACACCTTTCCAATCAACTGTATCAACACTCCACTGTACAATCATAAAATTTTGCTCAGTTGCCCAATTCAATTGATTTTCAAGTATTTCACCATACGGTGGACGTATAAATTTAGGAGCATAGCCGGCTAAACGTTTTAATATTTCTTCCGTTTTTATAATTTGATTACGGTACTCAGCGTCATTTACTTTCGCTAAATTCGGATGACTGTACGTATGATTACCAATTACATGCCCTTCATTTGCAATACGCTTTACTACATTCGGAAATTTTTCTGCGTTTTCACCAAGTAAGAAAAAAGTAGCTTTTACATTATGTTGTTTTAACTTATCTAATATTTTTGGCGTGAATTCTGAATCTGGTCCATCATCAAATGTAAGAGCTACTTCCGCTTTATTATACGGTCCTGAAAATGCGTACGCATATTTTTCAACCCATGTAAATGGTGTCCACGATCCACGATCATCTGCTTTCATTTGTACTTCATAGCTTTGAGGGATATATGCGTATGGCAATGCGCTTATATAGTCTCCATAATAAAATGAGTTATATGGCATATAAGCATACGAAACATCTCGTTCTAGTCCCCATTGATATGGAGCAAACATTTCTGGCGAATAAAAATAATACATGATAAAAAACCTCCCTAAATTTTCATATGTGATTCATCTGCACTTTGTTAGAGAAATTGTTATTCATAAACAAAAATAAGACTGTCCTTAATTAGGACAGTCTTACTGCTTACTATTATTAATAAATCGATGTACTATCTTTTGGCAAAGCTTTCACATGTTTTAAATAGTTCGTCACTTTATCATCATCATCTTGCGGATATTGATATTCATATTTGTTAGCGATTTCGTTCGCCACTTCCCTAAATAAATCACCCATGACAAAGAATGACTCCCATATGTTTTCATATTCTGCATTAGAAAATGTTCTTTTAAATTGCACCCACATATCTTTTTCAATATATTGCTCGAAATGCTTTCCAAACTTCCCTGCATTAACTGTAAAATCTGTTTTCATACCAATATACCATTCTAGCATTACGATGAACATATCTCGCACTGGTCCCTCAAGCATTCCTTTTGCATAAGAAAGCTCTTCTCTCCATAGCCCTTTTGCCACATTCGTACTACACCACCAAAATTCATTACAACAATCCAAAAACTCTTTTTCTGTAGGCTTTTTTATTAAGTAATCTTTATCGCTTGCTGGCGGGAATCCTTCCATACAATTATCTTTATCGAGAAGTAATTTACTTAAACTATCTTGTCCAACGAACTTTTTTATTAACTCAACTGGAACTAGCGTTAAATCAATCCGATTCCCATCCATGAACTGCATTAAATACGGAAACTTCCCATCTTCATTTGGTTGAACTAACGACATTTCTTCTGGCATTTGTACTATCATTATTTCTCCAAATCTATGAACCCAATTATGATTAGACGTAAAAGATTGTATATCATTTACAACATACATAATATCATAGTCTTGAAAACAATCTCTTTTCACATTTGGATTTACACGCGATCCATTCATGATAACTGCTCGAATTCTTCCATCCTCTTTTGCTGTATTAATAATTAAGTCTAGCATTTCTTTTTCAGTTCTCATCTACTTATAGCCTCCAATTTTTTGATATATAATATAGTGTTATGTATGTCGGAGGCCCACGAGCTAATCTCGTTATACAAGATACATGTTATAATTTTTCAAACATCTTTTTCATTCTATCTATCTCCTTACCTCATTCTTTTACGATTGCCATTACAAATCCATCGTATCCCTTACTTCCGACAGTTTGAAGCGCTGTAGCACTAACACGTGGCTCAGCAGCTATTAATTCATAGAAACGACGTATCCCTTGTACACGAGGATCGGTACTAGTATTGTCAATAACTTCTCCTTCACGTACTACGTTATCCCCAATAATTACAGTACCCGGTCGTGATAGTTTTAGTGCCCATTCAAAATAAGCAGGGTTATTTTGTTTATCAACATCTATAAAAATAAAATCAAACGGTTCATACTTCTCGTTTTCTATTTGTTGTAAAGAATCTAACGCTAATCCTGTTCGTATTTCAATTTTATCAGTCAAATTAGCACGCTCAATATTGCTACGTGCAATTTCAGCATGTTTTTCACTTGCTTCCAATGTAACAACTCGGCCTCCAGATGGCAATGCTCTAGCAAGCCATATCGTGCTATACCCGCCTAGCGTGCCAATTTCTAAAACATTACGAGCCCCTTGAATTTGTACTAACAGTTGTAAAAACTTCCCTTGCGTTGGTGATACATCATGTGCTGGCAAATTAGCTGCAGCATTAGTTTGAAGAACCCCTTCTAATGTAGAATCTTTCGGTATTAATACATCACTCATATATTGATCAACAGCCGTCCATTTCTCAATTCCATTCATGCAAATACCACCCCTTTCAATTTTCCAATGCTTTCTACCATTCACTTTTGATTATACCGAAAATTCTGTCTCGAATACAAAAAATAAAGAAGGGACATCTACCCCTTACAGAATAGATATCCCTTCTTTTAAAGTTAAATTTACTTCCTATGGATTAGTAGACCAAAGCCCAGCAGATTTAATAAATGTACGTTTATTTAATTTCAGCTGCGCTACGATAAATTCTGCAATATCTTCTGCTTGCATTACTTTATCAGGGTTTCCATCAGTTAATCCTAAATCAACAGCCATATCAGTTGCTACTGTACTTGGAGTTAAAGCTGTTACACGAATGTTATGTTTGCGAACTTCCATCGCTAACGATTCTGTTAAGCCAAGGACACCAAATTTAGAAGCACTATATGCACTTGTTACAGGTGCACCTTTTTGCCCTGCTGTAGATGAAATGTTAATGATATCACCAGATTGTTGTTCAATCATGCTCGGTAAAGCTGCACGAGTTGCATAGTATACACCCATTAAGTTTACTTGAATGATTTTTTCCCAATCAGCAACGTCTAGTTCTAAAAACTTACCGAATTTAGAAATACCAGCGTTATTAATTAAAATATCGATAGATCCTAAACCATTTTTTAACGTTTCAATCGCAGTTGTTACTTCTTCGTATGAAGAAACATCAGCAGTTGCAATAACGGCTTTTACACCTTCTGCTTCTACTTCTTTCGCTACAGCTTTTAAGTTTTCTTCTGAACGAGCTAATAAGCCTACATTTACGCCTTCTTTCGCTAATGCGATTGCGACAGCGCGACCAATCCCTCTACCTGCTCCTGTAATTAAAGCATTTTTACCTTGTAATAATTCTGCCAAGTATAACACTCCTTAATCATCTCAGTTATGTATTATATTAAAATTGTATCTATGTTTATGTAAAAAGGCAATGATGCACTTTCATGTGCGTAGGTTACTTGTAGGTAACTATAGAAAGTTTTTGTTTATAAGTTTCATGTTTTTACCATTATTCATGTAAAATAAAAACAAATCCAGCATAGGAGAGTGTATGTGTATGAAAAGAAAAAAATGGGTCTTGTTACTAACTGCAGTCGGACTATTTATCATATTGTTTGCCCTGTACTTTATATTTGGTAATCCACTAAATTATAAAGTAATAGAAAAAGATACTAGCAATTATCTCCATATTAAAAAAGGTTATAAGCAAGAAGAAATACAAGACATAACCGGAAAATATACTCCCATTTATAATATTGGCTATTATGCAACAGTAGTATATAAAGACGAACCATATTTTACATACTCTTATACATACGATGATAATAAAAAAATAATACAAGACAACGGTATTTTAGGAAGACATACTGAGTCATTTGAACATCTTAATTTAAACTGGTCTTTGTTTGACCAGTTAGTAGATGGTATTCATACAAACTTGCAAGGAAGAGGTTTAAGAGAAAAGAAAGATTATTCTATACGAAACGTTCAATTCATTGATATAGATGACGATAAAAACGGTGCAGAAGCATACGTTGACTTTAAGAACGATAAAGAATCTGATTACTCATACCGTATGAATAGCGAAGGAAAAGCTTATCAATATAATTGCAGTAACGGTAAATGCATTTTTAAAGAAAAATAGTGTTAGAAGGCTCTCCTTCTAACACTATTTTTCTTCATAATTAAGAATACACACAATAAATTCTGTTCCATTTCCTTCTTCACTCTCTACTTTTATCTCTCCTTGATGAAGGTCGAGTACTTTTTTTACAATAGCTAAACCTAAGCCACTTCCTCCATAGGCACGATTTCGTGAAGAATCCGCTTTATAAAAACGCTCAAAAATATGTTGTTTCTGTTCTTCTGATATACCGATTCCCGAATCACGGATGCGCACTTCCACTACTGTTTCATGTTCCTTTAACTGAATAGTAATCGTGCCACCGCTTGGAGTAAATTTAATACTATTATGAATTAAATTAATCCACACTTGACTCATACTTTCTTGGTCAGCAATAACATGTACTTTTTCTAAATCTAGTTCTAACTCGATTTCTTTTTCAGCCCAGAGTGGTTCACTATTTAACACAATTTGCTTTAACTGCTGATCTAATCGATAACTCACTCTTTCTGGTATATACTCTTCTGATTCTAAAAGAGTTAGCTTCAATAAGTTTTGACTTAGTTTAGATAATCTCGTTGTTTCAGTTTCAATAATGGTAAGATAATGTTTTCTTTTTTCCTCAGAAAGATTATCGTCTTGTAGTGCTCTAGCAAACCCTTTTATAGAAGTTAATGGTGACTGTATTTCATGAGAAACATTCGATACAAATTCTTGTCTCATTTTCTCCATCGTATTCAGTTCATCTGTCATATCATTTATACTTTTTACGAGCACACCAATTTCTCCATCATACTTTTCTTCATTTCGTATTTTTACGGAGAAGTCTCCTTTTGCAATTTTTTGTATCGGTTCAATAATAGTCCAAATCATTGCCTCTCGTTTTGGCCTCATTAATATTCCAATTAATGTCCAAATAAGAATAATAAATACAAAACCGACCATATCACTAATTAGAAAGGCAACAAATGGCGATACGTTTACGTCAAAAGCATTCAATATACTAGTTGCTACATAAAATGCGATAGACCAAATGATAGTAAGAAAAGAAAAGAGCGCTAATACCGCTCCAAATACTTTCAGCATCTTCAACTTACTCATTCGTTTTCTTTTTCTCATTTACTTACCTCTAAGCGATACCCTAATCCTCTTATTGTTTTAATACTAAATTTCGACTGCTCTTCTTGAAACTTCTCACGTAACCGATTAATATGAACGTCTAGTGTACGTTCATTCCCTTCAAAATCATATCCCCATATTTCTTCAATTAATTGCTCTCTCGAACAAGTTCTTCCCGATTTAGACCCTAAAGTAAAAAGCAGCTCAAATTCTTTTAACGGTAACATAACCGTTTGTTCTCCAGATGTAACTTCGAATGTTTTACGATTTAATAATACATTTCCAACTTGAATCGATTGTGAAACTGTAATTTGGTAACGTTTCAATAATGCCTTTACTCTCACTACTAGTTCTATAGGGTCAAATGGCTTTACAAGATAATCATCTGTCCCAAGGTGAAATCCTTTTACTTTTTGTGATGTTTCCCCTTTGGCAGTTAGCATCAGAACCGGGATATCATAGTATTTTCTTAATTCAAAACATACATCAAATCCATCCATATTTGGCATCATGATATCAAGAATAACCATATCGACTTTTACGTCATCCATTTTCCGAAGTGCATCTACTCCATCAATTGCCTCATATGTTTGAAAACCTTCTCGTTCTAAAAATACAGAAACGAGTTCCCTAATGTGTGGATCGTCGTCTACTATTAAAATTTTAGGTATCAAAGGAACCATTTCCTTTCTACTTAGCATCTAATATATTTTTTTAAAATGCACCCTCTTTAATTTTCAATTGTTGCGTTGCAAACTCACGATACATATCATGCGTCTGTAATAATTCATCATGCGTACCACTACCTGTAAGATTCCCTTTTTCAATAAAGATAATTTTATCTGCATCTACAACAGTAGAAAGTCTATGCGCAATCACTAACGTTGTTCTGCCTTTCATTAAGTTATTTAACGCTTTTTGAACGACAGACTCAGATTTACTATCTAAGCTTGAAGTTGCCTCATCGAGCATAAGAATTTGCGGATTTCGAAGTAACGCTCGGGCAATGGCAATTCGCTGTCTTTGTCCACCAGAAAGCTTCACACCGCGTTCTCCAACTTCTGTTGCATAACCGTTTGGTAAGTCATGAATAAATGCATCAACATATGCCATTGCTGCTACTTTTTCAATTTCTTCATCCGTTACTTCGCCTTCAACGCCGTAACAAATATTATCACGAATCGTTCCATCGATTAACGGACTATCTTGTGATACGTAACCGATTTGACGTCGCCATGACTGTAATGAATAACTCGTAATTGATTCTTTTCCTAATTTAATGGCACCACTAGTTGGCTCATAAAAACGTTCCAGTAATGAGAATAACGTTGTTTTCCCACTACCACTTGGTCCTACAATCGCTGTCACTTTTCCAGATTCAATTGTGAAATCAATATTTCTCAAAACTTGCTCTTCTTCGTTATACTCAAAATGTACATTTTCAAGAACGATCGGTTGCTTAGCATTTGTCACTTTCACACCAGTTTCATGATCTTCTACTTTATATTCTAAAATCGTACTAATTCTTTCCGTTGCACCAATTGCCTTTTGGAATTGTGTAAAGAACATAGATAATTGACTCATCGGCATTACAATTTGAACTAAATACAAAATAAACGCTACAAGTTCACCAGTTGTTAATGCACCGCTAGAAACTCTCATCCCGCCATATCCTACGATAATAACAAGTAGTGCCATTAAAACAAACGACATAACTGGCGAAATTAATGCTTGCACTTTTCCTTCTTTCAAACCAAATTGTAATAACTTTTGTATGCCTGTATTACCCGTTTCATATTCTCTTTTTTCTGTATTTGAAGATTTCACTAAACGAATTTCTGATAACACTTGCGTTAACACACTTGTAAAAGATGCCGTTTCATCTTGAAGTGCTTTTGAAATCTTATACATTTTTCGTCCAAGTGGAACTAAAATTAATACAGACAACGGAATAACCGTTAAAAGTAACGCAGTCATTTTCCAATCTAACACAAATAATACAATTAACGATCCAACAATTGAAATACCACCTGTTAATAAGTTTGACAAATGCTCAGAAATTAACGTTTTCACAACACCTGTATCATTCGTCATACGGCTAATGGTATCACCTGTTCTATTTTGATCGTAATAAGATACCGGCAAGATAAGTACCTTTTTCCACAAACGTTCTCTTAGTCCCGCTACAATCTTCTGCCCAATATAATTTAGTAAATATATAGACAACCCTGCCGCAATAGTTTGCATTACAAAGAAAGCAACTAACCCAACAATTTGTCCTGCACTAATTGAAGAAAGCGAAAAATTATCTACTAATCCTTTTGTTAGCATAGGAATAAATAAACTCGCTCCCGTAGAAAGCAAACTCATTAATAACGCAAAAATTAAAATTCCTTTCGGAGGATTTGTATCTTGAATAAAGCGTAAAAACTGCCTCCAGCTCCCTTTTTTCTTCATTTCATTTCTAACTTCCATTCCTGTTCATCTCCTCATGTTAAACCAAACTATTCTTTCTAAAATTAGAATACGATACAAATGTAAACTGAATGTAAACACACTTTTTCTATTTTTACAAAATATACATAAAAACTCATCTTTACAACAGATATAAACATCTGATATTATTACCTGGTACTTAATATTATTCTATGTGAATTATAGATAAATAATTTAAAACACGATATAAATCTCCAGTTAGTGAAAGGAGTATCCTTTTTGCAAACAAATATACATTCTGAAAAGGAAACAATTATTTTTATTCATGGATTAGTTGGCAATCGTCGCGCCTTCAAAAAGGAGCAAAAACGATTTTCTGCCTCCTACAACATTATAACTTATGACTTATTAGGTCACGGTGATGATAAAGGAGAAGCAATCGACTTTTCATTACAGCGTCTCGTAGATCAATTATTAAACTTATATGAACAAGAAGGTATTAAAAAAGCTCATATTTGTGCGCTAAGTTACGGCTGTTACATCTCTACAATTTTTGCACAAATGCATCCAGAAAAAGTATTAAGTATTTGTCATATTGGAGGACATTACAATAACCCTTCTCGCTTATATAGCGTATTCCAAAATTTTTGGGAGAAGCGAGGGGATGAATACTCTAAATGGCTCTCTCAATACGCAAATACTATTTTTCCAAGTGGTATACTAAAAGCAAATCCGTTTGCAGTCATTTCAAGAAATATTTACTACCGTTTCGGATTACAATTACATTCATCCATTATTGCCCAGTCATTACGACATCGGTTAGAATTCGATTTAAAGTCTAAATTAAAATCACTTCCTCACCCTATACTATGGGTAATGGGAGAGCATGATCATCTCTATAAATCTTGTCTATTTGATTTGAAATCTATTTTACCTAACGTTCTATATAAGGAAATACCTTTAGCAGGACATGCAGCGAACTTATTTCGTCCTAACTATTTCCATGACTTATATGATCGATTTTTAAATGGAAATTTAAAATAAAAACTATTAAACTTCCAATTTATACAATTATAAAAAGGCTTCCCAAGTTTCCTTGGAAAGCCTTTTCTCTATACGAAAAGTATATAAAACTACTTTTTCTTAGTATGCTTTTGTGTAACCTAATAGGTGCTTGCTCCAGTAAGAGTTACTTACAGAACTAATACGTACACCAGTTGCATCTGTTTCTGCACTAATGAACTGACCGTTTCCTAAGTAAACACCCATGTGAGAAGGACCTGATTTATAAGTATTTTGGAAGTATACTAAATCACCTGGTTGTGGATTGCTAGTTTTTGTTTTAGAGCTCCAGTATCCAGCAACTGTTTGACGAGCGCCTTTATGACCAGTTTGATTTAATACGTAGTGAATGAATCCACTGCAGTCAAAACCAGCAGGTGTTGTACCAGCATTTCTGTATGGTGAACCATTTAAAGATCTAGCGAATCCAGCGATTGAAGATGTATCTCCACCTGTTGTTGGTTTTTGTACGTCTTTACCTGGTTGTTGAACGTTATTTGTAACGTTATTGTTATTGTTATTTGTAACGTTGTTTACTCCGCCTTTTACAAACTTAACGAAGTCTACACTTACGTAACCCGTGCGGCCGTTATGGTTAATTTTGTACCAACCATTTTCAGCGCCAGTAACGTTTAGTACTTTACCATTTGTTACTCCACCGATTACAGCGTTGTATGTAGCTGGGCCTGTACGTACTTTTAAAGCACCAGTGTTAACAACATAAGAACCACCAGTTTGAACTGTTGTAGTATTGTTGTTTGTAGTTGGTTGTTGTGTTTCGTTAGATACAGCAGAACCACCTTTTGTTACGAAGTCTTTGCTTACGTATCCAGTTCCACCATTGAAGTTGATTTTAAACCAATCTTGTACTTCACCTACAACTTGTACTGTTTTACCTTTGTTTACAGAACCTAAAACTGTATGAGATGTACTTGGGCCTGTACGTACGTTAAGTGAAGAAACGTTTACTGTATAAGTACCTGTTCCTTGTTGAACAGTCGTTCCTGTTTTGCCACCAGTCGTTACGAAGTCACCACTTACATAACCTGTTTGACCATTTACGTTTACTTTGAACCAACCGTTTTCTTGTCCAACTACTTGTAGCACTTGACCTGATTTCACTTTAGAAATAACGTTATGTCCTGTACCAGCACCTGAACGAACATTTAATACATCAGCAGTTACTGTGTATTTTAATTCAGAAGTTGTTTCTACAGTTTTTGTTTCAGTTACAGTCGTTTGAGTTTGAGTTTGTCCATTAATTTCTTTTAGCGCTTCATTTGAAACTTGTGCATGAGCAGAATCCATTCCTGGAACTGCAACGCCAGCTACAGAAGCTGCTGCTAAACCTGCAATTACTTTTTTCATAAGTTGTCTTTACTTCCTTTCCCTACTATCCTCTTAAAAAAAACTTAAAACTTTAATACTTTACAATATTATCAAAGTAAAATATTCATCCAGTTCCATTTTTTAGCAAGAGTTTTATTTTTCACACAGAGTTCATTTTAAATGAACAAAGTGAAATCCGTGTGAACTTCATGTGAACTTTATCATTAATTATAGTGTTTTTGCAATGATTTTTTCAAATTTCTTATATATCGCATGAAAATTCGACATTTCATTTAATATCTCAATATAAAACATCGCTTTTCTATCTTCTATAAAAAATTCTATTAACCTAATACAAACCACATTATGTATTTCCTTATAAAGCTCCTTACATGAAGTATACTTTCATCATGACAAAAATCACTCTATTTATCAATAGTATAATATTTTTAGAAAACTAAATTTCTATACTATCTACAATTTTGAAATAATTTGACGAATTGTAAGATTTATTTCATAAAAACCATTTCTCCTTTAAAGAAAACACACATCATACCAACTGTTCTATTTTTCTAACCATGGAATTTATAGGATATTTATAGTATTATATACACATCTAAATAAATTGAAATTTTAGCGAACTGATATTTTTTCATTCCCTTATAAAGTAAAACTTTAACCAATAGGGCTTTTATCCATCCCCAATGATTATTAGAGCCCTCACCACTCGGACTTCCCATTCATGTCGAGTTTTATTGAAATAAAAAGAGGAGGCATATTTGTGAGAAATATAATAGATGATCCAATACAAAAAAATATAGAGCTATACTATGCTTTTATTCAATTCGTTTCAATGATAACATTACAAAAAGTATCAGCTATTGAAAAACGTAAAAATGAATTAAAAAATCAGATGAAAAATGCTGGACAAAAAAAACCTTATTACGTATAAAAAAAGGTGAACAGGTTATATTCCTGTTCACCTTTTATCAAATTATTTTATTTATAAATTTTCACACGGTTTTCTAACGGTTGGAATTCTTTTTCACCAGCATGTACTACCGGTTTACCAAATGGCATTTGCGCAGTGAGCTTCCAATTTGCTGGAACATCCCACTCTTTTCTCACTTCTTCATCAATTAGCGGATTGTAATGCTGCAACGTAGCACCAAACCCTTCAATTTCTAAAGCTGTCCAAATTGCAAATTGTAACATTCCTGATGATTGCTGAGACCAAGTTGGGAAATTATCTTTATATAATGCAAAGTTTGCTTGAAGGCCTTCCACAACTTCACTGTCTTCAAAATATAAAACCGTTCCATAACCACTTTTAAATGCATTCATTTTTTCTTCAGTAGGTGCAAAGTTATTTTCAGGTACAATTTTTCTTAATGTTTCTTTCGTAATATCCCATAATTTATCATGTTGTTCTCCTAATAAAACAACAACGCGAGCACTTTGAGAATTAAAAGCTGAAGGTGTATGTTTTACAGCATGATAAATCACTTCTTGAATTTTTTCATCAGAAACTACTTGCTCTTTACTAATTGCATAAATAGATCTTCTGTCTTCAATTGCTGAGTAAAAATCTTTTGCCATCATAATTCCCTCCAATTTTCAATTGAGGCTATTTCATATGTATATGTCATATTACGCCCCTCAAACTTATTATTAATAAGCTTATAACTTTATAATATCACAGCAACAAATAAACTCAAATGATAACACTTGTATTTAGAATCTTTTTCCTTTTTAAAGTTAAAATAAAAAGACCGTTTGTTGTTATCTAAAATTAGTAACAACAAACAGTCTTACTTATGTAGCGATCTAGATTCGTATTTTACTTACTTAATTAACTAATCCAAATGCATACGACATTAACTTATTTGTCTCTGTAAAACGTTTTGTTTTACTTGATGTCCCCATGACCACTGTAATAATTCGATTATCACCTTGCTTTGCAGTCCCCGTAAAACAGTATCCTGCGCTATCTGTAAATCCAGTCTTTAGTCCGTCCATTCCTTCTATATATAAACTTTTATTATTTTTATTTAACATGTCGTTTGTGCTTATAACATTAATATTATTAAATGCTAGCTGACTTTGACGTAAGTGAGTCACTTCTAATATTTCCGGATAATCTTTTATAAGATGATACGCCAATTGTGCTACATCACCAGCCGTCATTTTTGTTTCACTTCCATCTGGCTCTTGTAATCCAGAAGCATTTGCAAATTTAGCATGTTCCGACATTTTTAACTGTTTCGCTTTTGCATCCATAAGCTGAACGAAATCTTTCTCCGATTTTGCCATATGTTCTGCTAAAGCCACAGCTGAATTATTAGCTGACTCAATCATTAATGCATGATATAAATCTTTAACAGTTAATGTGTCATTAACTTGTACTGGGATTCTCGCTCCCTCTGTTTGTGCCGCCTTCGCACTCATTTTAACTGGATCTTCCCAGCGAACTTTCCCGTTATGTATACTCTCTAGTAGGAGATACGCTGTCATCATCTTAGACATACTAGCCGGTGCAAAAGCTTCATTTTCATTATATTGATAAATAATATCTCCATCACTCGCATCGATAATCATAGCCGCTTTTGCGTTAATTTCTGGTGGGATGTACTTTGGCGGGACTACTTTTTCAGTAAATCCTGCTTTAGGTAGTTCTGCCACTTGCAAAGGTTGTCCTTCTACATTCGCTACGCTCTTTTGATTTCCTTGGAATAAGAACCAACATATCCCTAAAATAATGACTAATAGGACTGTCATCCTTCCCCATTTTAACCGATTCATTTCAAAACTCCTTTAGCAAACCTTTTATACACTCACATTTAACCTTAACAACAATTCCTTTATACAGTCAAGGTAAAAAGTATATTTATTCATATACAGTAATTATTATTTTAATTTGTTTATGTTACACTAATAATACTGAAATATAAGAATATTCAACAATAAAATCTTGTAAATAAACTATTTAATAGAAGGGATTCATACAAATGCTACTTCCAAAATCATTAAAATATGGAGACACAATTGGGATCTACTCTCCTTCTTCACCAGTAACCTACACTTCCCCAAATAGATTTGGACGAGCAAAATCTTACTTACAACAGAAAGGGTTTCATATATTAGAAAGTTCATTAACAGGTCGATATGATTTTTATCGTTCTGGTAGTATACAAGAGTGTGCTGATGAACTAAATGCCTTGATAAGAAACCCTAATATTTCTTGTATTATGTCAACAATTGGTGGGATGAATTCAAATTCAATATTACCTTATATTGATTATGATGCTTTTCTAAATAACCCTAAAATAATGATTGGATATTCAGATACAACTGCTTTATTACTAGGAATTTATGCTAAAACAGGAATCCCTACATTTTATGGGCCAGCTCTCGTCCCTTCCTTTGGCGAATTTGAACCTTTTGTTAACTGCACATACAAATATTTTGCAGAAACTTTACTACATGATCAATCTCTTCCTTATCATATAAAACAACCATTATTTTGGTCAGATGAATTTATTAATTGGGAAGAAAAGACGAAGGAGAAAGAACTTCGACCAAACAATTGGATTTCAGTAATTGAAGGAAAAGCTACTGGGCGTATTATTGGCGGGAATTTAAACACGATACAAGGAATTTGGGCTAGCCCCTATATGCCACATATTCAAGAAGGCGATATTCTCTTTATTGAGGACAGTTCAAAAGATGCAGCTACTATCGAAAGAAGCTTTTCATTCCTTAAAATTAACGGTGTATTTGATAAAATTTCAGGTATCATTCTTGGAAAACATGAGCAATTTGATGATTGTGGTACAAATCGAAAACCTTTTGAAATACTGTTGGAAGTACTTCAAAATCAAAGAATTCCTTTTCTAGCTGACTTCGATTGTTGTCATACACATCCAATGATTACTATACCTTTCGGTGTTCAAGTAGAGTTGGATGCAACAAATAAAACGATACATATTGTAGAATCTTGGAAAAAATGAATGCATGACTTCTATTGTTTTACAATAAAAGCCATGATACTATATAATTTGGAATGTGAAAGATTAAACAAAATATATTTCTATATCTATCATTGAAAAAACAGATATAAATAGATATTTATATGTAAAAGAGAGTGAATAAATGAAACCAACTATTAAAAATTATGTATTTTTACATGTAGCTTTTTTGATATATTCTATCATTATGGTTTACATGAAATGGGCAGCTCAATTTCCAATTGCTTCAATCTCATTTTTTGTTGCTTATTTCGGACTTGTTATACTTTTATTCGGATATGCAATTTTATGGCAACAAGTAATTAAACATTTCGAAATTTCAAAAGCATATTCACATCGAGGGATTATTATACTATGGTCAATGCTTTGGTCAGTATTTCTATTTGGAGATACAATTCAGTGGAATCATTTACTTGGTGCAGCTATTATTATCGTCGGAATTGTGGTGGTGACAAAAGATGAATAGTTATATACTATTGTTTATTTTCGGGATAATTTTAGCAAATTACTCACAAATATTATTAAAAAAAGCTACTTTACAACAATACGATTCTAGAATAAAAGAATATGTGAATCCTTATGTTATTATCGGTTACTCTTTATTTGTACTTAATGCTGGATTAAATGTAATCGCCATGAAGGGCATGGAATTAAAACAAGCATCAGCATTAGAATCCTTAAGTTATATCATCATATTAATTTTCGGTTGGTATTTCCTAGGGGAAAAAATAACGAAACGTAAACTCATCGGCAACATGATTATTATCGTTGGTGTAATCGTTTATTGTATCCAATAACAAAAAGCTCCGTTTGTTACAAACGGAGCTTTTTGTTATTGACCTAAATTTTGCACCTTATCTTTCAAATCTCGAACTTGATCTACCGTCTGCATAAGCTCTGAGTTTTTAAATTGCTCTACATCCACTTTTCCTTCTTCTATCTTTGTCATCGCCGTATCAATTAACGTATTTAACTTTTCGTTATATCCGACGATTTGTTGATGAAGATCCTTTGCTACATCAGGTGGCGTTAATTCATTGAATGCGGGTATATCTTGTTTAATTTCACTAAGCTTCGTTTCTAATTCTTTTCGAGCCTCGCTATCATTAACAGCCTTTTCTGCTAATGCTGGTGCATCGTTTGCAAATGCACTTATTTCATTTACATAGTCTGTCGCCTTTTGAGCATAATCTATGGAGTTCTTTCCTTCTTCCACTATTGAACATCCCATTAAACCAATTGAAACTATAAATACTAATAAAATTGATTTTATTTTCATTTTAGACTCCCTTCGTCTTTATCATTGTCTGTAATTTTCTCTATACATAACTTCTAGCTAAATTGTTTATAACCTTTTTCAAATAGCTATTTATCCTCTTACATGCCCTATTATCGTTACAACATCTATTTCTATATGTACGCTGATAATATCTTCAATTATATCCATATATCCTTGTCCTATAGCTGTTCCATAGTGTAATGTAAGCCCCTTCTTTTCATACACTGACTTTGGCACTGAAAAAATAAATCTCCTCAAGTTTCTTTCATCAGCTGGTTCCATAATTAAAACAATCCCATCCTCATCAAACATATACGCTCGCCCTCCAACTTTACATTCACTATGGCTCAGTATTGCCTTGGTCAGCAAAATTTAAAACATAATAAGTTAAGATACACTCCGCTCTATCATAAAGTGAAACTTTAATTAGCCCTCACCAGTCGAATCTTTACCAGCAAATAGCGGGATAAAAATAAAAAGCATTCATTCTTTTTTGTTAAGAATGAATGCTTTTTAAAAAATCAATTTCTAACTCTAGCATCTTTTTTTGACGAGGTTTTACTTTCCTTACGGGAACTCCAGCGTAAATATACCAATCATCTAAACTCTCTTTTACCATACTCATCGCGCCGACTGCCGTTCCTTCTCCTACCGTTACATTTGGAAAAATAATAGAATTAGCACCAATAATCACATGTTTTTTTAAAATAACTTTTTCTGCTTTCACATTCCTATATTGATTCGGGACGGTTGGCCCCATTAATGTATTTCCACTGAAATCATCAAGTACTGCATATACGATTGTTTTAGCTGAGATGTTTGCAAAATCATGCATTTCAATCCCAACTTCCCCTCCATATAACGCTGTATACGCTGATATGTGCGAATAACTTCCAATTGTGATTTTACCACTTAAAATGCAAAAATCATCAATTCTTACATGATTGCCAACTGATATAGCACTCGGATTATATATACTTGCTTTTTTACTAACCAATACATTTTTCCCAACAGATAAAAATCCAATTTTCTTTAGTTCTTCTTGACTATAAAAACTATTCATCTACCGACACCACCTTCTGCTCTAAACAGATTACAATTTGCTCTACTAGTTCTTTCGTCATTCCTTCCCATAAAGGTAAACTTACGATTCGTTTTGCAATTTTATTCGTTTTTGTTAAATCTGTAGACTTATAGTTTTTAAAAAGAACTTGTTGGTGGCAAGATGGTGAAAAGTATAATCTAGCTTCTATTTTCTGTTTTTTCAGTTCTTCTATTACTTGTATGTTGCGAACTTCTTCTGGACAAATGATAGGCATAAATTGGTGAATAACTGCTTCTGTCTTTTGGACTTTCCACCCTTTTTTCATTAACCCAGTATTTTGTAACAACTGTTTATACCATTCAGAAATACGGGTGCGTTCTTTTAATTTTTGATCCCACTTTTTTATAGTCGCAATCCCAATAGCTGCTGCGTATTCAGACATTTTACAATTAAACCCCATCATCGCGCATTCACGATTTTTATCAAATCCGAAATTCCCCATTCTTTTAATACGTTGTATATCTTCTTCGTTTTTACTATATATGAGCCCTCCTTCACCAATTCCGAACGGCTTTGTTGCATGAAAGCTATATACGATCATTCCACTAAAATCTTGACCGTAATGCATCCCTCCATTCATTAATCCAAATCCCGGCGCCGCATCTACGACAACCGGAATCCCCTTCTTCTCTAATTCTTCATATTCTTCTAAGTTCATCCATGATCCAAAGGTGGCGTACGGGACAACAATCGCAACCTCTTCTTTTAATTCTTCTATCTTATCCAAAAGTACCGTTTTATCCATATACCAATCATCTATTGAAATATCAATAAAGTAAGGTTCCAATCCACACCAAATAGCGGCTAAGGCAGTCGCAGGGAATGTAAAGCTAGGCATGAGAGCATACTTTCCCTTTCTTCTTTTCTTTAGTTGAATAGCCGCCATTAACCCTAACGTTGCGTTTGCTACTGTTGTAACAGCTCCCCTGTTTTGAAAAAACGCCGACATAATTGTTTCCTCAAAACGTTGATTTATAGGTCCATAATTCGTATATATGTGAGATGTATCAATTTCCTTCAATTCGTCCAAATACTCACTTACAGGTACAGTTGAAGCACGTAAAAAAGGAATATTCTCCATATCTATCTATTCCTTCCTATCATTTTCGGACAATATAGAGCATATCTGTTTCAGATAATCCAAATTTCCTAGCACTTTTCATTCCTTGTTTTTCCACTATGTTATATAATTCTACCTTAAATCCTGCATTCATTAATCGTTGAATAAATCCCGATTGATTATAAATTCTCACATGATCTTCTTGACCAAAAGCTAGTTTCCTCAATTGTGGTGTTACAATTAATTCATTCTCTACAATAAAATCTACATTCATTACGATTGGTACTTGAATAATTCCCCATCCATTTGGCTTTAACACTCTATATAACTCTCGCATTGCTTTGTCATCATCAGGAACGTGTTCTAACACATGACTACATAATATTACATCAAAAGTATTACTATCATATGTAATCCTTGTAACATCAATTTCCTTCATTAATGGATCCTTTGGTTCTAAGTCACCACATACATACGTAATATTTTTATACTCGTTAAACCAATCTCTTAACTTCGCTTCAGGTGCAATATGAAGCATTGTATAGTTTCTATTTAACAAGTCCGTTTCCGTTTCAATGTACGCACGATACAATCTTTCACGATCCATCGAATTACAAACTGGACATATCCCTGTATCTTTATTCCACATCTCAAATTTATATTTCGGAAAATCATAATGTGCTGGCCAAGGTGAAAATTTTTCAAATTGTTGATTGCAATATTGACAATAACAAGATTCTTTCTCGAACATATGAGCAACTAACTTGTTTAATCCTTTTTTTATCTTTTCATTATAAATTTGATCTAGTTCGCCATTTCTTACTGCATCCTTAACTATAAATCCCGCATTTTCTAAACAATAAGATAAACTCTCTTTATACTCACTTTCGGAACTTAAAAATCCACTATTATATGCATCTATAATTAATTCAATCCACTCTTCAATTGTCATTAAAATAAAATGCATTTGTTTTTGATTTTGTCCACTATGTTGTCTAAAATAACTAAGAGGTTCTTGTATATAAACTACTTTTCCTTTACTCATCATATCTAGCCAAGTTGCAATGTCATTAATAGCAGAATAAGCCTTTCCTTTAAAATATCCAAACTTCCCGTCAAACAAATTCCGATTAAACAAAACAGTTGTCGGCTCACCAACTACATTTTTCAAGTTTTTTAACATATAATTCCCTAATTCTTTTCCTTCAAAAAGTGTAGTTTCTTTCGCGATTTTCATATTTAATGTTGAAGGTGGTAATATCTCTCCATTCTCATCAATCAGTTCACGATATGACGTCACAAATGAAATATTTTCTAACGTCAAAAAGTATTGCATCATTCTCTCGATCTTTTCATGATGAAATAAATCATCATCTAATAAAAAGTTTATATAGTTCCCATCCGCAAGTTCTACACACTTATTAAAGTTTTCGGCAACTAACGGCGTTTCATTTTTAACATATGTAATACACTCATATTCACGTAAGTACGGTTGAATCATAGCATTGACTTCATTATTTGTACTGTCGTCAGAAATAATAATTTCTATATTTTCATATGTTTGATTCAGAGCACTGTTGAGCGCTAATTCCAAGTAATAAGGTCTATTGTACGCAGGAATAAGTATACTTACTTTCGGTAAAGAAGAATTATTATTTATATGTTGTTTTTTCTTTTCTATGTTTATTTTCTTCGCTCTAATTTTTTGGTAATAGTCTAATGTATATAATATGGATGATGGAACTATCCTTCTTGCATAATCTAGAAAATTAGTTACCGCTTTGTCTAACTCTTTTTCGGTGGATAAGAAACCATATTGTTCTCCTGCTATAATACTGTGTGAAAAATCTTCTAACCCATCCATCATTTTATTAGATTCATTTAACTGTTGATCTGGATGTAATCGAAAGTAACTAAGTGTTTCTGCTATATATACTGCTTTTCCTTTACTTAATAAAGATAACCATGAAGCTATATCTACGTTACATAAATACCGCCTCTTATCAAAAATCCCATACGGTTCTTGCAAATCATTTTTACGAAATAAAACTGTTGTCGGTTCTCCAATATAATTTTTTTGATCCACAATTACCTTATTTCCTAATTCTGTCCCCTCTATAATCGTATCCTCTTCAAATAAACGGACAGTTGAATAAATATGTCGTAGTTCTTTCCCTTTATCATCAATTACTTGACGATGAGATGTTACTAGCTTAATTTCATTATCTAGATCATTGAAAAAGTACTTCATCATCTTTTCAATTTTATTCACATGAAATATATCATCATCCATTAAAAAATTTATATACTCACCATTCGCTTCATGAAATAACATTAACGCATTTTCAAACTGTCCGAGAGTTGATCTGTTTTTTATATAAATAATATTTGAATGATTACATAAATATTTTTGTAACATCTTTTCTGTTTCGTCATTCGTGCTGTCATCTCCAACTATAATTTCTATATTAGGGTACGTTTGTTCTAACACACTACATAAAGCCTTTTCAAAGTAGTGAGGACGATTATACGTAGGAATTAATACACTTACCAATGGAAGTTGCTCTACCACCTCTTCAGTTCTTTCAATACGAGTTCTCATTTTAACTCTCTCACCTCTTCGCATACTATTTATATACGCGACACAAAAATCACATTACTTTAACTGTATGGAGCCTATATACTTTTATGCAAACACGAAACAAAATATCATACTTTTCGTTCCTGAATAAACATATTTAATAACGCGGACATTTTATTTGCACCTTTTTTATTCATATGATCACTATCATAAAAATCATCCTCACAAAATAATGGCGAATCAAATAGATCTATGATTTGAAAAGAATATTGAGTTTGAAACTCATTTATAACTTTATAAAAATCTTCTTTTAATTTCTTACTACTACAATTGAAATAATGTGAAGTAACGGGGAACACAACAATTAATGGCTTTATATCGTTTTTCAACAGTAATTCTAAATATTTCTTAAAAATCATTTTATTTTCAACTAAAGTATGAGGATACACCAATTTAGCATGTGAAGCTGCTCTTATTTTCCCGTGTTCTTCAAAAGGAATGTGAAGTGGAATGATATTCCATTCAGCGTTTATCCAAGGCAGTATCAATGATTCATCTTTTAGTTCGTCTAATAAAATATATTCAAAATGCAAATTAAAAATAGAAAGAAGTGGTTTCGGAGTATTTAGATGTAAGAATCCATCAGTGGGTAGAGGAGAATGAACTACAGTATGATGACCATCTTGAAACAATGGATAATATACTTTGTGAATTCTATATGCTTCAGAGGATAACGACATGTCAAAGTAAAACGAGAAATAGGCTATTCCTATTAAACAATATTGAAATGAATGAGTGTTTGATAGAATTTGTGACGCTATTAAATAATCATAGTATAGATCTTGAGATGGAAGTGTTAATTTTATTGACTTTTTTGAGAGGAGCTCCGTACTTATGCCACAATGTGGATAAGACAAACCGGTAGCAAACAATTCATACGTCGGATCACTCTTTGCTTTTTTTATAGAAATGTATAAAGACATAAGATCCGGATTTATTTGATAGATAGAAATTAATTTATCCTTCCATTCATACATGTATTTTGTTAAATTAATAATTTTTGAACTTTGCACGCCCCTATTTATCAAGTCATTTGTAAGTTTTTCTGCGTCCACTCTCCAAATGACTATATATTGAAAAGAATTTTCTATTCGAACAACATCTGAAACGTCTATAACATGAACTATTGTTTTACATTTATTTTTGTCTAATGTATTTCGAATCCTATCCCCTGATAATTCATCACTTAAAACAATGATTTTATATTGCTCCTTCATGCACATCCCTCCATTATATGTATAATATGAAATTCATTTTTAATTCGTAACAATCATATACACCTGCAATCTAACAAAAAAAATAGCTTCACCATTAGGCGTAGCTATTTTTACAATTATTGCTTATTCAAATTATATTCCTTTATCTAACTCATAAAGTTTACGATACTTTTCATTTTCTTTCAGAAGTTGTTTATGACTACCTTGCATGACAATTTGGCCACGATCAAGGAATATAACTTCGTCTACATGTTCTATTCCTACAAGATGGTGCGTAATCCAAATAACCGTCTTTTCTTCCGTTGCAGAAAACATAGTTTCAATTAAAGACAATTCTGTTTTTGGATCTAAACCGATAGTCGGTTCATCAAGTACAATAATTGGTGTTTCTTGCATAAGAGTTCTAGCAAAAGCAACTCTTTGTCTTTCCCCACCAGAAAACCGCTTTCCCATTTCATGCATTTTTGTTTGTAATCCGTCTGGAAGAGAAGTAACATGTGAAGCTAGTTGTGCTTTCTCTAAAGCTTTCCATATCTCTTCATCCGTCGCCTCTGGTTTGCCAATTCGTACATTATTTCCAATTGTCGTATCAAACAAATGCGGCTTTTGATTTAATACAGAAATATATTTAGATAAAAGATTCGTATGAGCTCGTTCACCATTCAATACAACTTGGCCATTTACTGGGCTTAACGCCCCTGTTAACAATTTTAGTAAAGTAGATTTCCCTGTCCCACTTCTCCCTAAAATAGCAATTTTCTTCCCTGCTTTTATTTGTAATGATACATCTTTTAATACAATCTCATTACTATCTGGATAACTATACGATACGTGATTCAGTTCAATATCTACATGTTTTGGTTCAATATAATCTTTCTCTCCATGCAAATCCGTTTCATCATGTAAAACACTATCACTTTCTACGCCATTAAGACGATGGGTAGATTCTACGTACGACGGTATTCGATCGATGGCATCTGCAATAGGAATAAGCGCGTTCGTTACAGATAAAGTCATTAATACGAAAGCTGCGATAACTGTAGGAGCAATTTGTTCACTTGCCGCTCCATTCCCAGTCCATATGATCATCGAAATAACTACAATACCTACTACTAATTGAATGATACTGTCCCGAATATGATACCAGCGTTTCACTCTCTTTTCGATTTTTAACAACTGATCATTTTGTTTTACATACTCATTAATAAATTCATCTTTACGACCACTTGCTTGCCAATCAGATAATCCAAAAACAGCATCTGTCAGTTGTTGATACAAACGGCTTCTGCCTTGCTTTAAAGTAACATGGTGTTTCTTCATCAAAAGTAATGATACAAATGGAAGAAGAAACACGATAATAGCTAACATACAACCTACAATAAGTGCAAACACAAGGTCAAATGCACCGATAACAAGTACGAAGATACTATAAACAACTAGCGCTAATATACTAGGAAATATTGTACGTAAATATAGGTTTTGCAAATGCTCTATATCTTCGGATAACACTCCTAACATATCACCCGTTTGAAATCGAGAACGGAAAAATAACGCCTGTGGTTCTACTATTCTATATAGCTTCGTTCTCATTTTTTCTAATATACGTAGTACGACATCATGTCCGACTAAGCGCTCTATATAATGAAACACAGCTTGCCCTATACTAAACGCTCTTGTTGCAACAATAGGAACATATACAGCCATTACATTTTCTGGTCTAAGGGCAGATTTTGAGATTAAATAACCTGAAATAAAAAGTAACATCGCTCCTGAACTAACTCCAAGAAGACCAAGGAAAATAGTTAAAGTCATTCTACCTTTATTTTGTTTTATATAAGGTTTAACCCAGTTACTCATTTCTCTCCCCTCTCTTCCCTATGAAAATGTAATGTCTCATTCTCTAAAAGTTCTTCATACGTCCCACTTTCTTTCATTTCCCCTTTATTTAAAATAAGGATATGGTCCATTTGTTTCATCCAATGTAGACGGTGAGTTGCTAAAAATACTAACTTTCCATTAAATAGACGTAACATCGCTTGCTTTATTTCAAATTCGGTTTCAATATCAAGATGTGCCGTAGGCTCATCTAATAAAATGATTGGTTTTTTACTTAAAAGCGCACGCGCCATAGCAACACGCTGTTCTTGTCCGCCACTTAGCATACGTCCACCTTCTCCAATTCTTTCGTGCATCCCATTTGGAAGTGATGTAACGAGTGAACGAAGGCCGACTTCATTAATAACTCTTTCAACTTCTTCATCTGTTGCATTTGTTTCATAAAAACGAATATTATCCTTTAATGAAAGCGGAAATATATAGGGTTGCTGCGGAATATAAGCAATATTTTTTTGCCAATCTTCACGAGTAGATCCATCAACTTCTACACCATTTACTAACATCTTTCCACTCGAAGGAGATAAAAAACCTGCTAATACGTCGATTAACGTCGATTTCCCTGCACCACTTTCACCAATAACACCAATAGCACCGTTACCTTCCCAAGTAAAATTAATCCCTTCTAATATAGCCTTTTCAGATTCAGCATTATTAACTTTGATATCTTGTAATTTCAAGCTACTAGAGGCATTCCATACTATATCTTCATTTAAATCTTTCTTTTGTATTCCTTTTTGTTGTTGCAAAATCTCTTCTATTTGCTCCATCGCAATTTGTCCATCTAATGTCGCATGATAATTTGCTCCCACTTGTTTAATCGGCAGAAAATATTCCGGAGCTAAAATCAAAATTGTAAGGGCTGGTAATAGTATAATCGTTTCATCTATTAAACGTATCCCTAATCCAACTGCCACAAACGCGATTGATAAACTCGTAAAGAAATCTAATGCAAAAGAAGAAAGAAAAGCAACTCGCAAAGTACGCATCGTTGCTTTTCTATATCTTTTACTTACTTTTTCAATCTTTCCTTCGTGCTGTTCACTTTTCCCTAAATACTTTAATGTTTCTAAACCTTTTAACGTATCTACAAAATGGTTCGAAAGTACACGATATATCTCATACTGACTATCTGCCATTTTTTGCGCTGCTAATCCGAGAAGAATCATAAATATAATCACGATAGGAATCGTTACAACTAAAATGATTCCAGACTCAATATCTAGCGTAAAAACATATAGTACAATTAGACCTGGAACGATACTACTTCTAATCATTTTAGGAATCGTTAATTCAATATATGTTTTAAATTTCTCAATCCCCTCAATTGATAAGGTAACCAGATGACCCGTTCCAACAGTTTGAACATACCTTGGACCTAATGTGAAATATGCCTCTATCAATTGTTTTCTTAGTAACGACCCTGTTTTTTCGGCAAAACGTTCCACTAATATTTGTGATGTTCGAACTACTATGTTACGCGCTGCAAACGCGATACCAAAATAAACAATTTCACTTAATATTGTTTGTACTGTCTCTCCATGAAATAAAAACGTAATAGCTCGTGCTAAAAAGATTGTTTGCGCAATAATACTAAAAGCTTCTAAAATACTAATAATCGTTAACGTTACATATAAAATACGGCTACCGGGATAAGACGGAAGTCCTCTTTTTCTTTTCATTAGTACTCCAAATCGTTGTCTGACTTAACAGGTTGTCTAAATACATAATAACTCCATATTTGACTTCCGATAACGAAAGGCAAAATAGCAATCGCAAAGTAAGTCATAAGTTTTAATGCATAAGCTCCTGATGCTGCGTTGTAAATTGTCAAATCATTCATTGCTCCTAAAGAGCTAATCATAACACGTGGAAACATACCGATAAATACACTCGCACTTAGTAAAATGATTGTTAAACTCGTCATAAAGAAAGCCCAACCATCTCTTCTTCTTTTATTTAATAAAGTGGACACTAATAGTGCTACAAAAGCTCCGATTGGTACCATAATCCATTCTGTTCCATGAGCAGTGAAAATGTCGGTTTTCCATAACCCCACACCAGCAAAAACAAGAAGTGTAATTAATGAAAATGGTGCAATTTTTATTGCAGCAATTCGTGCACGTTCTCTCAATTTACCAGTTGTACGTATCGTAAGAAATTGTAATCCGTGAACAATACATAGTAGGAGAAACATTACTCCTCCAAGTAACGCAAATGGATGAAGTAATTGCAGGAATCCACCTACAACATTTTTACTCTCATCAATAGGTACACCTACCATAAAGTTTGCAATCGCAACTCCCCAAAGGATAGGAGGTAACATACTTCCAATAAACATCCCCCAATCCCACGCACTCTTCCATTTATGATTATCTATTTTCGCACGAAATTTAAAGGAAACACCTCTTAAAATTAAAGCAAGAAGCATAAATACAAACGGAATATAAAAACCACTAAATAAAGTTGCATACCAGTGCGGAAATGCCGCAAACATGGCTCCACCAGCACAAACAAGCCATACTTCATTCGCGTGCCAGAACGGTCCTATTGTATTTAAGTAAACTCGTTTTTCAAAATCATTCTTTCCTAAAAACCTCGAAACCATTCCTACCCCAAAGTCGAAACCTTCCAGTACGAAGAATCCAACAAATAAGATTGCAATAACTAAAAACCATAACTCATTAAGAGATAACATACTCTTCCTCCTTATCAAATGGATCATGGCTTTGATAATCCTTTTTCGTTTTCTTATTCTTGTGGCCCTTAATGGTACGAACAAATAAGTACACACAAATTCCACCCATAATTAAATACATTGATGTGAATGAAATAAGTGAGAATAATACTTCACCGAATGTTACATTTGGTGATACAGCATCTTCTGTTTTCATTACACCAAATACAACCCAAGGTTGACGACCCATTTCAGTCATAATCCACCCTACTGTATTACCGATGAATGGAAGAGAAATTGCATACACCATTAATTTTAAATACCACGTTTTTTCAGCTAAACGATCTTTTCTTGATAAGAACCATCCGTAAGCTCCTAGAAGAAGCATGAATGTTCCACTCATTACCATCGCTCTAAAACTCCAAAACATTGTATGCACTGGAGGAATATAATCTCCAGGTCCATATTTTTCTTCATATTGTTTTTGAATTTGATTCATCCCTTCAACTTGACCGCTAAACTTATCATACGATAATAGACTTAGCATATAAGGGATTTGAATTTCAAACGAATTTTCTTTCTTCTCTGTATCAATTTTCGAAAATACTGTAAATGGCGCTGGATCCTCACTTGTATTCCATAGCGCTTCAGCTGCCGCCATCTTCATTGGATGTGTCTTAATTAATTTTTGCGCTTGTGCATGACCGAAGAATAATACAAGCGCCGTTGTAATCGTTCCAACAATGATAGAAATGCGGAAAGATTTTTTAAATACTACAGTTTCTTGTCCTTTTGTAATTTTCCATGCACTTACACCCGCAATAAAGAATGCACCTGTTGCAATTGCTGCTGTAATTGTATGCGGGAATTGTACCCATAGTTGTGGGTTTTGAATAATGGCTAAGAAATCATTCATTTGTGCACGACCATCAGCTGCCATTTCATACCCGACAGGTGACTGCATAAATGCACTTGCAGTTAAAATCCAGAATGCTGATAACATCGTTCCAATTGAAAGGAGCCAAATACACATTAAGTGAATTCGCTTCGGTAATTTATCCTCACCGAATACCCATAAACCTAGGAATGTAGACTCAATGAAAAATGCCAGTAATCCTTCAATTGCAAGCGAGGGACCAAATACATCACCTACAAAACGTGAATACGTTGACCAGTTCATACCAAACTGAAATTCTTGTAAAATACCTGTTACTACACCTACTGCAAAGTTAATAAGGAATAATTGCGTCCAAAACTTTGCCATCTTCTTATATACTTCTTGCCCTTTTACCACATACAACGTTTGCATAATCGCAATAATAAAAGCTAAACCAATTGACAGCGGAACAAAAAAGTAATGGAAAATCGTTGTTGATGCGAACTGTATTCGTGCCAATTCGAGCGTTTCCATACTAAAATCACTTCCTTCATAGTTTTTATAATAAAAGTTAATTGAGCAATCTTATCAAACTCAATTATTAAGAAATACGAAAAGACAAAAACATTTTGTATGTATTGTCGAAAAATATGAAGTTTCAGTTTTTCAAACTATTGTAATGCTATTTTTTACCTTTTCACTATTTCTGTAGTGTTTTATTCGTTAATCGAATTGTATAATATACCTGCATAGTAAATTCAGGTTATTTTTGACGTATTATTGACATCATTTTGTCTGAAATATGTCTTTTGTCATTTTTTTGAATCAGATTTTTTTCATTAGCAAAATGTGTTTTTTCAATATACGGCTTACTTTTATATCTATAAAATAATCGTTTTTTCTTCATACACTTGACTTTCAACCGAAAAAACGTCCTCGAAACTACCCTCGATAAATGCTTATTTTTTGTCAAGAGAAAAATGTATTTTCAAAATTCAAACTCGAAATAATGTTATTCAAAAATAGAAAATAACTTCCCTCTCCCTCGACTAAAAGTTCATTTTTTTGTCATTTTTCCATAACAAATAAAAAAACTGAGAGTCAATTAGACTCCCAGTTTTTTTATTTATTTTGCTGTATGTTTTCTAACGGCTGGTAATATTTCAGTAGCAATTAATTCAATATTTTTCTCAATTTTATCAAATGGTACACCGCCAAAATCAATTTGTGCCATAAAGCGTTGTTGGCCAAACAATTCATATTGGTAAAGCATTTTCTCAATGATTTGTTGTGGGCTACCAATCATTAAAGCATCGCGGTAATCTATTGCATTTGTAAATTGCTGTTTCGGATACCCACCACCGCGCAGTGTAAGCATACCAGCATTAATGTGAGGGTAATATTCACTAAGTGCATCTTGTGAATTTTTTGCCGTATAAAATAAACTCGTTGTCGCAACTGGTAAACTAGCTGGATCAAATCCACTTTGCTGAGCAGCCTCGCGGTAAGCATCTACTGACACTTTAAAGTTAATTGCTGGACCACCAAGTGTTGTTATCATCATTGGCACACCTGCACGTCCTGCTTTAATTGCACTAGCTGGCGGTCCACCAACCGCACGCCAAATTGGCAGGTTATTATTTTTAGCTCTAGGGATAACTGAAGCATACTCAAGTGGTGCTCTGAACTGCCCATTCCATGTTACATGTTCCTCTTTATTAATTTTTAATAAAAGATCCATCTTCTCTTCAAATAACTCTTCATAATCATTCACATCATAACCAAGTAAACTATATCCTCCAATACGAGATCCACGACCAGCTACGATTTCAGCACGACCATTAGAAATCAAGTCAATGGTAGCGAAATCCTCATATACTCGAACTGGGTCAGATGTACTTAATATCGTTGCGGAACTTGCAATTTTTATATTTTTCGTAGCTTGCGCGACCGCACCTAAAATAACTGTATGAGCTTGCGTTGTAAAATGCGTTTGATGACTTTCGCCTACAGCAAACACATCAAGCCCTGCCTCATCTGCTAATTTAGCTGTTTCAATTAGTTCGTGAATTCTTTTTTCTGGCGTAATTTTCTCCCCATTATGTGGATTTAAAACATGATCGCCAATTGAATATAACCCAAACTCAATTCCTTTTCTTGTATCTATACGGTATTTTTCCATAGTTACTCTCCCCTTTAATAATGTAGTATTAGTTTTTCTTCTAAAAACGTTGGTAAGTCAAGTATATCTCCGTATTACCTACCTCATCACTTGATTAGTCAATTGATGAGGTAAAAAAAATTACTCTTGCGGTAATTCTTTTTTTTCGCTATGCTTATGAACTTTCGTCATCAGCTCGTATAATATTTTCTGCTCTTCTTCATTTAATACATCATCAAAAAACGAAGATTGAAATGCAAGTTGCTCTGGCAATGCTCTCTCTAAAGCAGCTTCTCCTTGCTCTGTAAGACTAATTGTTTTCGTTTTCCAATCTTGTTTTCGTACAATATATCCTTCTTTTTCAAGACGAGTTAACATTCGAGAAATGCCACCTTGTGTAACAGTTACCTTTTCAGCTAACTCCATTTGTGTGAGTGGTTGATACGTACGTATTTGCAAAAGCACATCAAATTGAGCTGTCGTTAAATCAAAACGTTTTAAAAACTCATTTGACATTTGATTACTTTGGTTCGTAAATCGTATTAAACGTAACCATATTAATGATCCTATCGTATTATCACGCATGTTTCATCACTTCCTAGCGTTCATCTTACTATCACTTTACTACGCAAGTGATAAAAAAGCAAGATAAAATGTAATAAATATAGCGATAGAGTATTGCATAAATAATGATAAGTAAGAATTCATATAAACATGAATTCTTACTTATCATTATTCTTAACTTTTCATTTCATTCATTACTATATTTAAAGCTGCCATAGCTTTTGGCCAACCAACGTAAAAAGCCATATGTGTTATTAATGCAACCAATTCATTCTCCATAACCCCATTTTGTTTAGCTAGCTTCAGATGAAATTGTAATTGTTCTGTATTACCGAGACTGATTAGTGCTGACACAGTACACAAACTTCTTTCTCTTAATGTTAAAGTGGCATCCCGCCACACTTCCTCAAATAATATCTTTTCACTATAATGAGCAAATGCAGGTGACATTTCTCTCATTTTCTTTTTAATATGTACTTCAATAAGTTCATTTTTCATTTTTTTCTCCCTTTATTTTCACCATTTGTGCTATCCCTTGACCAAATGACCAGTTTTCAGCAGCTGTCTCATTTAGTGTAATAAAAATATCCGAAGTTTTAACGTCGGAATATTCCGTGATTTTTAAGGATACCGATTGATACAAATCTTTTTTCTGTTGCACCGTTCTTCCCGGTCCACATGTAATAGAAACATAAATCATATTCTCTGTTCTCTTTTCTCCTCTTTCCAACAAATAATATGGATTATATAAAAATTTGTTTTGTTGGTAAGGTAAGAACATTTGAAAATAATCATTTTCAGGGATGTTAAAATGTTCAATTAATGAAAGATGGATACATTCACCCATTTTTTCCAACTCTTCTTCATTTAATATGTTTTCAGAATAATAAATCTTCACAAAAGGCATAGACTTTCATTCCTTTTCTTATTTTTAATATACAACAAAATTTCATCGTGAAATGTGTAAAATCTCATATACTGTAACACCCTTATTCACTACAATATCAGGCTTCTCTTCATAAAACTCAAACCTACTATATCCCCATTTATCCGGATTATAAACGATTACATTCCCTAAACACTTTTCGTTGTTTTGTACATCTTCATTCATAGTGCTTAATTGAGTCCCAATCAGTGTTTTACTTTGAGAAATACTTCCTGCATATTCAACAACATATCTACTTTTCTTAAATACATCACTTAGATTAACCACTAATGGAACACCTATATGTATTTGTTGCCATCCAAAAGATTGTAAAATGTTATCGTAATACCCTTCAAAGATAAATTTATTCATCCCTTCATGACCATTCCAAATATATAAAGGTGCATAGCAGTTATAAAAATTCCCGTCTTTCTCCGTTTCCGTAATTAAATAAGCTTTAAAATTTAGTTCTTGGAAACCATCAGTTTTATAGCCATTATCCTTTACTCTTTTCTTAATAATTTCCATGTCATAATCCTTTGGAAGAATGACCTTATATTGCATTCCAATCATGTTTATCACTCGCTTTCAATCTTATATACATTATGATAAATCGATAAGCGGCTAACGTAAAATAGGTATGAATTATGTTTGGTATCATTTATAATGATAGTGCATAAGGGGCTGAGATACATGGAAATAAATGATCTTATTATATTCAAAACTGTGGCCAGTGAGGGTTCTATTAGTAAAGCTGCTAAAGAGTTAGGATATGTTCAACCGAACGTAACTGAGCGAATCAAAAAATTAGAACAAGAATTAGAAACGCCTTTACTACATAGAGATAACAAAGGTGTTTCCTTGTTACCTGCTGGTGACATTTTATTAGATTACACGAATAAAATATTAACTCTATTAGAAGAAGTAAAAGATGAAATTAAAACGAGTGGTTCTTCTTATATAATAGCGACGTCACAATCTATTTTGACAAATTATTTAAGTAAGCGTATTAAAGTAAATTTAAGAAATTATCAAATATATGTAGAAAGTAGTAGTCATTTGCAAAAATTACTGCAGCAACAAAAAGTTGATATGGTCATAACTTATGAGGATTATCCTGACGCATCGTTTAAAAAAGTGTTCACAACCTCAATTTCTGTAGGCTTATTAAAAGCGAAAGAAAAATGTACCATTGATTATTCAAAAGAAATTTTCTTCGTTAGCAATGACAAAAAGTGCCCTTTTAGGAATAAGACAATACAATTTCTAAAAGAAAACAATCTATCTCAGCGACAACTTCAACAGTTGGATTCTTATTCGCTTATGGAAGAGTTTATTGCTGATGGAAAAGGAATAGCTTTTTTACCGATTAAAAATGATACATTAGTAATAATTGAAGATGTTCCCCTTGAGAATTTAGCTGTTCATTTTTTTACGAATCAAACCTTTATAAAGCATATCCCTGATGAACTATTTGATTAATAAAATGACTTTGATTACATACTTTTTTCAAAATAAAAATCCCTCTTTAACGAATATAAAAGAGGGATTTTTATTTTGTATACAATTGATTTTTCACACGTTTTGCTCCACTTCTGTACTTTTCTCCTTCTTATTCCTTTTAAAACTCTTCAATTTCTTAACCGTCCCAACCAATCCTTTCGGAAAAACGAGTAGCACGATAATATACAATAAACCTAGAATAATCGTCCATCTTTCAAAAATCGGATATTCCGTCGCTAGTTCTGATAAATAATATTTTAGTGATTCAATAATCCCAGACCCAGCAATAGCTCCAATTAATGTTCCGACTCCTCCAATCATTGTCATTAAGAGTGCATTTAGTGTCATTTCAATTGAAAATACAGTCGTATTGACAAAGCGTAATGTAATAACAAATAAACCACCGCTAATCGCAGCTACTACTCCTGCAACAATGCTAGCAATAATTTTATAATGAAGCACTTTATATCCTAGTGCTTCAACACGTTGCTCATTTTGTGAAATTGCTTTTAATACTTTTCCAATAGAAGATTTGGTGAAAAGACGTAAGAGAACAAAAATGATAAGTAAACATATAAGTGTTACATAATAAAACGTAAAACGATCACGGAATACGTCTGGTACACCAAATGTAAAACCATCTCCTCCGTGAGTGAGCCCACGCCATTTTTCAGCAAGGACGAAAAACAACTGTGAAATAGCAAGTGTTAACATTGCATAAAAATGACTTTTCAATCGTAAAGAAAGCAAACCAATTATATAACTAACGATTGCTGAAACGATAATTGCAGCTACTATTCCAATTAAAAAGTTCGTTATTGATACGCCTTGTCGATCAAATAAAAGCGCTACCCCATATGCTCCTATTCCAAAGAACATACAATGACCGAACGATACAATTCCTGTATACCCAAGCAATACATCAAAACTCATTGCAAAAATAGCAAAGATGAAGATTTGAGTGAACAAAATTAACAGGCTCCGTGAATCATTTACGAACGGAAATACACTTAAACAAATGAGCATACATACTCCGAAGTATACTTTAATTCGGTCCGATGTGTTGTTCACCATTTCACCCCTTTTCACCAACAAGTCCAGTTGGCTTCACTATTAAGAAAAATAGTAACATTAACATATTAATTGCAAGTGATAAATCTGGTATAAAATACGCTGTAAAAGCACCAGCTAATCCAACAATTAAAGAAGCAATAGCTGAACCTTGTACGCTTCCTAATCCACCGATAATTACTACTATAAAAGCTAAAATTGCATACTGCATGCCCATCTCGGCGAAAATAACGCCCGAATACGGTGCTAATAAGAATCCTCCCAAAGCTGCCATCCCTGCTCCTAATAAAAAGACGAAAGAAAATATCGCTTTTACATTAATACCAAGCGCTTGAACCATTTCTTTATCCATTACACCTGCACGGATCATAAGACCTATCTTCGTCTTTTTGAGTAATAGTAGTAGTGCAATGTAAATAATTATCCCAATCAAAATAACAAATAGACGATATTTAATTAATATAATACCTCCGAATGTAAAACTTCCTTGTAACCATAACGGTAATTTTGCACTAATAGGGTTTGGCCCCCAAAATATTTTAATACACTCACTAAGAACGAGCATTCCCCCAAGCGTAACGAGCAGCTGTCGAACATGCTTTCCATATACTGGTCTAATAAGAAACCTTTCTAAAATAAATCCTAGGAACATTCCCATAGCTACTGCTCCAACTAAAGCTAATATATAACTTCCTGTCATATTAAATAACCAAACACCTGTAAATGCTCCCCACGCAAATAAACCACCGTGTGCAAAGTTTAAAACGCTCATTAGACCGAAAATAAGTGAAAGACCTGATGCTAACAAAAAAATGAGCATCCCTGTTGAAATCCCATTTACAAATAAATTGATTAACACATCCATCCTTTTCACCTCGGATTCATGTTAAGAGATTCCTAAATATTTATGACACATTTCCTTATCCTTTTTTAATTCATTCATAAAACCGTTATGAACAATTCGTCCGTTATCCATAATGTAAAAATAATCGCCAATTTGACTAGCCATCATAAAATTTTGCTCAACAAGTAAAACTGTTGTTTTCTCCTTCATCTTCAAAATAGCTACCATTAATTTCTCCACCATTATCGGGGATAGTCCTTTGCTCGGTTCATCAATAAGTAATAATCCATCACTATTAATAAACGCTCTTGAAATAGCCAACATTTGCTTTTGCCCTCCGCTCAAGAGCCCACTTTTCTTATTCCAAAACTGCTTTAAATCCGGAAATAGTTCCAGCATCCACTCTATTTTCCCTTCTACTTCCTCACCTTTCCCCCTAGCAAGAGCGAATGTTTCTTCTACTGTCAAATCATGAAAAATACCTTGATTTTCTGGTACATACCCTATTCCTTTCCTTGAAATTAAATGTGTAGGTAATCCACTTACTTTTGCACTATCATAATAAATTTCACCATCTGCAATGCGGTGAAACCCCATCACTGAACGTAATGTCGTTGTTTTCCCTGCCCCATTTCTACCAAACAGTACAGTAATCGTCCCTTTCTCAACAGCAAGAGATACTCCTTGCAAAATATGAAACTGATCTAAATACGTTTCTATATTATTCACTTGTAATAGTGCCACTATATAATCCCCCTAAATAAGCACTTTGTACACGCTCATCTTTCATAATTTCTTCTGGCAATCCTTCAGCCAATAACTCTCCATGAAATAAAACGATAAGATGATCTGACAAACCTAGTATCATATCCATTTTGTGTTCGATAAGTACAATTGTGCTCTCTGGATGTTTCTTAATATTTTCAATCACTTGTAATATAGCAGGGACCTCTTCAACCGAAATACCTGCCGTCGGCTCATCAAGTAATAACACATCCGTTTTTAAAGCTAATAACATCGCAAGTTCTAGCTTTCTTTTCTCTCCATGTGCCAAATCTTTCGCTAATACGTTCTCTTTCTCGTGAAGTAATACTGTTTTTAAGAAACGTCTCGCCTCTCCAACTTGTTGCTTTAATTTTGCTGAACTCGGGAAAAAACTATAGTAATCTTGTACGAATGATTGAACACTTAAACGGACATTTTCAAGTACCGTTAATTCTGGGAATATGTTTGTAAGCTGAAAAGAGCGACCGATTCCTAAGCGTGTTCGATCTGAAATCGATAGTTTTGTAATATCTTGCCCTTTAAAATACACTTCACCTGTTGTGGGTGAAATCTGTCCACTTAGTAAATTAAATAATGTTGTCTTCCCCGCACCATTTGGCCCGATAATAGAAATGAGCTTTCCTTTTTGGACAGTTAAATTTACATCTTTAATAACATGATGTTCACCAAAAGATACGCTAAGATTTTTCGTCTCTAGCAAATGTGTCACGAAATCCCTCCCTTTAAAGCCGTGAGTATGAAAGAAATATGTATAAAGAGGGTCCCCCCTCTTTATACAAAAACAACAGAAAATTCAGTCTATTTATTTTGAACTGGTGGTTCTGTTTCTTTCATCGTTAATTCTCGCTCTAACACTGGCACCGGATAATCAACACCGTCTTGCTTTTTCAATGTGATAGAATACAGTGTCTGCATCGCTTGGTGGTCCTTCTCTCTAAACTTCATCTTTCCTTTCGGTGTATCAAATTCCATTCCTTCCATTTTCTTAATCAAGGTATCTACATCTGTATCACCTTTTGTTTTCTTTAAGGCTTCTACAATAGAAATTGCTGCTGACATTCCTCCCGCTGTAAACAAATCTGGCACTGCACCATTAAAACGTTTTTTATGCTCTTCAACTAGCCAATCATTCACTTTATTTTTTGGAAGTGTGTGATAATATACAGAAAAACCTTGCATACCTACTAATGCATCCATTGTTTTTAATGCTGGTATATCTGGCGCACCTGTAGAAATTTTAATACCTTGCGCTTCCACATTCATATCTTTCAACTGTTTCCAAGGTGAATTTGCCCCTGCCCAAACGATAAATAAATAATCTGGTTTTGAACTAATGATATTTTGAATATTCGCTGTAAAATCTGTTGAATTTGTATCCGCGTATTGCTCATTCACAATGTTCGCACCTAATTTTTTCGCACCCGCTTTAAATGCAGCCATCCCTTCACGACCAAAAGCGTTATCTGGGGCAAATGTCGCAATCTTTACATCTTTTTTCGCAATTGCTGCTGCTCCTGCAATCGCATCTTGTGAGGAACTTCTTCCAGTTCTAAAAATATATTTATTCCAGTTCTTTCCGGTAATACTATCCGCAACTGCCGGTTCTACAACCATAATCTTTTCATATTCCCCGGCCAGTGGTAAAACCGCTAACGTATCACTTGAACTAGACGATCCAACTAAAAAATCAACTTTCTCTTCTTCTAATAACTTCGTAGCTTTTTTAACTGCTACATCCGCTTTCGTTTCTGTATCTTCTACAACAAACTTAATCTTTTTCCCATCTACTTTCCCAGTTCCACCAGTTGCATAATCTAACCCTAATTCAAATCCGTTCACTGTTTGTTTTCCATACGATTCTAGCGGTCCTGTTAAAGAAGCAAGGACTCCTACCTTAATCGTTTTTTCATCCTCTGTACTTGTTTTCTTTCCTGAACAAGCTGCCGTTATTAATAACGAACCTAAAACACAACCAGTAAACATTGTCTTTAGCCACTTACGTTTTTTCATCGACATTGTGATCCTCCCCATACTTTACTTTCTGATAGAATCAAACACGCCAAAATCCCCTGTCCGTAATCATGACTAACTAATTCGATAGATAATGGAAAACTCTTGTAATACCCTCTACATTCGGCACAAATATATAATCACCTTCCTATGTAATGGAAACGGACATACAATCAATATATATTCTGCAATCCAATTGAAAATACTGTTTCATTTCAGTAATGACCATACAAAAAGACTAACTTATTTTTAAGTTAGTCTTTTCCCCTTAATTAGAGTTAAGTTCTACTTTCTCTAACCCTTCAGCCAATTGTTTCTTATCTAGTCCTTCTCCTATTACTACTAAGTTTGTCGGGAAACCGAAGTCTTGTTCTAATAAAGTTGGTACTCCGAACGAATATTGGAATAGGTGAGGGTATTTATCTCCATGGAATTTCACAAAACCTTTCACTCGATAAATACTATCTGGTAAATTCGAAAGCCATTCATATAATTTGTCTTGTTCAATCGGTTTCGTAAATTGATACGTCATCGTTTGTATATATAAATGCTGTTTGACATGTAGTGTCTCATGTTCCTCATCATTTGGAAATTCTGCTTCCTCTATATCTTTTAAAGATATATTGCAATACTTTGTCTCATACATTTTCGCATGATCATTTATTGCCTTTACTTCTTCAAATACTGTGTTCTTATCTTCATCTGTTAGTAAATCTGCTTTATTAACAAGAATGTGACTACCAAATTTCAGTTGCTCATGCAATAGCTGTTGTACATTTGCACTTAATATACTTCGGTTTAACCACCTTACTGCATCTAAAACGACTACAATTGATTTTACTTCCAGAAAAGGAGCTAAAATTGGCGAGACACACGCGTCTAACACTTCAATTGGATGCGCAACACCTGTCGTTTCTATATAAATTACATCTGGTCTTTCTTGTTGGTATAACGAATGTAATTGTATTTCAAGCTCTTCTTTTAACGTACAACAAATACAACCTTTAAGAAGTTCTCTTAAAACATTCTCTTTTCCAATAATATCTGTATCTACCGAGTATTCACCAATTTCATTCATTAATACTGCAACTTTTCTATTCTTCTTTTTCTCTGCTAACAATAAATTTTGTAATAATGTTGATTTTCCACTACCTAAAAAACCACCTAATATATGAATCTCCACTTTATTCATTCAACCGACCATCCATTTCTTTACTTCAAATGTATTCAAAGCGTAATAATTACGATTTATATTTATCATTTTATTAAAAGAATGACCATTTGTAAATATAAGAGATTCACTGTTCATTTACTTCATATGCAACTCTTACTCCAGACTCAATTGCCCCTTGCATCCATCCATGTGTTAATGTCGTATGCTCTCCTGCAAAATGTACTTTTCCAGATGGTGGTGTAATATACGGAAATAACTCGAGCTCTTGGCCTGGTTCGAAAGCTGTAAATGCACCGCAAGAATACGGATTTTTACTCCAGCTAAAAGATGTTCCAGTGACAAACTCACTATAGACGATGTCACCGTATATTTCCGCTAAATTTTTTAATGCGTAACGAATACGATCTCTTTGCGGGGGACTATCCCATGTTAACGCCTCATCTGCCCACGTATAACTTGCTATTACGATAGCTGGTCCTGGAGTATGAATGCCATAACTCGGATAGTATGTAAACCGTATCGGTAAATCAGTAATAGATTTACCGCCACACTGTCCCGCTTTCTCCCAAAATCTACTTTTAAACTCTATTGCAATTTTAGTTGCAGCAATATAATTTAATTCACGAATTGCTCTTTTTTTAAAATAAGAGAATAAATAGTATGGCTGAACTTCTACAAATCTTAACGCTGAAAATGGAATTGTAATAATAGCAAAATCACTTGTTATTGTAAATTGCTCTAACGTTTGTTCATGATTTCCTTGTAACATTACTTTATTATCTGCTTGTATAATTTTATCAACCTTATACGGCATTAAAATATGTTCCCTTAATTGTGGTAAGAATGCATTCGATAACTTATCCATTCCACCAGTTATTTCATAATATTTCGTTGTTGAAGTAAAGAAAATCATTTCACGTAATACTTCAATTAAGGACATTCCCATATAAGCTTCCATATCAAGAAGTACCCCAATCATATCTATCGCACCATCTGAATAATACTCCATTAAAAATGAACCAAGCGAATACGTTTTATACTTTTTTTCAACGATAAGCCAGTTTTTATCAGGATCCTTCTTAATGTAATTTAGTATTGGTTCTAATACTTCAATCATTAGCTCTTCTGCCGTTTTTCCTCTTTCTTTATCCAAAACCGGATATTCAAGTACACTTGGATCATTTTCAAACACATTCAATCTCGTTTGAATGTTATTCGTATAAATGATATCTGCAAAAGTTTTATTTATAAAAAGGTTTAAAGGTAGTTTAAATTTATGAATATACGCTAAGGTTAACTTATGGGTGTCAGGGATTCTCATCGGTCCCGCATTAAAATATAAACCCACACTAAATGGTTCCCGAATCGTATACACCCTGCCACCTATTCTGTTATTTGCTTCTATAATCGTTACTTCGTGCCCAGCCTCTTTTAATAAAGAACCTGCAACTAATCCAGAAATCCCTGCACCTGCAATCGTAATCCGTTTTGGGTTATTCTTTTTAACAAGCCCTGCATGAATAATATGAAGCATTTCTTCCATTGCTAATGGGTTCCCCATGCCATTTCCCCTTTTACAAAGGATTTTACTGAATTATATTCGGTTCACTGAATTCCTATGTTTTGTTCGCGGATTTGCACGGATACATTTTCAAATACTTGAATATCTTTTATAAAATGTAATAAACTAGATATGACTCTATAGAAGTAAGACGTATTATCTTACATAATAAAATCAATGAAATTGCGAGGAATTTTGAAATGAAAAAAGGTATTAACCGTGTTGTATTAGTAGGAACAGGAGCAGTTGGATGTAGTTATGCTTACTGCATGATTAACCAAGCCGTAGCTGAAGAATTTGTTTTAGTCGATGTAAATGAGGCAAAAGCTGAAGGGGAAGCAATGGATTTAAGTCATGCTGTTCCATTCGCACCAGCTCCAACTAGAGTATGGAAAGGCAGCTACGAAGATTGTAAAGATGCTGACCTTGTAGTTATTACAGCTGGATTACCACAAAAGCCAGGCGAAACACGTTTAGATTTAGTTGAGAAAAACGCTAAAATCTTTAAACAAATCGTTCGCAGTATTATGGATAGCGGATTTGATGGCATCTTCTTAATCGCAACAAACCCTGTAGATATTTTAACTTACGTAACTTGGAAAGAATCTGGTTTACCGAAAGAACGTGTAATCGGTTCTGGTACAACGCTTGATTCTGCTCGTTTCCGCTATATGTTAGGTGAGTACTTCGATATTGGTCCACACAACATTCACGCTTATATTATCGGAGAACACGGCGATACTGAACTTCCTGTTTGGAGTCATGTTTCCGTTGGTATCCAAAAACTACAAACACTGCTTGAAAAAGACAACACGTATAATCAAGAAGATTTAGACAAAATTTTCATAAACGTCCGTGATGCAGCTTACCATATTATTGAGCGTAAAGGCGCAACTTATTATGGTATCGGTATGTCACTTCTACGTGTTACAAAAGCAATTTTAAACGACGAAAATAGTGTATTAACTGTATCAGCTTACTTAGAAGGTCAATATGGTCAAAAAGATGTTTATATCGGGGTGCCTGCTGTTTTAAATCGCGGCGGTGTTCGTGAAATTTTAGAGGTTGAATTAAGTGAAGAAGAAGAATTAAAATTCGATCACTCTGTTCAAGTATTAAAAGAAACAATGGCTCCGGTTCTTTAATTAAGATAAAAAGCAATCCAATTTATTTTGGATTGCTTTTTTATCTTAATTATCCCCTATGACCTTTTAATGATTTTCTATCATTTCTTATTTTTTAGTCGCATCCTCATTATTTATATCAAGTACATCTAATAAAAAGATAAAGATTGGTATCCCGATAATAAGCCCCCATATTCCGAGGAAATGCTCTGAGAAGATGAGAATCATAAATGTATAAAAGATTGGTAAATTTGTTTTTGCAGACATAAACTTCGGATTTAAAAAATAACTTTCAAGAGCGTGGATTACTGTTATGAACACGAGTATGTATACTACGTACATAACTCCGCCTACGTTGTAAGCAATGATACAAAGTGGAAACAAAGAAATAATCACACCTGCAACAGGAATCAACCCTAGTAAGAAAACCATAACAGCTAATACAAGTAGCTGTGGAAATCCTAAAACAATTAATGCAATGACAGTAAGAATACAATTTACAACGGCAATTAAAAACTGAGCTTCAATTACTTTTCCGAACGATCTTGCAAATCTTTCACCAAAATATGCAATTTCCTCATAAAAGATTTTTAACTTACTATCTTTAAACTTAGATGTGAATGTAATAATACGCTCTTTTTCTAATAAGAAAAATAAGCTTAAAATTAGAGATAATAATATTTGTAAACTTACCTTCCCTATATTTGCTATTGATTGATATATAACATCTACACCTTGTTCTATATATTTTGATACTTCCATCCCATTAATTGTCGAAAGTACATATTTAACGATTTCATTATCAGGTGGATTTTGAAAAAATAGTTTAAATTGATAAATTAATTGTGAAATTTGTATCGTCAGCACAGGTAAATATTTATATAACGTTGTGCCTATAAAGGAAACTAGTATTATATACAAACATGCAATAACAATTTTCCGGTTTACTTTCAATTTTCTTGAAATAAAACGTTGAAATCGATCCATTAAAAACGTCAGTATAAACGTAATTAATATTAAATTGATCATACTTTTTAATGCATATAATACAAGCGCTACTATTATTAAAACGAGAAACCGTTGAAACCCTCTACTTCGAAAAAAACTCTTTACTTCATTCATTAAGAATTAACCTCCCCCTTCAATGGATGGAAATTGAATATATTACATTTTATGAACTTCTATAGACAATCTTTCTTACTAATTGAGAAGAATCCTTTTTTTCTTTTCATATTGTTAGATTCGTTTAACTGGAATCCACCAACATATTTCGGTGGACTCCAGTTATTTTTCATATAATCTTTTTATATACTAGGTGATTTTCTATTTTTAGACTGCTGTTCATACGCATATCCCATATTGAAAAGCTCTCTTTCACCAAACTGTTTCCCTACAAACACTACACCGATTGGTTCTCCATTTTTATCATATCCAGCAGGAACCGCTAATTCCGGATAACCAGCTACAGCTGATAGAAGAACTTCATCGTTATTAATCATAACTAGAGCATCCAAACTTTTTTCTACTAAATACCTATCTAGCTCTTTTTTTGCATTTGCTTGACTCGTTTGTACTACGTTTTCGAACTCTTCTTTCGTTATAGCAGATTTTTCAGACCCCTCAATTAATGTTTGTCCGTATTTTATTCGTCTTTTACTATCCTTTTTATTAAACGCTATAATCTCTTCTAACGATTTTACCGGTATATTTTTTTGCTGCGAAAAATAGTCGTTTACATTATGCTTGAACTCATATTCTAATGTTTGCAAATTATCTACACCCTCAGCACTTAACTGGATATTATCAGCTAATATCGCACCTGCCTCTTGAAGGTCTTTTCTAATTTTTTCTGCTACTGTTTTTCTATTTTCATCTTGTTGGTCTACAGAAAAAAGAAGCCCTATCTTTTTCCCTTTTAATCCATCTATTGATAAATCCTTTGTATAATCAATTCTTTCTTTATCTTTCATTTTTTCTGTCATAACATCTTTTTCGTCATAACCTATCATTGCATTAAATAACGTTGCTGCATCTTTTACTGTTCTTGCCATAGGTCCTGCTGTATCAAGAGTTTCAGCTAATGGAATAATTCCTGTTCTACTTACCATACCTAAAGATGGACGTAACCCAACTACTGATTGCTGCGCCGCTGGTGCAACAATCGATCCCGTCGTTTCTGTTCCAATTGCAAGCGGCGCAAAATCTGCCGCAACTACTGTAGCAGATCCTGAACTTGATCCTGAAGTATCGAATGTAATCGGACCGTACGGGTTTAAATTTTGTCCTTTCTTCCCACTATACCCGCTTGGCATTGTAAAAGATAAATAGTTCGCCCACTCAGACATATTCGCTTTTCCTAAAACAAATGCTCCTTCTTCTTTCAACTGCTTCACAATTGTTGCGTCTTGATCTGCAATCCAATCTTTTAATACATAAGTTCCTGCACTAGTCGGCATCACTTTTTCCGTCTGTACATTATCTTTTACAACGACAGGAATACCATATAAATTCGAATTTTTGTTTCTACCCCGCTCCTGATCTAACTTTCTTGCTTCTTCCATCGCATTAGGATTTATCTCTGTAATAGAATTTAATGTTATTCCATTTTGATCATGTTCTTGTATTCTAAAGAGATAAATGCTCGTTAATTCTTCATATGACAACTTTCCATCATCAATCATTTTTTGAAGCTCATCTACAGTCGCATTTACGACTTCTTTTTCTTTTATCTTTACATTTTCTATATTGATTCCTTTAAGCTGATTATGTATCGGTTGTAGCACTCTTTCTTTATCATATACAATACGCTCAGGTTCCTTTGGAAAATAATTTTTATACACGTAATATCCGCCGGCACACGCTAATAAGACAATGCCTCCAGTGATAGACAGCGTTACCTTTACCCATTTCTTCATGTTTCTTCCTCCACTCTATAAGATGCTTAGCTATACAAAAAAGAGAGTTACCTTTTACTTAACTCTCTCCAATCAAAATGCTAAATAAAAAAATGAAAGATTTCAATCTAATTACTTCTTTTTTTGCATTTGCTTTGCTAACATTTCTTTCACTTGATTATACGTTAATCCTGAATTTTTATTTAAACGCTTTACTTCCTCAACATCAGTACCTACCACTGTATATTTTTTCTCATCATTCATTTTTCTAATTCCCTTCTCACCGTATTATTTCTTATATTTCTTCCCTAAATGCGCATAAATTAACACCACTACAAAAAAGGAAGCTGTTTTTAAACACAGCTTCCTTCTCGTTACATATTGTATTTCTTAATAAAATTTCACTACATCTTCAGTAGGCAAGAACGTTCTTTCTGCTGGTTGTTCGTTTGGTTCACCAAATGGCATTTGACCTACTAAGCTCCACTCTGCCGGAATGTTCCAAGTTTCTTTCACTTCAGCATCTACGATTGGGTTGTAATGTTGTAATGACGCCCCAATTCCTTCAGCAGATAATAGCATCCACACAGTATGTTGTAACATCGCATTTCCTTGATGAGACCAGAATGGGAACTGATCTTTATATAATGGTGCATTTTCTTGCATTTTTTCTACAGTTGCTTGATCTTCAAAGAATAGAACTGTTCCTACACCTGCATGAAAACCTTTTAGTCTTTCTACAGTCGCTTCAAAGTTTTCTGCTGGTACACGGGCTCTTAGTGTTTCTTTAACGATATCCCAAAACTTTTCATGCTCTCCATCCATTAATACAACCATACGACCACTTTGCATATTGAAAGATGTTGGTGCGTGTAAAGCTGTTTTTAACACTTCTTCAATTCTTTCTTTCGTAATTGCATCGTTTTTTGTTACTTTACGAATTGAACGGCGGTTCACGATTGCTTCTTTTAAGTTTGTTGTAGTTGCTGACATTTTAATTCCTCCAAATGTTTGTTTTATAATTTATTTTGTTATTTCATAACAAGCGAATTAGCAATATCCATCGGTATTACATTGCATACCTTCAAATGAATTTGTTTTATCCTTTTCAATTTCTTTATCAATGACCCTTTCTAGTGTTTCTTTACTAGCAAGCCCTTGAATGACTTCATCTCCAATCATGACAGTTGGAACAGCCATAATATTCGCTTCATCATATGCGTGTTGAATTGCTTCTTGATGCTTTTCTTTATATTTACGAGTTACTAAAGCATCTTTAAATTCCGCCTCAGGAAGTCCTACTTCTACCGCTAATTTTGTTAACACATCAATATCTTCAATGTTTTGCTCTTCTTGGAAAAATGCTGTGAATACGCGGTGATGATACTCATTACCTAGTCCACGTTCTTTCGCAAATTGACATCCTTCGAAAGCTAAATGTGTATATGGATGTGGTGAAACACGTGGCAAGCGCATATCAATTCCTAACTTCTTCGCTGTCGGAAGAATGAAAGCATCCCATGAACCTAATTTTTCTGGTTCATTCCATGGATCTATTTTTGAATATGGACTTGGACGTAATTCAAATGGCATCCATTCAATCTCTACATCTTTCTCTTTCGCTACCTCATCTAATGAACCTTTTGCTAAAAAACAAAACGGACATATAAAATCTGAGTATACTTTCATTTTTACAGTCATAACTTTTACACCTTACCTTATCGTTGTAATCAAATCAGTTACATTAATGATAAAAAAATATAAATATTATTTAAGCATTCATTTTTTCTTGCAAAGTTTCAAACAACTGCCCCATCGTAATATTTCTCAAAACTTCTTCCATCGCGGATTGTGCTTGAATTAAAATAATTTCTAACACCGCTTGAATATTCGCCCCAATTGGACAATCTGGATTCGGTTGCTCGTGAATATGAAATAGCTTGTCTTCTTCGACTACGTTCACTGCATGATACACATCTAACAATGTGATTTGATGTAAATCCTTTAGTAATCCCGCGCCACCCGGTCCACGATTTACGTAAACAAAGCCAGCTTGTTTCAAGTACGACATGATTTTACGAATGACTACTGGATTTGTATTGACACTCTCAGCCATATAGTCTGAAGTACAAAGTGAAGATGGATTGTTTTTCAAAATAGATAAAATATGAACAGCTATGGAAAAGCGGCTACTAATTTTCATCGTAATCACCACCTAGATGTAATCATTATAGTTACAACTAAAAAATAAGTCAATCCTTTTCATAGATTTTTTATAAGTAAATTAAAAAGTGTCCCATTATGACATATGAGACACCTCTTTTTATTCTGCAAATAGCGATTGAAATTCTTCAATAAATAGCTGCACAGCGATTGAAGAATCCTTTAATGAAGGAACAGCTAAAGCAATTTCTCTCCATACTTGTGGTTCCAATTCTCTCGTTTGCACATTTTTTGGTAAATTCGTTAAAGATAATTCAGCTAATATTGCAATGCCTAATCCTTCTTGAATCATATTTAAAGCTGTAGTAACTGTCGAAATTACATACTCAGCCCGAAGTGGTACATTTACTTGTTTAAACATATCAATAATAGGTGGTTCGTATCCGCCCTTACATAATATGATTGGTTCATTCTCTAAATCACTAATTGTAATAGAGTCCTTCTTACAGAGAGAATGATCCTCTCTTAAGATAGCAACCATTTTCCCCTTCGTTAATGGAACAATCTCCATATCTTTATTAGGCAAAATAACAATTCCTATATCAATAACCCTCGATACTAACCAATCTTCAACTTCTTTAATCGTTCCTTCACAAAGAACTACTTCTAAGTTCGGATACTTCTCCTTAAAAAGGTTTATCATTTTGGGTAAGAAATGTGCAGAAGCACTCGGAAAACTACCAATTCGAATCGTCCCAACTTCGTGTCCTTTCTCCATCGCAACTTCTTGTTCAATCTTCTCTACACCGTTCAAAATCTCTCTAATATGTACAAGAATCCTGTTTCCTACATCCGTAACGAGGAGGCCTTTTCGTTTATCACGTATAAGAATAGTAACTCCTAACTCTGACTCAATACTTGAAATCGCATGACTAACAGCTGGCTGCGTCATATTTAATACCCTGGCAGCTTTCGTAAAACTACCTAACTCAACAGTTTTTATTAATACTTGCAGTTGTGTAATGGTCATAACTAATCACTTATACTCCTCATAAAAAAGATTCATTTTATTTATTACAGTCGATATCATATCATAGTGAAATGAATAACAACAAGGAGGTCTTTCAGTGACACAGCTTTCTCGAACTAAGACGGCCATAATCCTTACCTTTCTCGTTTTCATGTGGGGAATCAATTGGCCTTTATCAAAGTTTGCCCTGCATTATACACCACCTGTTTTATTCGCAGGCGTTCGAACTTTAATTGGAGGATTTATTTTACTCCTGTTCGCATTACCGAAATACAAAGAGTTACATTTAAAAGAAACGTGGCATTTATACGTTATTTCTTCTTTACTTAACATCATTATATTTTACGGATTACAAACTGTCGGCCTTCAATATATGCCTGCTGGTTTATTTTCCGCCATTGTATTTCTACAACCAGTTTTACTCGGTATTTTCTCGTGGATATGGCTTGAAGAATCAATGTACGGCTTGAAAATTTTCGGGCTTGTTCTCGGATTTATTGGTGTAGGCGTTATTAGCTCAAGCAGTTTAACAGGACATATTTCTGTTATTGGAATCCTTCTCGCGTTAGGATGCGCTATTGGCTGGGCACTTGGCACAGTATTCATTAAGAAGACTGGTCACCGTGTTAATGCCATTTGGATGGTAACACTTCAGCTTATTATTGGTGGCCTTTGCTTAATTGGATTTGGTTCAGAGTTTGAAAGCTGGTCTAGTATCGCTTGGAGTATGCCATTTGTTAGCGTACTTCTCTTTATTTCATTCTTTGTTATTGCAATGGGGTGGCTTGCATACTTCACACTTGTTGGAGCTGGTGAAGCAAGTAAAGTTGGGGCTTATACCTTCCTCATTCCACTAATAGCTATTATTGTAAGTTCAATTTTCTTACATGAGGCTATTACCATTAGCTTATTCATCGGACTATTATTTATTGTTGTGAGTATTTGTTTTGTAAATATGAAACCGAAAACACTTGCTGTAAGGCAGCAAGTTGAAATGAAATAAACGTAAGAAAGAGCCTACTGTTTGTAGGCTCTTTCTTACGTCTTACTTTTTACGACGTACTACAAGAACACACGCACTTACCGACGATACAATCGCTAAGATAGATAAGACAATTGCTATCGTTGTCATATTACTTGTACTCTCATTTTTTTCAATACTAGACACTTCACCATGTTCTCCTGTTAATGACGTACCTTTTGCAATTGTAGTAAGTGAATGCGGTTTTTCAGCTTTTTCATCACCTGTCCATTCAACAATTTCTCCGTCTTTATATTGTTGATATGCGTCCCAAGCTATTTTTTGCTCTTTATCCGGATTTTTAGCGACGAAAGTAAATCGCTGGAACTGGCCGGTTAAAATCCCTTCTCCTGTCGCTTCCCATACTACAGTTTTAACTTTTCCGGCTGTATCTTTTTGCTCCTCAACTTTCCATCCTGGGACTGGTTCATACTGTTGGAACTCTACTCCAGACGGTATTTTCAGTGTAACTTTCGTCGTTGCTTCATTTTTTTCAACTGGTACTTTTATCGTATAAGTCTCCCAAGAACCAATATCAGAAGTTGCTGGTTTTACAGTGACGTGCGCACTAACAGGTAACGAAAAAATTCCCATTGCAATAATTGTTGCGATCATTGTTGTTCCTAATTTTTTTATACGTTTCATTTTCTATTAGCTCCTTTTCATACATAGCTTCTTTTTATCTGCCACCGACAATAAATTTAAAATCTGTATCGAAACTATCAAGAGATTTTGTTAATCCATGAACATGTATATTCCAGTTTCCTGTCATGTTAATATACATACCTTCTGCTTCATATTCTCCCGGTGAAACTACTGAAACTTTAAATGAACCTTTTCCCATGTTCATATCTAATGATTGAGTCGTCAATATCATTTGTTCCATATCAGTAATAGGCTGTCCCTTTTCATCCTTTAGTGTAATATGGAATTTATTTTGTCCTACCTTATTCGGACTTACATTTAGCGTAAGTTCATATCCATTATCTAATTGCTTACTCTCTGTAAAAGGTCCAGTAGGAGGCATCGGTGGTGTTTGTACGTTTGTCATAAAAGCTACGATGACGAAAATGATAATTCCAATGATAAACTCTACTTTCACCGTAGCTCCTAATCCTTGCTGCGCTCGCATTCTACCTTTCATATAATGAATAATTCCCAATATCCCCATGAAAATGAATAAAAGTATCTTTGTTAATAAAGCCAATCCATACTTCGTATCAAATAACGAGTGGATTGTTGGAATAAAAAATGTACTGTTAAAAAGGCCTGTTATTAAAATCACGATGACAGCACCTGTTGCCCACGGTGAAAAACGCTTAATTATATCCCAATACATATGCCACTTGTTATCCTCATTACGTAAAAGAAGAATAATAGATGATAAACCACCAGCCCATAATGAAGCTGCGAATAAATGTAGAAAATCCATAACGACAGCAATGTCTTTAAACTTTAAACCATATGCGTGACTATTAAATGCTTTCATAACAAGTAACCCTATAAATAATAGTATTGGAATACTCCATACTTTAAACGACGAAAACTTCTCATGCTTCACCGCAAAATACGTAACAATTATAAGCGTACTAATGAGAACCATTTGAGTGATCCATATATAACCAAAAACAGAAAGCTGTAATGTTTCTTTTAATAGTAAAGGGTTGAATGCTTCTAGCCACGAAACATCGGCATTTATTTTCGCTTGCAATGGTAGGTTGAATAACAAGCTAATAAATATCCCAAATAAGGAGATCCATATTATGTTCTTACTCCTTGATCGAACCGAGGTTGCATTCCCTTTATACATAATAAGATTAAAGAGGAGAACTCCTAAAAATAGCGAGAAACTCGTATATAGAATCCCACGTTCCATAATCATATCGATTTGCGGGACATACCCCATCTCTTCCACTTGTATATCGTCTGTTTCCGCTTCCGCTAATCCAATCCGAAACGGGATAACTCCTTGAATTGGATGTCCATCAGCTGAAATCACTTTCCACTGAATGGAGTAAAGACCATTTTTGAGATTGTCTTTTAATCCAGCTTCTAATAGCTTTTTATTTTTTTTATCAATATGAGCATCTTTTAAATCGACTCTTTTACCTGATGTATCTCTCACGTACAATGTATTAAAACTTGAAACTTGTATGTCCTCATCGAATTCGATTTTTACAACAGATGGTGCTTTCTTCAATGTTTCATTTTCAGTAGGATTTGATTTCACAACGTACGCATGAGCAGATGCACTTTTCGGTATCAATATGATAAGCACACACGCAAGTAATAACCATGTCCCTAATCTTCTCATTACTTTCACGCTCATTTCACTTCTTTCTTCCTCATCGCTCTATTTTCATTACTTTAACTTCCGAAGTTTGATTCTCCGTAGAAATATTAACCTGGTTAAATATAAATTTCTATAAAGTATAACTCTTTATTTCTCTTCCACCTCCAAACTTTCAATATAATAGTAACTATAACGATAGATACAACTTACATTTTTAAAGTAGATTGTTATTATATCATAAAATATATTTATGTAAGTTATCAAAGAAGAAAAGTTATCGTGAATCATTTGTGAAGAAAATGTGAAATACATAAATAAAAAGGTATTACGTTATTACGTAACACCTTTTAAAAAATATCCCTCTTCTATTTCTCTTCCGGATAATCACAATACTCGATAATCGTTCCTTCAGTATCCGCTGGGTTAAGATAAATTAATCTTCTGCCGTGTTTATTAATTCGAAGTGTATGCTCTAACGTTCGAATGCCTTGTTCTTTTAACTCTTCTAGAGCCACATCTAAATCATCGACACGATACGCAACGTGATGAACACCTTTACCTTTTTGTTTAATAAAACGGGCAATTGGAGATGTCGTATTATTCGTCGGTGCAAGTAATTCAATTCTATCTCCATCCACTTCAAGAATGGCCACTTCGCTTTCCACACCAGGAGCTTCACTTACGTAACGATCTATTAAAGTTCCTAGTAACACATTTTCATAAAAACGTATCGTACTATCTATATCTCGAACTGCGATGCCGATATGATCAATTGTTTTTTTCATTTTATTTCCCCTACTACTTTATTTTTTCTATCCTTATCAATAGTAACAAAAAAAGTTATAGAAACAAGTTCTATAACTTTTTTATTTAACCTATTTTCTTATTCGCACTAGCTGGTTGAACTTGATTTTTTGCTTTTACAACGCTAATGCCATATCCGATAAATCCACCGATAATCGCTGGGAAGATCCAGCCTAATCCTACTTCCTGCATCGGAAGGAATTTAGTGAACACTTGGCTTACTACTTCAATGTTAACTCCAGCTGCACTTAATCCATCGAATAAGCTGATGATAAATGTTACGATTAAGCTCACTTGATAAACTTCAGCTCTTCCTTTGAATAATGAATGGAAGAATGTTAAGAAAATCAATACGATTGCTAGTGGATAAATTGCTGTTAATACTGGAACAGAAACTGCGATTAACTGTGTTAATCCTATGTTTGCAACAATTGCACTAAATACACATAGTGTGATTGCAATTGCTTTGTAAGGAACATTTGGGAATAACTTATGGAAGAATGAAGAACATGCTGATACAAGTCCCACACTAGTTGTTAAACAAGCTACTGTAATCATTAATCCTAATAATACTCCGCCATATGATCCGAAATAGTAGTTAGAAACTTTCGCTAATACTTCTCCGCCGTTTTCTAAATGTCCAAGCTTTGCAACACTTGAAGCACCCATATAAGAAAGAGCTGTATAGATAATTGCTAAAATAGATGCTGCAATTATTGTCGCTTTTGCACAAACGACCATAATTTGTGTTTTCGTTTTCGCACCTTTTTCTTTAATAGCATTGATAATGATAATCCCGAATACGAATGATGCAAGCGTATCCATCGTTAAGTATCCTTCTTGGAATCCTTTAAAGAATGCATGTGATGTATAAGCTTCCACTGGTGCTTGCATATCTCCAATCGGATGTATAAAGGCAACGATTACTAAAATACCGATGAAAGTCAACTTAATTGGCGTTAAGATTTTTCCAACAATATCGACAATTTTCGCGGGATTTAGCGAAAAAAAACAAGTGATACTAAAGAATATAATTGTGAAAAGAATTAAAGGTGTAGAACCTACTCCTTCTGGCATAAACGGCTTAAGACCAATTTCATAAGAAACATTTCCTGTTCTAGGTATTGCAAATAACGGACCGATTGCTAAGTATAAAACTGTTGTAAACACAATCCCGAACACTGGGTGAGCGCGACTTGCTAATGACTGTAAATCATCTTTACCTGAAAAACCAAATGCTAGTACACCTAGTAATGGTAATCCAACACCAGTTACTAAAAATCCAGCGTTAGCAATCCATACATTCTCTCCTGCTGATTGACCAAGCATCGCTGGGAAAATTAAATTTCCTGCTCCAAAAAATAGTGCAAATAACATTAATCCAATAACTACTATGAACGAAAACGGTACTTTATTCGCCATAATATAACCCCCATTCAAATTTCCTTATCTCATTTTCCAATTTTAACTAATTGAATTTTCTGAATATTTAATTTAAGTATCAACTATTCTTGAACTCATTATAGTTTGCTATATAATATTTTGCAATACTATTTTCGAACTTTTCTTTTATTTTATAAATATACATTTTTTAACATGAAAAATAGACTGAAAAACCAACACGGTCATCCATGTTGGTTTTTCGATTTACTATCATAAATTAAAATTTCGCTGCTACTTTTTTAACGTTTTCTAGACCTTCTTCAACAATTTGTTGTGAACGATCTGGATATTGATTGTGCCCTTCAATTACAACTGTCTCTGGATTTGTAATTCCCCAGAATCCAAGTACAGTTGTTACGTAATTAACTGCCATTTCCATAGGAGCCATTTGCTCTGAAGAGTAATCTGAACCACGAGCACCTAACACAACTACTTTTTTACCACCAACTAAACCTTCTGGGCCATTTGCTGTATATTTAAACGTTTTTCCAGCTTGAGATAAGTATGAAATATATGTGATTAATGGTGCTGGTACTGTAAAGTTCCATAATGGGAATGCAAATACAACCTTATCAGCTTCTAAAAACTGATTTAAATATTGATCTACTGTAGCAACTGCCTTCTCTTCTTCAGCTGTTAACTCCATGCCTTGGCTACGTTTATATCCACCTGAAATCGCGATATTTCCGTAATAAGGAAGATCTAATGCAAATAAATCTAATTCCGTAATTTCTGTATTTGGATTTGCTTCTTTATAAGTACTTACAAATGTTTCATACATTTTTGAACTAACTGCTTGCTCCGCTGGACGATCGTTTGCTTTTACAAATAATACTTTTGACATTTTTTTATTCCCCTCTACATTCGTATTTTCTTCTTTTTTACCAAATAATGAGCTAAATAGTCCCATTTTCTTCACCTAATCTTTCTTTTCATATTCATTATTCATCATCATAAAAATTCTTATTCTAAGAAAAAGTTCCAATAGATACCTTAAGTTAAGCTATCAAAACTTTTTGTTATTTAATTACCTTATGTAAGTGATTGTAATATAGTCACTTACTTTATTCAAGTAACTTTTAATAAAAAATAAAATCTCAATTTAAAAATATTAACTAAAATACAATTGAACACCAAATACATCTTTATTACTTGTATAATAAACTTAGAGAGGAAAATTCATATATAGAAAGGATTTATTCATGAGCACTATAGAAAAGATTCAAACTTTTATTATTCTTTTTGCTGTTACATGCGGCATCGTACTCGGACAATTTAATATGATACATACGTATTCAGACCAGTTTATTGTCCCCTTCTTATTTTTCATGCTATATGGATTATTCCTCAGCATCCCATTAAAAGAAATAAAAAACGGATTTCGTAATTTAAAATTTGCTGGAACAAGTCTTACTATTAACTTCTTATGGACACCTATACTCGCTTGGGGATTAGGAGCACTATTTCTTTCAGATCATCCAGCACTTTGGGTTGGATTTATAATGTTAATGGTTACTCCATGCACAGATTGGTACTTAATCTTTACTGAAATAGCGAAAGGAAATGTAGCACTTTCTACTGCAATTTTACCTGTAAATTTAATTTTGCAAGTACTACTCCTTCCAATTTATTTATTTTTATTTGCTGGTGTCATGAAAACTGTAGCGGTTTCTGTTTTAGTAGAAAGTATTGTTATCGTAATCGTCTTACCATTTATACTTGCACACGCTACAAAATTCATTATGAATAAAATGAAAAAAGCTGAAACTCTCGAGAATAAACTCATTCCGTTTTTCAGCTCTGCTCAAATTGTATTTTTAAGTTTAGCAATAGTAGCGATGTTTGCATCACAAGGTAAATATTTACTTCAAAATATGAATGTCGTTTTATTATTACTCGTTCCTGTTCTATTGTTCTTCATCATTAATTTCTTACTAGGACAATTTATCGGGCGCATCATGCATTTATCTTACAAAGATACAGTAAGTCTAAGCTTAACAACGTTAGCAAGAAACTCACCTGTTGCACTCGCTATCGCTGTAACAGCTTTTCCAGACGAGCCTCTTATCGCACTTGCACTCGTTATTGGACCGTTGATTGAGTTACCGGTACTAGCTTTTGTTTCACAAGTTTTGTTGCTTATTAAGAAAAAACGGCAGTACGCATAATAAAAAACGTCCCATTTTGGGACGTTTTTTATTATGGAAAGATTACATACAACACTTATTTCTTATTTATCAATACAAATGAAATTACCGAAACTACAAACTTAATAATACCAATTATAAAATGATCGGCTCTAAAAATTTTATATGTTATAGAGAATTAACTTTTCGTTACATTAACAGATCCTTTCTAATTAAAAATGATAGGAAACGTAAATATAACGAAAGCTGCCCAAAGTCCGTATATTGGCAAATACTTCGTAACGGCATCTTGGATAGCTTTTGGTCCTGATTTATTTTGCAAGAAACGCATATAGGCAAACATAATCCAAATGAGATTTGCCCAAATCACTATGTTTACTCCTAAAACAGCAAGTCTATTAGGTGTAATCCCGTAAGAAGAAAGTCTAAATACTATGGCTGACAATGCGACAGTGTCAATAATAAGCGCCAGAACAATTAAGGGAAAATTTATATAATCTGAAATATTCTTTTTCTCGTCCGAGTCACTTTCAACGATAGAAAATATAGTAACAGCCAATACACCCAGGAGGATTCCGTTGAAGGCCATTAGGAAATTGCGATCCAAGAACGGATTTTTCCCGACCCAAATTACCGTTATAAGATAGATAAGCAACGTGATCAGGACGAGAGGACTAAAAATTTTAGATATGTATGGTGTAATATTTTTAGCAAGCTTAAGATTCATTGATACTAAGTATGCAGCCACAATAGCGAGAGCCGCTGCTCCAAATAAAACAACATTACTAAAATAGAATTCTCCTATATCTAAGTCAACAAAGCTAAATAAACGCATGGTGAATACTGCTAGTATCATTCCGCTCACTGCCATGCTGGCGTAGAGAAGACAATATTCTAAATTAAATTTTATATAGGCTAATCTTGTACTGCCTTTTGAATATTCATTTCCTGTAAACGCAAGCCCTACTAAGACCCATAAAAATATAGGAAGATGTAAATAAGCAAGAATGGTACTGTCTTTATAATTTAATGGCAACGTATTAAGATACATCCCGGAAATTAGGAACAACGCTGCAAGGGAATAAATAATACTTTTTTTGGGAGTATTATTGTAAACAAAATAAGCAGCAATAAAGGGAATTACACCAAAAGCCAAGTTAATTGGAGCAATTGCTTCCTGTTCGACAAAGTGGAAAATGACCCTGGTGCTTATGCCGGCCAGAATAGCTAAAAGGCCCATGAATAAGAAACCTTTTTGAAACAAAGATGTTTTTTCTTTATTTACTTTCTCCTTGAAATGCAACCTTTCATACCAAGCACCTAGAACCTGAGAATCAGGGTTTTGGTCCCATGCTTGTGAGAATGCTTTTTTAAAAGCTTTCGGATCTTTTCTATACATCTTCTCCAACTCATGGGGGTTATCCATATTTTTAACAATCAAATTGTTAATGTTCATAGTTATACCTCCTCTAATTTTAAAAATAAGGTTGTTACCTTTTAACAAAAGCACCTCACTCATTTATTATGATTTTGATTTTAATACAAAATTTATCGTTTTACAATAAAAAATTATTATTTAAAGGATTTTTTTTATCGTTAAATTTTAAATAAAAGAATAACAAAAGAGCATGACAGTTTTATGTCATGCTCTTTTAACAAATTAATTCTCAAATACAAAATTAATCTTATTATCTTTCCACTCTAATTTCGCATCAAACGTTTTCTCGCCCTTTTTAAAGCCTTTAATTAAATCAGTCTTTTCACCTTTTAAGAGCTTTGTCATATTCTTTTGCGAAATTGTTTTACTTAATATCTTCTTTGAAATGGTGAAATCACATTGCGTTGTATTATAGTTAGAACAACCGTAAAACGTTGACTTATCAATTACATCACCATCACATTTTTTACAGCTACCAACCTTTTTACCCGTTGTAAATTTCGATCCTTTCCGTTCAATCGATTCAACATGTAGTCCCGTGAAATCCCACTTCTCAGACATTTCCACTGCGTCTTCAATAATTTTAGCTGATAGCTTTTTCGTCTGTTCCATAAATGTAGCTGGTGAAGCTGTACCTTCACCAATTTCCGCAAGACGTTGTTCCCATTTCGCAGTCATTTCCGGTGAAGCTAGTATTTTATCACCAATTGCGGTAATTAATACTTTTCCTTTATCAGTCGCATACACTTGGTTTTTCTTTACATCTATATACTTACGGTCTTTCAGCATCGTAATAATACCTGCGCGAGTCGCTTCCGTACCTAAACCTTCTGTTTTCTTTAATACTTTCTCCAGCTCTTCATTCTCTAAATACTTACCAGCTGTTTTCATTAACGTAATAAGTTGTCCTTCTGTATAGCGCTTCGGTGGCTGTGTTTTTCCTTCTTTCACTTTCACCTTTACAACTTTTCCTTCTTCGCCTTCAGCTACAATTGGAAGAATGGTTTCGTCATCTTTATCGTCTTGGAAAATAACTTTACGCCAACCTTCTTGAATTTGCTGTTTTCCTTTTGAAATGAATTCAGCACGTTCATCTACAAGCGTTACAATCGTTGTATAGTCAAAGATTGCAACTTCATAATGAGCTGCAATAAGCCTTCTTACGATCATATCGTATATTTTCTTTTCATCACCTGATAGTCTGCTTGGGTTTGTAACTTGCTCTGTCGGAATAATTGCGTAGTGATCTGTTACTTTCTTTTCATTTACATAACGCTTGTTATTCATAATGGATTCAACCGGAGCCGGTAATAAGCCTTTATATTCATCAAACTGACTTAACTTCTGTAAAATATCAGGGAACGTCGCTGCTTCTCCTTGTGTAACATAGTTAGAATCTGAACGTGGATAAGAAACAATCCCTTTTTGATATAGTGCTTGCGTTATATCAAGCGTCTTTTTCGGTGAAAACTTAAAGGCTTTATTTGCCGTTGCTTGCAGTGATGATAAGTTAAATAAAAGCGGCGGCTGAAACTCTTTACGCTCCGTTTTCATTTCCTTCACAACAGCCGGTTTCCCTTGGCAAAATGCCGCAATTTTATTCGCCATATCAGGATCTTTTAAGCGGGATTCATTATCCTTTTCCCATTTTCCGTCATATTTCTTTCCTTCTATATTAAAGGTTGCAAACACTTCCCAGAAAGGCTCTGACTTAAAGTTTTCAATTTCTTTCTCTCGCTTTACAATCAATGCTAACGTTGGTGTTTGGACACGACCAGCAGAAAATACATCATTCATTCCTTTTTTCTTTAACAAAATACTAAAGACACGTGATGCATTCATACCAACAACCCAGTCAGCGCAAGATCTTGTGTATGCTTCGTAATACGTATTAATTGTATCTGATTCATCAAGTAGATTTTTAAATCCTTGGTAAATAGCTTGCTTCGTTAAAGATGAAATCCATAGACGTTTCATCGGCTTTTGCACGTTACAAAGATTAATAATATTTCGTACGATCAGTTCCCCTTCACGACCAGCATCTCCTGCGTGAATGATTTCTGTTACCTGTGGATTATGTAACAGCTGTTTCACAACGTTAAATTGCTTATACTTTGACTTTGTTACTTCAAATTGAAAACGTTCTGGAATCATCGGTAATGTATTAAGTGACCATTTTTTCCACTCTGCGTGATAATGCTCTGGATTACATAACTGCGTCAAATGACCAATTGCCCATGTACAGTACGCTCCATTTGGAAATAACTCATTCGCTTCTACCTCTAAATATCCATCTTTCCGGCGATATTTAAACTGTGAAACAAGAGCCAACCCTTGATCTGGTTTCTCGGCAATAATTAATTTCATTTTATAACTCCCTATCTGTATTCCAGTGTTACTTTCATTGTCTATATGTTTAGAAGCGATGATAAAACAACAATCTTATTTATCATTCGCGGTTTGTCTCGCAAATGGGAGACCTATAATATTATACGCTTATTCTTTATGGCTTCACAATAGAAACTCATAATATAACAATTTCTTTCACATGCTTATAATTAAAAAAGACGCCCTAAAAAATCAAGCGTTCCTTTGCTTACATCTATGAAATTGTGCAGATAATATGCAGATATTAATAAGCATAAGTACCCTCCATATAAACATATGATGAAATGAACGATAGGACAAGGAGGTATCATAATGTTTGCTTATACGTTAACTACCTTAACACTTTGCTGTACCTCGATTCTTATTACATCCTATATTTCTAAACGTAAGGGTACCCTAATGGAGTATATGGTATTTATTATGTCTTTTAGTATGAGTATCGGTTTAAGTATTGGTTTTTACTTAGGCATTCTCTTTAAGGGGGAATTACTATATTCTACTTTGCTTGCTATTTTAATTAGTGGTTTTATCGGTTTCTTAATCGGTCTACGTTTTCACCTATATACTGCTTTAGAAGGAATGTTCTCTGGATTAATGGCAAGTATGATGGGAGCAATGATTACAGAAATGTTAAACGCTCAACAAGCTCATAATATATTGTTCATTAGCCTCTTACTTACTATAACGATTACTATGTCCTGTGTGATTCAATTATTATCGGAGAACTTTTCTACTTTTATCCAACAGCGTTTTTTGTTATTACTTTCAATTAGTGTAGTAATTATCGTTGCCGTATTCGCGACATTCCCAGATCATACTCCCTCACCTTCATCCGGGCATGATCAACACATACATTAGTACTTGCAACAAAAATGAATAAGCAGCTATCCAAAGGATAACTGCTTCCTATTATTCTGGCTTATTAGGAATGTTTTGGTTTGGAACATAGTCAGATTTATAATCTGTATAGTTCACTTCCGTTACCATCCCTGCTGAAGCATGGTGTAAATCGTGACAATGGAACATCCACTTACCCGGATTGTCTGCTACAAAGGCTACTTCATATTCTTCACCCGGTTTTAAGTTCAATGTATCTTTTACAATTGGAGAACCTTCTATCGGTTTTCCATCTTTACTCAACACCTGGAAAAAGTGTCCGTGTAAATGCATTGGGTGATCATCCATTTTAGAACGATTTACCAACTTCACTTTTACTAAATCACCCTTTTTCACTTGAATTGGGTCAATATCCGGAAATACCTTTCCGTTAATTGTATATACCATTTCATTTCCATTCATTTGCGTATTTAAGTCCATATTATATGTGGCAGTATACTCTTGATTTAATGTGAAACTACCTAATTTTTTAGTACCAGATTTCATTATATCTACTTTCGGTAATTTTTCTTTTTCGTCTGCTTTATCTTTCATCTCTTTGCTGCCATCATACTCAATAACAGCTTTCATTCCTTTTGCACCTTTATTTTTTGAATGGTCTTCAACATACCATTTCCCAGGATTATTAGCAGTAAATTCAATATCATAACGTTCACCCGGTGCGATTGAAATTACTTTATCCTTTATAACTTTTGGATCGTTTATTGGTTGACCATCTGTCGCAATTACTTTTATATCATGGCCATGAACATGTATATCATGTGATAGATAACCAGCATTGACGAGTCTAAGACGAACGTTATCTCCCTTATTCACTTTTAATGGCGCTACTAAATCACCGCTTTTTCCATTGATTGTGAATAAATCGTACATACTCATATCATGACCTTCCATCTTCATATTTCCATGGTCCATTCCTTCCATTTTACTAGAGTCTTTTTTATCACTGCCCATGTTCATATCAGAATGATCCATGCCGTTCTTATCATCATTCTTTTCCCGATTTTCATTACCTTTAGATTTATTACCTATTTGCCCTTTTGTCATTTCTTTTAACTGCTTATTAATTTCTTCTTTATCTGTAACCCATTCATCCAACATTAATGTGTAATCTTTATCATATTTTTCCTTTGTATCTTCTACAATGAGCGCTCCATACAAACCTCTATCTAATTGATTTACAGAATCTTGATGCGAGTGATACCAGTACGTTCCTGGTACGTTCGCTTCAAATTCGTAAGTGAAACTTTTTCCTGGTTCAACTGCATCTTGTGTCACGCCTGGAATTCCATCCATGTTATTTGGGACAGGATATCCATGCCAATGAATAGATACTGGTGCAGATAATTCATTTTTTAATGTCACTTTCACCTTTTCACCTTTTTTCACCCGAATTTCTGAACCAGGAGATGAGCCATTAAATGTCCAGACTGGAACAATAACACCGTTACTTAATTTTTGCTTTTCTTCTTTCGCTATTAAAGTAACTTCTGGTCCTTTTTCAACCTTCAATGGTGTTGTAGCTGTTTCAGTCTGTAGTGTTTTTTTATCATTCATATTTTTATGATCATTTGTTGTATTTGTCGTCACAGAACAGGCAGCAATTAAAAATATTACAGAGACTGTAATGGCTGCTAATACAAATCGCTTCATGGAAAATCACCCCTTTTTCTTTTTCAAAATCATTATAGAAGTTGATTTTCAAGAAAATAAGGAGATGTAATTAGATCTTACGTAAGCTAATTGGAAGATTACTAAAAGCGGAGACATTACAAGAGGCGAATATTTTAGAAATACAAAATGCTTTCCTTGTAGCGACTATATTAGCCGTTCTCGTATTTGTTTTGACGTTATTTCTTAAGAAACAATAACACTGCTATTATTAAATAAGAAAAATGTAGCTAAAATGCTCTTCACAAAAGAACTTAGATTTTTGTATAATAAGAACTAATGTTCTTTACAGACAATGGACTCAAATTACACAAATATATCAAATAGAAGAGGATTGATATACGATGAAAATTGATAGACCAAAAATTTCACCAGAGTTATCTTCAAAGAATTTTCAAGATATTTTTTATGAAGAAGATCCAACATTAGAAGTGTGTGAAATTATAGACTCCACTTTCGAAAATGAATCTGTAGATAGAGTGCGATTGTATGATGCAGTGATAAAGAATTGTAAATTCACTAATACAGACTTTAGCAATATTGATATTACAGATGTTTGTTTTGAAAACTGCGATTTATCAAATGTTAATTTAAGCAATTCTTCTGTTCATAGAGTCGAATTTAAAAACAGTAAATTAATCGGGGTTAATTTTGCAGAATCTAGCTTAGGAAATGTTAAATTTGAGAATTCAATTTTGAATTTAGCGGCATTTGGAAATTCTAAACTAGAAAAAATTATATTTAATGAAACTTCATTAAATAATGCAGATTTTTTTGACTGTAAACTTAAAAAAGTTGAATTCCAATTATGTAGTCTTGATGAAGCTAATTTTGATCAGACATCACTGAAGGGGATAGATATTAGTTCTTCTACCTTTGATACACTTACAGTTTCAGTGAACGATTTAAGAGGATGTAAAGTATCAACATATCAAGCTGTTCAGTTTGCTACTTTATTAGGATTAATAATTAAAGATTAGTATTTCGAAGAAAAGAACCCTATCCCGAATCATGGATTTTTTAATTGTCCACGATTCGAGATAAAGTTCAAATAAATTAGTGATGACTCTTTTATTATTTAACTACAGCTTGGTTTCCTTTTACATGTTCATTATTTACACTCATAAATTCTTCAATTTCTTCAACTTCTCTAATGATATCTTTTGACAAGTTTTCATACCCGTCTTTCGTTACAAGAATGTCATCTTCAATACGAATTCCAATTGATTCTTCTTCAATATAAAGACCAGGTTCAATTGTTATAACCATACCTTCTTCTAACATTCTATCTTTATATGTTCCTACATCATGTGTATCTAAACCAAGGAAATGGCTGACACCATGATAATAGTATTTTGATAACTCTTCATCTTCTTGAATTAAACCAATTGCTTTACACTCTTCTGCCAGTACCTTTTTTGTATGCTCATTTAATGCAGCGAACTTTAATCCCGGCTTAATAATCTCTGTTGTTTCTTTTAATGCTTTTAATACAATATTATAAATTTGTTTTTGACGACTAGAGAATATTCCATTTGCCGGGAATGTATAACTAATATCAGCGTTATAGTAGTCTTTTTGAGCACCTAAATCTAGCAATACTAAATCACCATTTTGAATTTGTGCATCATTATCTTCATAATGAAGAACTGTAGCATTTTTACCACTTGCCAAAATTGTATTGAACGCATGATGCTTAATGCCAGATGATTTCAGTGTAAAATCAAATTGAGCTTCTAATTCATACTCCATCATGTCTGCTTTTGCATGCTTAAGTACGTTGTAAATACCGTCTTTCGTTATAGCAATCGCTTCTTTAATAATTTCAATTTCTTCCTCGGTTTTAAAAACTCGTAATTCACAAATGTTCGGATATACATTACCAATTGTTACGTGTGGATATTTTTCTCTTACATGTTTAGCAAATGCTAATGTTTTTGTCTCCGTACCATTCCACTCGCGACGTTCTATATCTAAATATAGATGCTTCGCATTTTCTGTAAAGAGTATATTTGATACTGCTTTTTCAAAGCTATCTAAATATAAAACTTTCTTTATACCTGAAATTCCCTCTGCTTCTTCGCTAGAAACTGTCTTCCCAACCCATTTTTCCATTACTGGATCTGATTTTTCAATGAAAAGTGTCTCTTCTACACTATTCCCAAACTTTTTCAGCATAAAAATAACATTTGGTTCATCGATTCCCGTTAAGTAGTAAAAATTACGATTCGGTACAAATTTATAATGTGCATCAGCTGACATATGCGGTGCTTGTCCCGCAAATAAAATCGTAACGGATTCATCAGGTAATGTTTTCGTTAGTCTTTCTCTATTTTGAGCAAAAAATGTTGATTTCATAATAATCCCCCTAGTGTTCTATGTATGCTTGTGAAACTAATCATCAATACAATTTATTCTATTATTGTTATAATTTTTCGTCAATTAATTATACTCATAGCGAAAGGAGAATTTTCATTACTCGGGCCTCTTCCACGCTAAATTATGCATACCACTCCACAATTTCTTGATATTTATTCCATATACTTAAAATCTCATATATAGGAAAGGAGCCATAACTTTGAAACATTATGTAGCAACAGGGTTAGCAATTACTTCTTTATTAATAATTTCAGGATGTTCTAGCAACGTCGAAACAGCACCAGTGAAAAAAGAAACGGTGCAATCTCAGCCAAAAAATATAGAAACAGCAAATACGAGTCCGCAAGACTTCTATAAAGAAATTACATCTGGAAAAATCGAGCACATTCACGGAATTGGCTATGCAGGAAATATGTCTGGGATTTCTATCGCCACTCATAGCGGGATAAAAGTTTATCAAAATGGAAAATGGCTTGAAACTAAAACTGGACTACATGATTATATGGGCTTTCAGGCAACGAAGAACGGGTTCTTTGCCAGCGGTCATCCTGAACCAGGTGCAAATTTAAAAAATCCTTTAGGATTATTGAAAAGTTCTGATGGCGGTAATACCCTTGAAAAGCTAGCGTTTTATGGAGAATCCGATTTTCATAACCTTGCTGTCGGATATAATACGGAAGCAATTTATTTATACAACGAACGTCCTAATTCTGAATTACAACAAGGTTTTTATTTCAGTACGAACAACGGACAAGAATGGAAAAATAGTAAGTTAAAAGGTCTTTCAAGTACGATTCATTCCTTTTCAGTACATCCGAATCAATCTAGTGTAGTCGCGGTAAGTGCTAAAGACGGTGTTTACTTATCTACAGATTACGGAAATACATTTGAACTATTCTCTAAATCACTTGAATCGACCGCAATTACATTAAGTAATGAAGATGTTATTTACGCCCCTATTAATAAGCAAATCGTAACGAAGAAATCAATTGCTACAAATGAAGAAACAAACATACAAATTCCACCTTTAGATTCTAAAGATGCAATTATGTATATTTCACAAAACCCTCAAAATTCAGCTGAAATCGTATTTGCTACAATGAAATCAAATGTGTTCATCTCTACAGATGAGGGTAATACGTGGAAGCAGATTGCTAATGAAGGAACATTCCAATTTAAGTAGAAGGGTGAATATAACGTGTTTTCAACAATAAGTGAATGGAGCTATCAACTCATGTCTCCTTTAATGGATGCCGCGAATACTACGAAATCTGTACCTCTTTTATTTTCGTTTTTATTAGGCATAGTAGGTACCCTTGCTCCTTGCCAATTAACAGGAAACATTAGTGCTATTACACTTTATAGCACTCAATCTTTACAAAAGGGACATGTATGGAAACATCTACTGTTATTCATTTTAGGAAAAATAATGGCTTTTACGATACTTGGACTATTAGTATGGTTTTTAGGAAAAGAGATTCAGCAAATATTAACTTTGTATTTCCCATGGTTACGAAAAATGATGGGACCCCTATTAATTTTAATGGGGTTAATGTTGGCAGGTATTATAAAAGCAAGAAACTTCTTCTCAATCAAATTTATACGAGAACAAAATGAAGTTGGCTCATTTTTACTTGGATTCTTCTTTTCCTTAGCTTTTTGTCCGACTATGTTCGTTCTATTTTTTGGAACGTTAATCCCTTTATCTTTATCATATAATTATGGTTACTTGTTTCCAACGTTCTTTTCGATAGGAACTGCTCTTCCTATCGTCGTATTAATGTCCTTCATCTCCTATCTGGGATTAAACGGGGCATTACTGAAGAAGAGCAGGAAAATAGGAAATAGCATTCAGCGTATAGCTGGTTTTCTCCTTATTTTAATCGGATTTTATGATACTGCTCTTTATTGGTAATACATACAAAAGATAAGCTCTAGTGAAATGAGCTTATCTTTTGTAATATTATATTCATTTTTTCTTTTGCTGTAGTTGAGCTAATAAATTCTTAACAAACGCGAGAAACAGCGGGTCATTCTCTTTTTTAGGTGACCATTGCATAATAAGTTGTCGTGGAATTGTAATTTCTATCGGCTGTACAATGAAGTCATGAATAATTTGCTTATGTAGTCCTGATAACGGAACGATTGTTATACCATTAACTTGTATAGTAAGTGCTAATGCTGAACTAATTGATTCTGACTCCATCACTTTATTAACTGTTATTTCATTTTTCATCAAATACGGTTCGAGCACTTCTTTGCAACCAGAAAGCGGCATAATAAAAGGATAATTTTTTATATCATTAATAGTAAGGTTAGGCGGAACTTTTTTTGAAGAAACCATAACATACGGATCTTCACCAATGACATCATAATGAAATCCTTGTATTAAATTTTCTTTTATAGAAATAGAAAAATCTGCACTACCTGATGATAGCCAATCTAACACTTCTTGATAGCTTCCTTCTCGAACTGCAAGTACATATTGACTATGATCAATATTCCCTAGTTGAATACACTCCGCCAAACAATATACAGTAACGGAAGGATACGTAGCTAGTACAATTTTATACAAGCTTTTATTCTTCAACTGGAAAGCTGTTTCCTCAAGTTTTTCATACTCCATTAGAAGTCGATTCACACCAACTAAAAATTCTTTGCCATTTTCAGTTAGAATCGTTCCTTGTCTAGAGCGATCAAATAACGTTATAGCATATCGTTTCTCTAATTTGTTAATAATATGTGTTATTGCTGGCTGTGTCATATGTAATTCCTTTGCTGCCAGACTAATACTATTTAAACGAGCCACATATGTAAAGACTTTAAAATCAAAAACATTCATTCTGTTCTCCTTATATAAAATATATTTATATCATCTATAAATAACCTTCATTATATTTATGAAACCACTTCATTTACACTGAGTATACATCATCAATATTACAAATAGATGAAACTTATATACCCTAGAGGAGTGTTGATTAAATGAGTACTTACATTTTAGTACATGGAGCATGGCAAGGTGAATGGGCATGGGAATTAGTAAAACCTCAACTAGAGGCTTTAGGTCACACTGTTATTACACTAGACTTACCTGGAAGTGGGAAAGATACAACTCCTTCACAAAATATAACGTTAGATTCCTATGTTGATGCAGTAACAGCTAATATAAATCAACAAAATGAAAAGGTTATTCTTGTTGGACATAGTATGGGTGGAATCGTTATTACTCAAACTGCTGAACTTATACCAAATAAAATCGATAAATTAGTATATCTTTGTGCTTTCTTACCACGAAATGGAGAAAGTCTTGGTAGTAAATTAGACGGAGAAGATGGCCCGCAATTCACTATAAATGAAAATGACTTGACTGCTGAACTTATACCTAATCTAATTGAACAAACATTTTTAAATGCTACAGAAGACGGTTCTATTAAAGAAGCATCATTTAATCAAATGCGTCCTCAACCACTAGGACCCTTCCAACAAGAGCTGAAAATATCTGAAGAAAACTTTGGAGCCATAGATCGCATTTATATTGAAACGACTCTAGATAGGGCGATTCCAATTGATTTTCAGCGCCGAATGAATACAGAAACAGCTTGCAAGAAAATTATTACTTTAGAAGCTGATCATTCCCCATTTTTCTCTAAAGCATCAGAACTTGTTCATTACTTAAATGAATTAAACTAAATTTTCCATAAAATAAATAGACACTCACAGGTGTCTATTTATTTTACTAATTAAAAGCTATCTTTACTCTATCTACATTGCCATGCCTTTTTGCTTCATCTCCCACTTTTTATACAGTAGTACTGCACCAAATAAAAATACTCCCGCGACAAATGAAGCTACTGGTAACATCTTTATCATTCCATCTGGAAATACGAGCGGCAATAATGGAAATGCATACACTGCTGGAATACGTACACCAACAATTTTTAATAAAATAAGCATTAATATCATATTTAATAAAGTGACTACAATCCATGAATCAATCGCAAAGTACAATATTGTTCCAACAGTTGCAGATGTAGTTAATACTACTATTTGTTTAAAAGCCATTTTTTCATTGTACATCGGCTTTTGAAGTGATTCATATACAACAACTAATATTGGTGGAATAACTGCTAATTGTTCATAACCAGTTATCCAACATAAACTAATCCATACGAAATTTAGTATGAGAAATACAGTCATATATTTATACTGTATTTGCACTTTTCGCTTAATACCGTTATTCAATTTAAATATAAGAACACCAACCATTAAAATAAATGTTAAAGCGAATACCGCGATAACAAATGACCATTCCGTCGCATTTGTTACTAATGGTAATAAACCTGTCGCAATAGATGGTGCTAAATTGGATTGAATTACACGTAAAAAAAGCATCATGAATACAAGCGTTAAACTTACTTTCCCTAAATAAGCAATATCCATTTGATTCACCATAAAACCAATCACAGCTGTTATTGAAGGTGCAATGAAGATTTTTTCTGGTTGCCTTAACCATCCTGGCTCACGATACGCCCATAAAGCAATTGCCATCGCTGCTATTTCCGGCAGAATAACTTCCGGATCATTTAATAACACACCCGCTGTTACCATGGCTAAAATAAATAAAATAGCAATCGTATATGAGATGATTGTTTCTTTCTTTGAAATTACTGCATTCATTATTACATACTCCTTTGTGCTCATTTCTTTCATAATGTAAAACAACAAATTTTATACCCTACTATGGTATTGTATATTAACATCTTTTCTATTTCAAGTATCATTAAGTTATTCACATCCTTTTTCACTCCATACCCTTACAAAAAAGAAATTTTTATAGACGTTGACACTTAATGAAAGATAGGTTAAAATAACTATACATTAGTAAGTAACTAATGTAATTAATTCTAACTAGAGGTGAAAACAAATGCAAAACATTTTATTCCGTATTAATGAATTATCAAAAAAAGAAAGAACATCTGGATTAACAGTTGATGAAAAACAAGAACAACAAATGTTACGTCAAAACTATACAGAAACATTTCGTGGAAGCCTAGATTCCATTTTATTAAATACAAAAATTGTTGATTCGAATGGTCTTAACGTTACACCAGTTGCATTACAAGATGCTCAAATACGTTTAAAATTAAGCAAATGAGTTCCGCGCTAAAGAATTTCAATAAAACATAAACAGAGCTGGATTTCCTATATAGAAATTCCAGCTCTGTTTATTGTCTTTTCTAATTTAGTAAACGAGCGATACATCGCAATTCTCCACGACACAATCATCGCAAATGCTAGTAAGAAAAACATGCCGCTTAACTCTGCCAAATCAATTGATTGGCTTAAATATGACTTTAATGCCACGCGTACAGCTAATAAGCCTACTAAAATGAATATGAATGCTTTTGACGGTTTCATAAATATATGTTCGCCTTTTATTTCGAACTTAGTTGTTTTAATAAGAAAAATAGAGAAAATAATCCCTATACTAATTGCCTCGACTATTTCTAACGATGTTAATCGAAAATCTGGTAAAAAGTACATCATCGTGCCTGTACTCATAAAAATTGGTGGTAATATAATTTTCTTTTTCGTTACCGGCTTTTTCGCTGCTTTAAAACGTAGAAACATTACCCCAACAGCCATACAAACCGCTATGACACTTGATAAAAGTGCTATCATACTTTCCACTCCTATCTATTTAAATGACTTTTTTAGCAAAATCATAAACCAATAAGTAACTACATGCCGCATTATAGAATTTCTTCATTATATTCCTCCTGCTGTAAACTTTCCATATTCGCTGCAATCATTTTACGCAAAGTTTATGAACGGAATATGAACAAAAAAGCCATTCTGCAATTAATAATTGCAAAATGGCTTTTTAACTTATTTTAAATCGTCAATTGTGAAAGCACCTGGAAGTAATTGCTCAACAGTCACTTCTTTTTCATCACCTTTTACATTCGTTAGTAATACAGGCATTTTCGGATCACAGAATTCAGCAATTACTTGTCTACACGCACCACATGGTGAAATCGGTCCATCAGTTTCTCCTGTAATAACTAAGTAACTAAAGTCGCGCTCTCCTTCTGATACTGCTTTAAAGATCGCTGTTCTTTCTGCACAGTTACATAAACCGTAAGAAGCATTTTCTATATTACAACCAGTATAGATTTTACCTTCTTTCGTAACTAATGCTGCGCCAACAGGAAATTTCGAATACGGAATATATGCTTTTGCTAACATCTTATTTGCTTCTTCGATATATTTTTTCTTATCCATATTATTTCCCCCTTAAAGTATGTGTAATTATGATTAGTCAGTAATAACTGTATGAACTAATTTAGGAGCCACTGCTGTTTCAGCGATAGAAATATTTTCGTAAATTTTTGCTTTTACATCTTCTACATTTTCACGATTTGCATAGATTGTTACGAATGGCTCGCCTTCTTTTACTGCATCGCCAACTTTTTTACGTAACATTAATCCTACTGCTAAATCGATTTCATCTTCTTTTGTCGCACGGCCAGCACCAAGTAGCATAGCTGCGATACCAATTTCATCTGCAACAATGTTAGAAATAACACCTGAAGTTTTTGCAGGTACATCAATTACATACTTCGCCTGTGGCATTTTTTCTGGATTGTCTACAATTGAACTATCTCCGCCTTGATTGCTTAAGAACTCTTTAAACTTCTCAGTTGCTTTTCCGTTTTTCATCACTTCAATTAGCATTTCACGAGCTTCTTCTAACGTATTTGCTTTTTTCGCAAGTACGACCATTTGACTTCCTAATACAAGTACTAATTCCGTTAAATCTTCTGGGCCTTCACCTTTTAACGTATCAATCGCTTCTTTCACTTCTAGAGCGTTACCAATTGCAAATCCAAGAGGTTGTGACATGTCTGAAATAACAGCCATAGTTTGACGTCCTACATTATTTCCGATACGCACCATTGCATGAGCTAATTCTTTTGCATCTTCTTCTGTTTTCATAAATGCGCCAGCACCTGTTTTTACATCAAGTACGATTGCGTCAGCACCAGCTGCAATTTTTTTACTCATAATTGAACTCGCGATTAATGGAATTGAGTTTACTGTTCCTGTTACATCACGTAATGCATAAATCTTTTTATCTGCAGGTGTTAAGTTTCCAGTTTGTCCAATAACAGCTACTTTGTCACGGTTTACAATATCAATGAACTGCTCTTTCGTAATTTCAACATGGAATCCTTCTACCGCTTCTAATTTATCAATTGTTCCGCCTGTATGTCCTAATCCACGACCAGACATTTTTGCTACTGGTACATCTAAAGCAGCTACTAATGGTCCTAATACTAATGTTGTTGTATCACCAACACCGCCAGTTGAATGTTTGTCTACTTTAATTCCTTCAATTGCTGATAAGTCGATCGTTTCTCCAGACTCAACCATCGCCATCGTTAAATCTGCACGTTCGCGATCTGTCATATCTTTAAAAAAGATTGCCATTGCAAGTGCACTCACTTGATAATCAGGAATACTTCCGTCTGTATATCCATTAATAAAGAATTTGATTTCTTCAGTCGTTAATTCTTTGCCGTCACGTTTTTTTGCAATAATATCTACCATTCTCATTACAATCACCATTCCTTTTTATATGATATGAATCTATTAAAATAATAAGCCAACGATCGTTGCTGATAAGAAACTTACTAATGTTGCACCGAAAAGTAATTTCAAACCAAATCTTGCGACTACATTCCCTTGCTTTTCATTTAAGCTCTTAACTGCCCCTGCAATAATTCCAATTGAAGAGAAGTTTGCAAATGAAACTAAGAATACAGAGATAATCGCTGTCGTTCTATCTGAGAAATTAAAGTTTCCTTGTGCTAAATCTGTCATAGCGACAAATTCATTTGATACTAATTTTGTTGCCATAATATTTCCGGCATTAACTGCTTCATGCCAAGGTACACCCATAATAAATGCAAATGGTGCAAATGCATAACCAAGAATTTCTTGGAATGAAATACCGATTACACCTTTAAATACTGCATTAATGAATGCGATAAGAGCAACGAAACCGACTAACATAGCTGCTACTGTAATCGCAACTTTAAATCCATCAATAATGTATTCCCCTAATACTTCAAAGAAAGTCTTTTTCTCTTCTTCTTGTACTTCTAACATATCTTCTTCCTCAGTAACTTCATACGGGTTAATGATAGAAGCAATGATGAAGCCACCGAATAAGTTAAGCACTAAAGCGGTTACAACATATTGTGGTTTTAATAACACCATATACGATCCAACGATAGACATTGAAACGGTAGACATTGCAGATGCACATAATGTATACATTCTTTTCTCTGGCAATAATCCTAGTTGTTTCTTAACTGAAATAAACACTTCAGATTGTCCTAAAATCGCAGAAGCAACAGCGTTATATGATTCTAGTTTCCCCATTCCATTTACTTTACTTAATGCTAGACCGATAGATTTCACAATAATAGGTAATACTTTAATGTGTTGCAAAATACCTATTAAGGCTGATATAAATACGATTGGCATTAATACACTTAAAAAGAACGAAAACTCTTTTTGATTTACTAATCCACCAAATACGAAATTCACACCGTCAGCGGCATATTTTAATAGCTCTCCAAAACCATCTGCTATCCCGCTAATTAATATATTCCCTACACTTGTATTTAATAATAGAAACCCCAAAATGAATTGTAATATAACCATCGTTATGATTGGACGATATTTGACTTTCTTTCTATCATTACTAGCAAGCCAAGCGATACCTAAAATCAATACGAGGCCAAAAACACCGATTAAGTATTTCATAAGCCGTTTCCTCCCATTCGTATCCGCTTACATTTTTTTCAATTATTAAAGCAATAGATATACTTTAAACGTATATCTATTGCTTTAAGCTTTTATCGATTAGTAGTTATCTGTAGCACCTTTTGCATCATTTAATACGATTGCAACACTAGCACTTGCTCCAACGCGAGAAGCTCCAGCAGCTACCATTTTGTCTGCATCTTCACGTGTACGAACGCCACCAGATGCTTTTACACCAACGTTTGGTCCAACTGTTTTGCGCATTAATGCGATGTCTTCAGCAGTTGCTCCGCCAGTTGAGAATCCAGTTGAAGTTTTTACGAAGTCAGCACCAGCTTTTACTGATAATTCACAAGCGCGTACTTTCTCTTCATCTGTTAATAGGCAAGTTTCAATGATTACTTTTACAAGCGCTTTTCCTTTTGCTGCTTGTACTACTTCATAAATATCTTTTTCAACGAACTCGTTGTCGCCATCTTTTAAAGCGCCTACGTTGATTACCATATCAACTTCAGTTGCACCTTTTGCGATAGCATCTTTTGTTTCAAATGCTTTTGTTTCAGTAGTGCTTGCTCCTAATGGGAAACCGATTACAGTACAAACGTCTACATCATGTCCAGCTAGTTCATCAGCCGCTAATTTTACCCATGTTGGGTTAATACAAACAGAAGCGAATTTATATTCCTTTGCTTCTTCGATTACTTTCATAACATCTTCTTTAGTAGTATTAGCTTTTAAAATTGTATGGTCAATTAACTTTGCAATGTTCATTATCTTCACTCCTCATATCTTTTAACAACTTCATTCTAACTCTTAGTTGAACAAATGTAAATACACTTTTGAAATTTTGTTCATTATTTTTTAAAAGGCATTTTCTTGTAGTAAATAAAGCGCATTCTAACAAAGAACACTTCATATATAATCAAATTTTCTATGTTAACAATGGTAGTATGTATCTCCATATCCATAATTATTTTTAAAAAGGCAATTTGTGTTCAAAAAAGACTCCTATCATTCATACATAACAAAATAAAAGGAGTTCTCAAAATTAACATTTTGAGAACTCCTTTTATTTCTAACCTTTTTGATAATGTAACAGTTCTTTTGCTGTATGCTGATCGATAATTAATACATTTGCATACCCGCCACGTAACGCACCATCAATTGCTTTTATTTTTCTATTACCACCTGCAACTAAAATAGAGCGTTTCTTTAATTTCAGTTCCTCTAACTCAATTCCAATTGTACGCTGATTAATCTCTTCGCTACTAATATTTCCGTCTCCATCAAAGAAACGTGAACAAATGTCACCGACCGATTGTTTTTTGAGTAAACTTGTTTCATCCTTATCGAAATAACCTAATCGGAATAATAGCGCTTCGTCTCGCACTGTTCCTACAGTGAAAACTGCAATATTCGCTTGTTTCCCCATTTCAATAATGTGATGAATATGTCGATCCTGCTCTACTAATTCTTTTGTCACTGCATTATCAAATATAACTGGAAGAGGTAGATTTCTTGGCGTCGTTTGAAAAGCATCTGCAAATAAAGCTATCGTCTCATTCGCATATGTATTTACACTCGAATGACTAATACCGCCTTTTAACTGGACAACCTCTACCCCTTTTACATGTTGCGGTACGATTTTTCTAGCGATTTCATACATCGTCATTCCCCAGCTTACACCAACAATATCACCGTTTTTAACCGTCTTTTCCATATACTCAGCAGCATATTTACTTATATACTCTGTAATCGTTGCATATTCCGGTACTGGAGAAAACACAACATGTGCCTCTAACAAGTTGTACTTTTCTTTCAGTAAATTCCCAACGTTATCTAAATCCGCAAATGGATCGGCGATGCTAATTTGAACAAACCCTTTTTCTTTCGCGTACTTTAACAATCTAGAAATCGTCGGTCTTGAAATATTTAATTTGTTAGCAATTTCTTGCTGACTATAATCTGATTGATAATATAATCTTGCAACTTCAACGCTTAATTGTTGTTTATCTTTTTCCATAGTAACTCATTACAAATCCCTTCCTGTATTTCCCTTTCGTTACAAGCATTATACAGCTTTATGCAAAAAAATTCGACTACCGAATTTTATTTAACTGAACTTCTATTACGCTTATTATATATAATGAAATCGTTCAATAAGAAACATGAAACATCATCTAAAGACTACCTTTGTTAAAATCTATTCAAATATCCCTCATAAACAAAAGATACTGTCCATAAGGGGTATGTATTCAATTTAACTTTATAAAAATCGGATGAAAACAAGCAAGTTCCCACTTATTTAGAATAAGTGAAAAGATGATGTTTTATTTGTTCAATAAAGTAATGATGGTGTATATTATCGTTAGATACTCGACTTGCCATAATAGCTCCCTCCATTGAAGAGGCAAGAAAAGAAGCGAGTGATATAATGTCTATATCTTCTTTAAGTTCTTGTTTCTTTATTCCTTCTTTTATGAGAGAAGCCATTAACATTACTGTATCATCATAGCCTTTTGCTGCTGCTTTTTGTAATTCTGGAAATACTCCAGTACTTTCAATTGCGCTATTAAGTAATGGACAGCCTCCAGCAATAGGAGGATTATTAGCTGCATCTTGATATACAAGGAATATTGCAAGGATTTTATCAATTGCATTCTTTTTATTTTCCATTGCTTTATGAAAATGACTCCACATAATCTCACCACTTTTGTCGTAGGCAGCAAGGACAATTTCTTCTTTACTTTTAAATCTACGATAAATAGATCCTTTAGGTAACTCAGTAGCTGTCATTATATCCTGAATGGATGTGCGAGTTATCCCATTAGTATTAAATAAATATAATGATGTTTCAATAATTTTTTCTTTTACCTTATCAACTTTAGTCATGCTTTGTAATCCTCCTAATGAAAACGATCCTAATATTCTAGGTAATGTTTACCCTCTATTTTCTTAATTTTTTTGTAAGTATAAATAAGTTCGGAACAGAAATATCTTATCAATCCCTATCTTATGGAAACCTCAAACAATACAATTTGAAAAGAAGTTAATCAAATTATATTATCCATATAACTTAAGCGAATTTTCTGTTAAAATAACATGACCGATTGTTTAATTCAGTCATATTATACAACTAATTTTACCTAAAATCGTAGAGGTGTAAAAATATATAGTTAATTTTAACGTATAGACATATGATTATTATATATAATTTTTATTAATATGTTTAGCTAAAGTGTTTGAACTACTCCCACTTTCACTTCGTATATTAGGATATCTCCCGCAGTCCTTGCAGTTAAAAGCCTTATCACTTCATTCTATAAAAAGCTAATTGTCAAAAATTAATGAGTACTGAAATTTGCTTGTAAATAAGCAACTGAGATATAAATATATTTGTTGTTTACCATTTTTATTTTATTAATAATTTATAAAAGGGGTTTAAAAAACTAGAAACTTATAGTATCATTAGTTTCCGAACCGAACGGTCCGGTTCGATATTTATATAAATATATTTTAGAAGGAGAACATAATGCAGAAAGAAAAATCAAAGATTCTAAGTAATTTAATTATGGAGGTAACAAAGTGAACTTTATACAAACCAATAAAAAAGAAATTAATATGCTACTAGTTTTTACAATCTTTACACTACTTCAATTTGGCTGGTTCATATTATTTGGCCTATCACTTTTAACTAACAGCAATTTAGCTGACTCAGAATTTATTATTAGTGCCATTGCTTTTACTGTACCTGCTATTATAGGAATAATTTTATTTAAGAAAGAAATTATTGAGAGTTTTGCTTATTTTAAAGAGAAGACAATTTTGAAAATAGTAAGTGTTCCTCTGGTGGTTTTATTTACGGTAATTGTAGAACAGACTGTTATGCGTTTTCTCGCACTTGGTCAGCCAGAGAATCAAGAACAGCTCCTTGAAACGGGCGCGGAGATACCTCTTATATTTACATTACTTGTATTTGGTATTCTCGGTCCAATACTTGAAGAAATTATATTTCGTTATATAATATTAAATCGTTTTTCACATTATATTGGTACTGCTATTGCATCTATCATTTCGATTCTAATTTTTACATTCCTTCATACGAACCAGCTTTCGGATTATGCTATATATCTACCTGGCGCGGTGATACTTACTGCGGCTTATCTTATTTCTAACAGATCCCTTGCATATGTTATGGCGATACATATGCTAAATAATTCTATTACTTTTATTCAATTGCATATGTCATAGGAAAACATATGTTAGACAATTGCAAGTTTTAATGCAAAAATGCTCTATGTTTCTATCGAGTATTCTTGGCAACAGAACCACTTTTTCTACGGCATAAGAAAGCCATAAGAAAGCTAATCAAAAATTATAATATATTAGGAGAGTGTCAGTCATGATTGTAACAACGACTTCTGGAATTCAAGGTAAAGAGATTATTGAGTATATTGATATTGTAAATGGGGAAGCTATTATGGGTGCAAACATTGTACGCGATTTATTCGCTTCAGTTCGTGATGTTGTTGGTGGCCGTGCTGGTGCTTATGAAAGTAAGCTAAAAGAAGCCCGTGATATTGCGATGGACGAAATGAAAGAACTTGCAAAACAAAAAGGTGCGAACGCTATCGTTGGTATTGATGTAGATTACGAAGTTGTTCGTGATGGAATGTTAATGGTTGCTGTAAGTGGTACAGCTGTACGTATATAAGTAAATAAAAAGAGATATTAATAAATCATTGTACGTCGAAAAAACACAGTTTGAGTGTAAACTGTGTTTTTTTATATAGAGGCCCCCATCACTATCAAGCTAAAATTTTTTAGTACCTCCAAAACGAAATTTTGTGTCAACTTGTACAAAAAGTCCATTTTTTCGTTTTGGGGTAATTCTAAATTCTTAAGTTGATGAGCAATGTGGCGGTACCCTAATACTGTACAAATTTTTTATAAATGGTTGTAAGGTTCTACGTTTTTGACCATTCTGTACAACGATAACTTTGGTTTATTGATTTCACCTGTAATCTGGTAGCCTATCCTCTGATACAATTTAATGGCAAGTTGGTTCTCTTTCTTTACCGTCAGAGAGCATTTGGCAAAGCCTTGCAGCGAAGCTTGTTCCTCAGCAAATTCAATTAGTCTGGTACCTATCCCTAGTCCTCGACTTTCGGGCAGTAAGGCAATTGTTCCGATGTGAAACTCATCATCTTCTCCCTCCTTCAAGGTAAACATGGAATAAAGCATTTTGATATTCAGAATGTTATAAACAACAAAACCCAGCTTTCGGAACGAAAGCAGCTGTTTAAAAGTGGGCCAGGCAAGACGATTTAAAACGGGTATGGGATAGCAAGTAATCATCCCTAAAGTTTTCCCGTCCATTTGAGCTTCATAAGCGTATTGATGACTGAAACGGTTGTTCTCCTGCCGCCATAGCTTACAAAATGTCCAATCGACTGTGTTCTTCTCCTCAGATCCTGCAAGTGGAAACGCCATGTATTCCAATGCCATTACATTTAGCTGGGCGCCGACCATGGATTGATGAACAGCCTTTACAATAGAGATTTTATTCATTATCCTATTGCTCCTTTTCACTTTCTATATTATTAATATTAATTATCATGGATTTGAATCAGTTCACTTCCCTCTCAATTCATCCTTAGCTTTGAAACCATAATAAAATGTATTTAAAACAAGCTCTGCAGCAGATTTTTTAGCCACATTTCCTTCATGTACCTGTTCCCAGGTATGGAAAAGCAGAGCATAAAGCGTATTCAAAATCCATTCACTGCTAACTGTTTGCTGAAAGTAACCTCTTTGTTGTAGCAATTCAATAACGCGTCTTAAGGGTTCCCTCAGCTTCTCTTCTGCTTCACCTAATTCTTTGTTGTTAAATACAGATGCATCATGACCGAGAAAATAGATTTTGTCACCTAAAGGGATTAACGCTTCAATGAGTTCCGGGATATAGTTTTCGCTTCTTTCCTCATCCAGTGGAATCTGGTTTACAGTATCACTTACCAGTTGTATAGCCCGATGGCCCAAGAACAGCATCAATTTCTCCCTGCTTTCGACGTAGCGATGGAGTGTAGCAATTCCAATTCCCGCATATTCCGCAATTTCATTCATCGAAGCAGTAGGATTTTCAACAAGCAATATAGTAGCTGAATCAAGAATTGCATTAAATCTCGCTTCCTTCAACGCTGACAAGTCTTTCTTCATCGTCAATCTCTCCCTTTTTCTGTATAAAGTCGTCATTTTTGATAGATAAATATATCATTTGATATTATAATAAACAATCTCAAATAAAGTGTCCAGCTGCTGAATGTAGCTTTTCAAAAAGAATTATATTACTGAAACTGATAGCACTTTGAATGTTTCATTTTTAGCATTTCATTATTTAGATAACGATGAAGAAATTAAATTCTTTAATGTAATAAATACAAGAGCCAAAGGAAATGGTACGAGTTACTTTCTGCATAAAGTTATCGGTTTATTTTAAAATTCACTTCCGGGTATTTGGTCATCAGCCTTTTAAGGATGGGGCCGTCATCCTTCTGTTTTACATACTGGTCAAAAAATGCCAGACTGAATTCGTTGATAATACGATGAACTTCCTTTGGATTTTCACCTGTGCTCTGCAACACAGGGGAGAACAAATGTAAATCAGTGAAGCTTGTATGATCCGTATGAGGAATGAGCATTGACATACCACCACCAGCTAACCCACGTCCGTATCGCTCCCTCACTTCATAGGGATCTGCTTCATCAGGCTCTTCTGCACTCATGAGCAGAAACGGTTTTCCAATTCCATTTTCAGGAAAAGTTTCCCCATAGAATGTACCATCCATATTGATAGCTGCTTTGACACGAGAATCTTTTGCAAGTATTTGTGCTGCGGTAGCTCCACCGTAAGAGTGGCCAAACATTCCAATTCGCGATGTATCCAGTCTTCCTGTAAAGAAGCCGGTCTCATCGTTTTGGTTAAGTTTCTCTATCTGATTAAGGACAAAGCTGACATCTTCCTCCCATAATTTTATGTGGCTATCCCCTTCATCAGTTAAATTGATGGGCTGTACGTAAGCAGTTCGACCATCTGGAAAGACGGTAGCTGCAGCATCAAAGGTATGATCGATACTTAGAACAATGTACCCTTGACTAGCCAACTCCTCAACTTGAAACGTGTTTTGATTACGAAAACCATTAAAACCATGAGAGAAAAGTAATATGGGATAGTGATTCTCTGAGTCTGAGAGTTGTAAATCCATAAACGAATGAGACTTTACCAATTCCATGTGGCTGAATGCAAATGCAGGAATGGACAATTTTTTTTCCAATCCCTTGGAGAGCTCATTTATGTTACGAATATAAGGTTCTCGATCCCCCTTGCTTTTTTCAGCTGCAGGATACCAAATTTGCACCATCAGTTCGCGCCAATCGGTTGGATTTTTCGAATATGGTTCATTTCTCTGATGATCAATCCAATGATATACCTTCGTACCGACCCTATGCGGTCCAGTTGGTTCTTCAAATGAAAATACTGGCATAAGTAAGGGTAGCGCAACTGCTACAGACAAATAGATACATAGCAACGAAGTCTTAACTATGAATATACCCGAACTTCTAAAACCCTTTTTCCGCCCAGTTAATAAATAGCATAAAATTAAGATAACTGGGGATACATATGCCGGAATCATCTGCCACCTAAAACCTTCTGCCAATAACTGAACTGTAACCATTACAACGGCAACCAAAGTAGCTAATTTAGACCACTTTTTCGTTTCCCCGCCTACTAACAGTACCCAACTCAATAGACTAAAATTTACAATTATCAAAACAACTTCCCAGAAATTCATTGGCCTATCTCCTTTGCATGCATTTTACTTCTAATTAAAGAGCTAGTTTTCAGCCTGAGCAAAAGCAGATGAAACACCTATATAGTTGCACCGATTATGCTAATCGCTTCATCCACTCTACTCCTTTCTTCAAATTAAAAACTTAAAATGCCCAGCTACCTTTACGGAAAATTGGTTCTACAGTTCCATCTGATAGAATACCGTCGATGTCCATCTCACTGCTGCCAATCATAAAGTCCTCATGTGTTACTGAAATATTTGCACCTAACGTTTCAAGCTGATCGTTTTCTAAATCTCTTCCACCCTCTAAGCAAGTTGGATAAGCTTTACCAATCGCTAAATGGTTCGATGCATTTTCATCAAACAATGTATTAAAATATAAAATTCCCGATGCTGAAATTGGTGATTCATGTGGTACAAGTGCTACTTCACCTAAATAGCAAGAGCCTTCATCCACATTAATAAGCTCTTGTAATAAATCATGTCCTACCTGTGCTTCAGCTTTAACAATTTTTCCTTCTTCAAATGTCAGTTTAAAGCCATCGATAATATTCCCTTGATAAACTAGTGGTTTTGTATTGCTTACATAGCCATTTACACCTTGTTTCATCGGTAACGTATAAACCTCTTCTGTCGGCATATTAGCCATGAAGATAGTATCATCAGGAGTTTTACCACCTCCAGTAATCCATTTATACTGTGGTGCTAATGCAATTGTTAAATCAGTACCTGGCGCTGTATAGTGAAGCTTCATATATTTTTTATTGTTCAGTAGGACCGCACGAGATTCTAAATTTGTTACATGTTCACGCCATTTTTCAATAGCACTGCCTTCACCAATACGAACAGCTTTAAAAATAGCCTCCCATAATGCTGGTACTTGATCCTCAGCTGCTAAATCCGGGAACACCTTCGATGCCCACTTTGGTGAAGGAACTGCTACCATCGACCAAGCTATTGAATCCTTCATTACGGCGTTGCGATTGTTTCTCAGAGCAGCTCCTGCTACCTTTTGATAGGTAGCTAGACGCTCAGATGAAATACCTGTAAATTTATCAGGATCTGTAGCATCTATCATTAATAGTGCTCCTTTACGTTCGATCAGCTCATCATTCATTTTGACTATCCACTCTGGGAAGCGATTAAATTCTTCATCTGAGGCATAATCAAAGTAAGCACGTTCCATTTCTTCATCCGAAAAATTAACATGAACACGCCCTGCCCCAGCCTTATAAGCCTCTTTGACAACTATACGGGCGAAATCCAATGCATCTACTGATGTATTGACTAATAAGTATTGCCCTGGTTGAATATTAACACCGATTTTCACCGTAAGTTCTGCATATGCTTGTAATTTTTCTTCAAAAGTCATATTATTTACCTCGCTTTTATCAAATTGGTTTTGAATTCCTCTCACTAACCTGCTTTTATACCATACTTTCTGAACAGGCTTTCTCAGAATTTCTCTTGCCTATTTTTTACGTTTTTCATCAAGACATGATAACAACTAATGGATTTTTTCTACTACTCATATATTTACTTTCTAAACTTTGATTCAATTAATATTAGTTTGTTTTTCAAAAAATCTAATCGAAGGTATCAAACATTACATAAAGTTATAGAGTTCTTTATTGTGAAAGCTCACTCATTTCTTCCCAACCTTTTCAATGCTGCTGCACCTAAAGGCTTACCATCAATGGGACGTTTAACATTCTCAATCACTCCTTTATCTTTACAAAAGCATTTTTGATAGATAAACATATCATTTGAAATAAGATTAAATCATTTTGAACGAATTATCAAGCCGTAAAATTTAATTTTTAAAAAAATTCAGTAAAAAACCTATATGAAAATGGATTCTATCAAAGGGAGCGATAACGGAAAAATTTTTACGCACACATGGATACGAAATTACTACTCAAAAAAACCCCCTTACATTTATCTGCAAGGGGGTTTTCTTTTTATTCATTTTGCAAATAAACAAACGTGTTTCCACTTTACCCATTTTTTCATGTTTACATTATCCTATCTAGATGAAGCTATCTCCTAGAGGTAACGCCACATGCCCATCAAGTTAAGAGTTAAATTGCCCCCATAGAAAGGAAAACTGAATCGGATTGTATGAATAATTATGAAGAGATAGAATTTTCGTTTTGGAGATATTTCAAAAGTTTAGCTTGATGGGTATGTGAATCTCCTCTCTATAACAAATATTTTTTAGTAAATGTTAAAATTTTTACGAGAATGTAATTTTTTAACATTTTAATTTTTCTCAATTGTATAACTTTATTTTTGAACTATACTTAATTCGTAATCCCAAAATTAGGAAAGGAGCTTTGAGATAGGACATTTATCTTAATTGTTTACTTAGAGGAGTGATTAAAAAAATCAATGAAGGTAATGTGTTTCTAAATTAATCAGGAAGGGAACTTGAAGTGTTACTATGCTTTTTTTACTCATCTAAAAATATCATCAACATTTTTTTATAAGTGTGAATTTAAAAAATCCACTTTCGGCATTAGTGAAAAAACTGATATTTCGTATGTAAGTAATAATGAATTTTAACGAAGGGACTGATCTATATGAACAGAAGAAAGAATTGTAGATTACAAAAAACTATAAAGGTGTTTGCAACATCTGCTATTTTAGCAACCACGTTATTTACACCTATTATGTCAAACAATTTAGATGTACATGCTGAAACTGCACAAACTGCAACTCAATTTGAACAAAGAGAGTTTGACCTTCCAGGTACAGGAAGTTTTTGGGATGAAGCAAAAAGAGAAAAAAGAAGTGAGCAAAAAAATTATATGCCAACAGGCATATATGTGAAACCTAATGAACAGGTTACAATTACAGTATCAGGAACGCAAAAGATTAGAGCCATTATTGGGACACATCAATATGATAAAGAATGGGGAAAAGAAATTGATCTTTCTCCGGGCTCTAATACTATCTCTTCACCAAACGGCGGCGTATTAGGGTTAGATAATTTTCAAAGCACAGGAACAGTTAAGGTGCAAGTAACGCAAGGCGGTAGCCCTATTCCTTTCTTTGTATTAGGGAAACACACAAAAGCAGACTGGATTGCCATGATGAACAACTATCCAAATGCACATGCAGTACAATTGAAATCAGAACGAGCGGTGCTAACTGTAACTCGTGATAGTGCCAATAAATATATTGTAAATCAAGATCCTGTGCCCCTATTAAATAAATATGATGAAATGATTCGAGCGCAAGACAAGTTAGCAGGGCTATCTGAAACAGATCCTAATCCTTTACATCGTTCAACTCGTCGTATTTGGGCCTTTGTAGAAAATCCTAACGCACAAAGTTGGGGCATGTATGCAAGTTGGGATGGAGCCGTCTTTACGACTGCTGGTGAAGCTATCAAAAGCACTTTAAATGTCAATGAGTTTGGGTGGGGACAAATGCATGAAGCGGGACATGCACGACAACAATATCCATGGACGTGGAATGATTTAAGAGGTATGGGTGAAGTAACTAATAATCTATATTCTTTAGCTGCATTCAAGAAAATATACCCAAATATACCAACACGTTTAGATACAGAGGGAGATTATAATAGAGCTTTTGCGTATTTAAAACAAACAAATAAGGAATATAAAAATATTGACGACCTGTTTGTAAAACTTGTTATGCTTTGGCAACTTCATTTGGCATATGGGGATGATTTTTATCCAAATCTCCACAAATTATATCGTGAGATACCAGAGGATCAACTTCCCAAAACAGACGAGGATAAAATACAGGCATTTATTTACAATACATCGAAAATAGCAAAACAAAATGTACTGCCATTCTTTGATAAATGGGGATTAAAAGCAACACAAGAAACGAGACAAAAAGTAGAAGCTTTAAACAACCCAACATTAATTGCACCTATATGGGAAGCGACGGATGCTAAACCTGTTAAACCACTTGCTGTATTGTCAAAAAAAATAATGAAGGCAAGTGCAAATAGTGAGGAATCAACGGGCTCAGCTAGTAAGGCAATAGATGGAAAAACAGATACATTTTGGCATAGTACTTGGACACCAAATCAATATCCTTACAATTTGACACTAGAACTTGGTGATACACGTACCATTTCACAATTGGCATATCTTCCAAGGCAAGATTGGTCAGAAAATGGCCGTATTTTAACTTACAATATTTATACGAGTGTAGATGGCATTACGTATGACAAAATATCATCAGGAACATGGGAAAATAATAGTGATAAGAAAACGGCAACATTTACCCCAGTTACTGCAAAGTATGTAAAAGTGGAAGTAACGAAAGGACAGAATGGATTTGCTTCAGCAGCTGAAGTAGATATTTTAGGGTATTAATTATTTTCACTTGTAAATGAGTATATGATCACAGGGTGGATTTTGAAATATTTTGAGAATCTGCCCTGTGATATTTTTTGCGTATTTCATGTTCTGTTTTCACTTTATAATTTCTGATAGGAAATTAAGTGAATAAGTTTCACTTAATACTAATAAAGTAAAAGTCTATAATGATTCTTTAAAAATTTATTTCTCAAAAAAACAGGATAAAAAAATAAACAGCAGAACTAGTCCACTGTTTACTTTGCCACACCTTCATGTAATTTTTCTGTATAATCCTTTACATCTTTCCAGCTATCTTTCGCTGTATGTAAATCTTCTTTTATAAACGTAAACTCTTCCGGACTAATTCCTTTTACGTTTTGTAGTAAATTATTATATTTTGCACCTACTGTATACCATTGATTTGATATATTTTGCAGTGCTGCAATTGCTGCATCAATTGTTTCTGTCATGTTTGTTGTTTTATTTTTTATATCAGTCAAAATTACGACTTCTGCTTGTGCTCCTGAAATTCTATCTTTTAAATTAACTATTTCTCTTTCTGCATTTGCGATATCTTTTTTCGCAACCGCAATCATCGGCCCGCCAGCAAGACATGTTATTAGCGCTACGCAAAGTACGCCACCAGCAATGACCATATCATTACTCTTTTTAATCGAATCGTTATATGTATTTATTTGTTGCTCTAGAGCTGGAATACCAGCATTCGTACTTGCCAATATTGATGTTAACTGATTTGTATCCTCTTTAAAACTATTTGTATCTTTCGCCATTCTATCGCGAAAAGCTTTCAAATTTCCTAATAATCCATCTACCTCATTTTGATTCTTTACAATATCCGCATACAACTTTTCTAAATCCGCTTTTAATTTTCCGCTATCCTTTTGATCAATCGCTATTAATATGTCATTATAATACGATTGAAAAGTATTATTGTAATTAATAATATTTTGATCCGTTTTCATAATTTGAGGCTTCATATTATTTAACCAATATGCTGCATTAACTTTTGCATCTCTTTGATGCTGAATCATATTCCCTTTAAATTCACTATTAATCGAACTTATTTTACTTAAATCCGTCTCTTGTTGATTTTGAATTAATTTTGCATATGAATCCATTGCAAATATACTTGATGTCGTTTGTGCCATTACATCTTGGAATCCAGCTGGTCCAAGAGAATAGTTTTTCACATTTTCTTGTAGCACCTTTACATTTTGTTCTGCTGCAAAAGGATGTAAAGGAAATGCGTTACTTGTTGCCACCCCAGCAATCATTACCGCTAAAAGACATTTTTTATAAAAACTTTTCTGCATATTTTTCACCTATTCTCCTTATAAGGATATTAAAAGCTCCTGCTCACAACTGAACAGGAGCTTCAAATCATTCATCAACACTTAACGCTCTAACGATTCGTATTCAATTATGCTTTTTTCGTATCTACTACTTTAATATCTTCAGCATAAATCTTTTCTGCATAGTCTTTAATGTTTTTCCAGCTATCTTTCGCAATGTTTAAATCTTCTTTAATGAAAACTAGGTCGTTTGGACTAATAGAATCTACATTTTGAAGTAAAGAATTGTATTTTGATCCCATTGTGTACCATTGGTTTGAAATATTTTGTAACGCTGTAATTGCAGTATCAATTGTATTTGTTAAATACTCTGTTTGTGTTTTAATGTTCGTTAATCCTGCTACTTCTAATTGCGCAGTTGTAACTTGTCCTGTTATCTTTTGAATTTCTGCTTGTGCATTATCAAGCTCTTTCTTCGCTAATACGATTCCAGCTGTACCACCGCCTACAGCTGCTGCACCACCTGCAATTAATGCTACTCCTAGCGGTGTTCCTGCGCCCGTAGCAATAACTACTGCACCACCGATAATTGCAATTGGTCCTAGAGCTGTCGCAACAGATGAACCGATAATAATTGCATTATATTTACTAATTGCTTCATTGTACGTTGTAATTTGATTTTGCAGAAGCGGAATTCCTGCATCTTGACTAGCTAATATAGATGTAATTTGATTTGCATCACCCTTGAAGTTTTGCGTATCCGAAGTCATTTTATTTCGGAATTTCTTCAAGTCTTCTACTAACTGATCCACTTGTGCTTTATTTTCATTAATACTACTTGATAATCTAGTTAAGCCTTTCGTAAGAGTCGCTTTATCCTTTGCATCAACTGCAGCAACTAAAGTATCATAATAGTTTTGGAATTTCGTATTGTAGTTAATGATATTTTGATTTGTTGAAATAAGCTGTGGTTTTAATACATCTAACCATTGCTTCGCATTTCCTCTAGCTGTATCTTGGTGCTGAATTACTTTCCCTTTTAAAGCCGCATCAACAGACGATACATTTCCAAAGTTAACATTACCTTGTTTAATAATTGTTAAAGCGTACAGATCCATTACTAAAGCATTTGAACCTGTTCTTTCCATTGCATCTTTCAAGCCTTCTGGTCCTAATGAGTATTCTTCATAGTCATTATAAGCTTTTGCTACCGCATGAACTGGAGCTTGTTTCACTGTACTTTCAGCTGCATACGTATGAGCCGGCATAATATTTCCTGCTGCAAATACTGCCATAAGTGCTGATAGAGCCATTACTTTATAAGGTTTTTTTGTCATTTTTCTTCTCTCCCTATATCGCTAATTATTTTTCTGTTTAATGTACTTCAACGTTTGTAACGTAATCTTCAAATTGATTTGTTTGCTTATTCATTTCATCACTTACTTTTTTAATTTGATTGAAATGTTTTTGAAGTAAACTACTGTCTGTATACGTGCCTTCTTCAACATTCTTTTGAATTTGAATCATATTATTATTTAAAACTTTCCAATCCGTTAATAACGTTTCTAAAGTTATAATTTGACGATCAATTAATTCTGTAAAGCTATTTACTTGATCTTCAACGAATGTAATTTGAGTCGCCTCTGCTTCAGTTTGTGATAACTTTTGAATAAGTGGCAATAACTCTTTTTGCTTTTGTTGAATGCGAAGAGCTGCTTCTCTCGTTTGACTATCTGCAGCATTTACAATTTCATTACTTAAAGTACCGATAGAAACAAAATCGATTGTTTTCGTTTGTGCAGTTTGATTTGTGATTGTAAATACTTGTTTACCGATATTAATAGAACCTTTAATGATTTCTTGAGGTCTATTCAAAATAGTAGTTAGTTCAGCTTGAATTTCCCCTTGAATTCTTTTAATATCTTCTCTTAATTTCACAATATCTCCACTGGATCCTTGCAGTGTTTTTATTGCTTCATCGGCTTTAATTGATAAGTTGTTACTATCTTTGTCTAATACTGTTTTAAATCGATTTAACTCTAATAAATCTTGCTCCATACTCTCTTGGATGCTTTGTACTTGCAATTGTAATTTTCCATATGCACTCATAAAATCTGCTTTTGCTTGCTGATCTTCATTTACGTTTCCTGCTAGTTCATAGAGCTTACTATAATAGCTATTAAATCTAGTGCTGTATCTCATCATCTCTTGATTTAAGTCAATTAGCTTCGGATTATATTCATCAATCCATTCTCGTACATTCGCCTTTGCAAACTTTTGATGATTCGTTAAGCTACTCATCGCATTTACCTTAATGTCTGGCTGTTGCAAGATAATTAATCCGTATGCTTGAATAAGCGGTGATTGTGATCCTAACATTCTAATTGAATTGGATAATGTATTTGGAGCAATTACATTTTGCGCATATACTGTTTTCACTTCTGTTTGCCCCTCCTTAGCGTAAGCGCTTACAGGAATGAAGCAACTCGTAGATACTGCTGTAACCAATAACCCTGTAATTAAAGTCTTTTTCACTTTAACTCCTCCTATGTATTAGCAACTATTACTATCGCATTTTATTATTCTATTTTCTTGCATATAATTTAAGATGGTTAAAATAGAGGACGTACTCACCTTGATTGACGTACGAACCATCTCTCCCAACTGTTATTGCTACAGTACTTACTTATTGTTATAAAATTTTTCATATGTGCTTAGTATGAATAACATTGCATAAATTTTCTATCGACCCTCATTTTCCACATCGATACAGTGAATATACTACATAAAAATATTATTCATTTTAAACTTAATAACGTAAGTAAATATGAAATTCCGTTTTGTTTTCATATATGTTTTGTACTGTAAGGTCATTTAAACACAGCTGTTTATATAACGTAAAGAAGTATTTTCATTCCCTTTATTTCCAAGCTTTCATGTCCTTATTTCAAAATATAATCCGATTCACTTTATCGATTGAAATATCTATATATCACAACAGAAAACACTACTTATAAATAACTAATAAAATTATATCCATATAACTTTTTAAACCCATATGCAATTATGCATAGCATATACACAAAAAGGATAGCTTCATTTTCACGAAGCTATCCTTCAAAAATCTTCTTATTTTTTTAAATGATATGGAACTGTCGTAATAACAACATTTCTTTTATAAAGTAAATACGCACGTATGAGTAAACTGGATTGATTATGAAGAATGTTATGCCAACCTTTTTTCGGAATGAACTGTGGTATCACGACCGTAACGCGGTAATTCGATTCACTTGCCTTATATTGCACTGTATCAATGAACTTCGTTAGTGGCTGAATAATACTTCTATAATGAGAATGTAATGTAACAAGCCTTACTTCAGGTTGCCACACCTTCCATTTCTCTTCAAATTTCTTTTCCTCTTCTCTGTCAAAAGCAACATATACAGCGATAACTTGATCTGCAGAAAGAGATTTCGCATAGTTCAATGAATTTTCTACTACATGCGTCATACCTGCTACAGGAACGACAATTACATTCCCCTCAATTGGAATAAGAGGCTCGCAAGTTTTTAAACTTAATTGATCACCCACTGCATCATAATGCTTCTTAATTCGATGGAATAAGAAGATAATAACTGGTAAGAAAATAAGAATCGACCAAACTTGTGCAAATTTAGTTAAAAAGAACATGCTCATTACGATAAAACTAATAACTGCACCAATTAAATTAACCGTTAATTTTAAAGCCCATCCTTCAGGTTTTTCACGAAGCCACTTTAATACCATCCCTGTTTGAGAAAGTGTAAATGGAATAAATACACCTACTGCATATAACGGAATTAAATGTTCTGTTTGTCCTTGGAAAGCTACAATTAAAATAATCGAAGCAACTCCAAGTATTATAATACCGTTTGAGTAACCTAGACGGTCTCCTCTAATCGTAAACATTCTCGGTATGAATTTATCTTTTGCGAGGTTAACCGCTAATAAAGGAAATGCAGAATAGCCTGTATTAGCTGCGAGAATTAATATTAAAGCTGTTGTACCTTGTATGAAATAGTACATGAAATTACGTCCAAATGTTTGTTCAGCAATTTGAGAAACAACTGTTACTTCTTTACTCGGCGTTACTCCGTAATAATAAGCTAAAAATACAATTCCTGAAAATAACACAGCAAGTAATGCACCCATTGCAAGCAATGTTTTTGCAGCATTGTTTGGCGCAGGATCTTTAAAGTTCGGAATTGCATTTGAAATTGCTTCAACACCTGTTAAAGCAGAACTACCTGATGCAAATGCTCTTAACAGTAAAAACAAACTAATACCCGCAACCGGCGTTCCGATCGGCGTGTGTAAAGTTGGTGAAACGTGACCAGTCAAAATATTATATATGCCTACACCAATTAATATAAATAGGGCTAAAACAAATAAATAAACAGGATATGCTAAAACAGAAGCTGATTCCGTTACTCCTCTTAAATTTAAGATCGTAATAAATATAACAAATATAATCGCAATGATTACATTATGTGCATGTAAACTAGGAAAAGCAGATGTTAGCGCATCTGTACCTGCAGATACACTTACCGCAACAGTTAAAATATAGTCGACTAATAAAGATCCTCCAGCAATTAAGCCTGGATTCATCCCTAAATTTTCTTTTGATACAACATACGCTCCCCCGCCATGCGGATAAGCAAAAATAATTTGACGATAAGATAAAATAAGGGCTGTCAATAATACTAATACCCCAACAGCGATCGGAATGGAATACCAATAAGCGATCGCTCCCACACCTGCTAAAGCAATTAAAATTTGTTCTGGACCGTAAGCAACTGATGACAATGCGTCAGAAGATAAAATAGCTAAAGCTTTCGTTTTATTAAGCTTTTGTTCTCCAAGCTCTGTTGATTTTAACGGTCTTCCAATTAAAAATCTTTTAATAGATGAAACCAATGCTGTCCACTCTCCAATAATTTTGTACGAACTTTTCTGCTTGTTACAGCCAGTAAACTATTTCTTCAGAAAACAAAAAATGTCTACAAGCCATAGCGAAATAGACTTGTAGACATTATTTTTTTTGTCGCACAAGCTCCACCTTCCTTCTCAATATAACGCTTACGAGGTTAGCTGTCGGATTCGGGCCTATGAGTAGCCCTACCTTTTTCAAGGATTCACCCCATCGGATTATGTACTAATCCGTAAAAACGGGTCCCCCGTACCATGCGGTTTCAGCGATTTAGAAAATTGAAACTGTGGATTATAATACTCCTTTATTTTCAAAAAGTAAACAAAAATTTTTAATAAGAAAAAAATTAAAATGATTGCGCATAATCCGCTGAGAAATATACATAATGAATATTAAAAATCCGCAAAGGAGACCCATATGTCTAAAGAAAAGAAGCCTATTTTTTCCGATTCATATTTAGATGCAGTAGCAAATGAAATTAATCAGTTATATGGTAAACGTGAACAGGAAATAAATTTGACAGATAGAACGAAAAGAAATAAATAATTTGTCATACAAAAAAATAAAAAAGATAGCAATACACTTATATATTGCTATCTTTTTTATTTTTTCATACATCTAATTCTATTACAGATTTGTTAAAGGTCATCTCTTCATACACCTTTAAATTTTGATATATAGATTCTAATAATGGTGCCGCTATAGAAAATTTCTCTGCTACATCCAGTAAATATCCTTGCAAGTGCTTCCCTTCAATAAACGAACCCTTTTCCATATCACGTTGCATTGATGACTTCATATCATACGAAATTTTATCAATCGTTTTCATATGTTCCTGGGCAATATTAGCCTTTACTGGAGCTCCTAATACTCTCATGATTTGTACAGATTCCTCAAACACATTACGGATAAAATCACGGCCGCCTTCACTTTCACGGATTGGTCCAATTGGTGCACGCATTAACGTTGTCACACCTGACATTACAGTAATAAATAAATATTTATGCCACATATCTTGCGTAATATTTTCACTTAAAACAAAACTAGACTTCGTACCTGAAAATGCTTTAGAAATATGCTTTACTCTCTCTGAATTTTGAGACTTAATTTCTCCAAACACAAGTCTGTTGGCAGCGCTAGTTTGTACAATTTCTCCTTGATCGTTTAACGTCGTCTCGATAAAGCATAAACCGCCAATTACTTTTTCTTCGCCGAATTCTTTTTGTAGTAGTGATAAATGAGCGATACCATTTAACAATGGAATGATTACAGTATTATCGCCAACAAACGGCTTCAAATCTTGAATAGCCTCGTTTAAGTGATACGCTTTTGTTGAAAATAAAATAACATCACATTGAGAAGTTCTCTCTTCTTTCGTTATTAATTTCGGTTGGAAGGAAAAATCCCCGTTAACACTTCGGATTACAAGTCCTCTTTCCTCTAATTGTTTTTTCCGTTTACTACGAACAAGAAACGTGACATCTTCTCCCTTCTCGACTAATCTGCCACCAAAAAATCCTCCGACTCCACCAGCGCCTAATACTAAAATCCTCATACAGCATCCCCCTTTTCAAAATACAATTTTATAACTTTTAGTATACATAACATTATACATGTCCTCTACTAAATAAGCTGAATTTTCACTCTCAATTGAGTATAAAAGAGTGGTTATTTTCAAATAAATTTGGGCATGTTGTTTCTATAGCATATATGGAAAGGAAACAATGTAGATGGAGGCAATACAAGCAATTGAGGAAAAAGGTGTAGCAACAGCTATATTTCAATTTTTGTTCCCGTTTTCGTTTAAAGCTGGATATGAACAAGATATGTTCCCTTTCTTACAAAAAAACGATTTTCGTCCTTTTCGGCTCGATCATCTCGATGATGAAAATACATATTATGGGGAGTTTAAAGTTTCACATCAAAATATGGAAGCATACTATCTTTCATTTACAAATAAAATTCTCTTTCCTCATTCAGAGCATCAAAAGGGCTTGCAACGTTATTCAAAGGACCTTAACTTAACTGGACATTTAACAACAAACCTTATTTCAATCCCATTCAAGATACACTCTATTGATGTAACACTTTGTCCTTATGAACTTGGCTTCTTAACAATTCGAACAGAAGTAAACACTGCTCCAAACATGACTTTATCTGAAGCAATCGAATTCGCTGCTCGCTTCCGTGTACTTGAAACTAAAACTGATACAAATGAGTCTATTTGTATTGAATGTAACGGAAAAAAGTATTCCCAAGTTGAAAAATTCATTTTTGGTTATTTATTTCATGGCGTAACTGATTTCTTTGAAAAGAAGAGATTAAGAAGTTCATACTTTCAAACCTTCCCTTTCTTTGAAGACCAAAGAATGTACGTTCAAACTTTATTGTCACTAAAAGAAGGTATGGAACTTAATGAAGTGGATGTTTATCGTACTTCCAGTCTTTCCGGATTAACAAGTGATGGTAAACCATATGTAAGTGCAAATAACATTCCTTACATTCATGACTATTTAAAAAAACACGCTTACCAGAGATGGGCTCCAAATCGTTATTTCATTATGGAAGAACATATTTTTACATGTGTAACAAATGAAGGCGAACGCGAAATCTCTAAACTTGCTAGTCAAATGTACGGAGAATTTTATTACGCTTTATTATTAAACCTATTCCATAAAATTGTTTTATTAAAAATGTCAAACGCCTATGCTGAGCTAAACATTGAACAAGATACTAATGAAATAGAGAAATTAATTTATTCGATCAATTCGTTCACTGCTAATTATTTTTCTTTAGAATTAGTATCCCAATCACAAAGTGAAGATATTTTCTTCCGCTTAAGAAAACTTTTTAATATTGAGGTTCTATACTCGAACGCGAAACAAAATCTTGATAGTTTGTTTAAATATCAAGAAAATGTCGCCTCTAAAAAAGATAGCCTTTTATTATTAATTTTAACGCTCTACTCTGTAGTGGGCCAAATGTTAGGGTTTACTATGATTGACCTTTTAAGAAACACCGATTCAAACAAAATATCGTCCCCTCTTGAATTTTTCGCTCTATTAATTGCGATTAGCGGCATTGTCATTTCACTTATTTTAGGAGCCCAAAGTTTATATCAATGGGGTCTACAGCATAAACAAAGAAAAGCTTGGGTAAAACAAACGGTACTTTCTGCCGTTCAAGAGAAAGAGGATAAAAACTAAAGAAGGTTATTTTCAAATTCTTGGTGTGCTGCAGTAAATGAAATTTTTATTAGCGATTTTCCGATTATATCGGCGCAACTCAATATATATCAGCGATTTTTTAAATATATCGACTTACCGACAAAAAACGACAAATGACAGGACTGGATAATAAAAAAAGGGTACTCCAAAATAAAACTTGGAGTACCCTTTTTATTATACGAATTCAGCTTACTTCCCTGCTTCGATTTTCTCTAATGCAGCAGCTACTTGTTCTTCAGTTAATTCATGTTGTATTACATAGCGGTTACGTGGGCTTACACGACATTCATGAGAACATGCACGTAAATATTTCGCTTCGTTTTCTTCAGAACATAAAATTTTCTTATTACATTCTGGATTTGAACAGTTTACATAGCGCTCACATGGTTCACCTGTAAAGTGATCTTTACCAACGATAACATGTTCTTTTTGGTTTACTGGAACAGCGATACGTTCATCAAACACGTAACATTGTCCATCCCAAAGCTCACCTTGTACTTCTGGATCTTTTCCGTACGTTACAATTCCGCCGTGAAGCTGACTTACATCTTCAAAACCTTCACGAACTAACCAACCAGAGAATTTCTCACAACGAATTCCACCTGTACAGTAAGTTAAAATCTTTTTACCTTCAAGTGTTTCTTTGTTTTCTCTAATCCAATCTGGTAATTCACGGAATGATTCGATATCAGGTTTAATCGCACCTTTGAAGTGTCCTAAATCAAACTCATAATCATTTCGTGCATCAATGATAACTGTATCTTCTTGTTTCATTGCCTCATAAAAATCTTTTGGCTCTAAATACTTCCCAGTTATTTCGTGTGGGTTAATGTCATCTTCTAGACGAAGTGTAACTAATTCCGGACGAGGACGTACGTGCATTTTCTTGAATGCATGCCCTTCTTCTTCATCTATTTTAAATACGATACCATCAAAACGTGGATCATTATTCATTGCTTCCATGTATTTCTCTGTTTGCTCTACAGTTCCTGAACAAGTTCCGTTAATACCTTCTTTTGCTACAAGAATTCTTCCTTTTAATTCAAGTGAATTACAAAATTCTAAATGCTCTGCAGCAAATTCTTCTGGGTTTTCAATTGTTGTGTACATGTAATATAGTAATACTCTGTATGGTTTTGTAGTTGCCAATGTATTTCTACCACCTATCTAATTTTTAAAATCATGTATAAGTTAACGTTCATATCAAAACATATATAATAAGAAAATGAATCCCATTTTCTTTTCTTTATACTATTTTCTATCAGTTAACAAAAATAAAAAACAAGATTACACATCATAACACTATGGTTATGTTGTAATCCCAATATATTATATATCATACAATTGCAATTCCATCAATTAATATGCTGTATTATCAGCTTTATGTTCACATAAATTTCAAAAACAGCCCTTTAATTCACTATGTTTCCCCATGTCACCACACCATAAACTCCCAATTCATTTTACATTATCACACCATCCATTGCATAAAGGCATATAATTTGCATTAAGGAAACTTTCGTGTTCAAATGAAATTATCACATAACATATTTAAATGTATTGAAATAATGAGTAAGAATAAATACAATAATTTCATCAAGTTAACATTTTAAAGGGGAAAACTACTATGAATAAAGATATAACAAAAGATAAACATCTCCCTTCTGAAAGTACAACTGTACAATCAGCTCACTTAGCTTTAAGTGGAGAAACAAAAGGCTGGAAAAGACTGTTACCATTTTTAGGACCCGCTTTTATCGCGTCCGTTGCTTATATTGATCCTGGCAACTTTGCTACAAATATCGCAGCTGGTTCACAATATGGATATTTACTATTATGGGTTATACTCGCTTCTAACTTAATGGCTGTATTAATCCAAACTTTATCGGCTAAATTAGGAATTGCTACAGGAAACAATTTACCCGAAATAGCTCGTGAAAACTTTCCAAAGCCTGTGTCTATCGGCTTATGGATACAAGGTGAACTAGTTATTATGGCTACAGATTTAGCGGAATTTATTGGAGCTGCATTGGGGCTTTACTTACTATTTGGAATCCCGATGCTACCTGCCGCTTTAATTACAGCAGCCGGATCATTTATTATCCTTGAATTTCAACGTAGAGGATTTCGTCCACTAGAAGCTATTATTACAGGAATGATTTTCATTGTAGTAATTGCTTTTGGGATTCAAGTTTTTTATGCAAAACCAGAATTAAGTCCCCTTCTTTCAGGACTATTTATTCCAAAATTCCAAGGTGTAGACAGTATATTACTTGCAGCAGGGATTTTAGGTGCGACAGTTATGCCGCATGCAATATACTTGCATTCTGCATTAACACAACGCCGTGTGGTCGGAACAACTGACGAACAAAAGAAAAAGATTTTTCGTTTCGAATTTATCGATATTATTATTGCAATGGTTATTGCTGGAGCAATTAATGCGAGTATGTTAATTGTTGCAGCTGCACTATTTTTTAAAAATGGCTTGCACGTTGAAGATTTAGATGTTGCTTACACTCAATTTACCAATTTAGTAGGTCCTGTATCGGCTGCATTATTTGGGATTGGACTTTTATCAGCAGGACTATCTAGCTCTTCTGTCGGTACAATGTCGGGTGATATTATTATGCAAGGTTTCATTCGCATGCATATTCCGTTATATTTACGCCGATTTATTACAATGATTCCACCACTAGTAATTATCGCTTTAGGTGTAAATCCAACATACGCTCTAGTCATGAGCCAAGTCGTCTTATCATTCGGTATTGCATTTGCATTAGTGCCACTTATTATGTTTACAAGTAATAAAAAGATTATGGGTGCACTCGTTAACCACCGCATAACAACATTTATCGCTTGGATAATTGCTGCTCTCGTTATCGTTTTAAATATCTTCTTACTGTATCAAACATTTGTAGGGTAATGAAAGAAGAAGGCTGTCCCAAGATTATTTGGAGACAGCCTTCTTCTTTTGAATTATAAATTTTCATCATCTATTCACATGTCACACCGTGCTTTCAACAAATTTTTCAAACTCTTCTTCCTCCTCAATAAATGGAAAATGATTACTGTATTCAAATGTCGACATTATTGCATTTGGCATAAGTTCGGCTACTTCTACTGCAAATTCATGAGGACACTGTGCATCATAAATTCCAGCATAAATACGGGCTTGTATATTTACATTCTCTAATTGTAAACGCACATCAAATGTAGGTAACTCCTTATAAGAAAAATAATCAAGACGTTTTGAAACTGTTTTACCGCTGTTCGGTCTAGTAATCATTTGATCATAAGCTGATTCATTATATAAAGACATCATTGTCCATTCTTTGTTTACGGCACGCCTCTCATCAATTGTAGAAGCCGTGTCCCTAAGTACTGCAAATATTTCTCTTAAACGAGCATTTTGATTATTATCTCTACAATAAATACTATTTTTGTGATTTATATACTCAGCTGATGCACATAATCCGCCAGCTATAATTTTCACAAGCTTCTCCGGACACATTATCGCATACTGTAAAGCAAGCATTCCACCAGTCGAATGACCTGCATACGTCCAATCTTCAATATTTAATGCTTTACGTATCGCCTCTAAATCACGTACTGCATCTACCATTCCTAGATTATATTTAGTGGTGTCATGTGTAGAGTTTCCGCACCCTCTTAAGTTTATAAGATACACTGTGTAATGATTCGTAAATGCCGAAGCAAATAAGTTACCCTTGCCATTAAACTCACTGTATAAATGCGTTACACACAGTGGTTTTCCTTCACCCTTTTGAAAATACTCAAATCTCCCTCTATCAGTTTCAACATAATACTTCTCCCACATTAGCGCTTCCCCCCTAATTCCCTTTTATATATTCTCCTTTTTCCGGCATCATGAAACCATTTTCAGTTCGAAAGTAAAGTGGCAATCCTTCCGCAAAAAACATACTTACCTTGGACGGATTTTGCCTTTGATGATGAATATGTAAATGCGGCTCACTTGAACTTCCTGAGTTACCGACTTGAGCAAGAAACTCTCCTTCATTTACACGTTGTCCTTCTCTCACATTAATTGATCCTTTCTTTAAATGGGCAAGAATTAAAAATGTGCCTGTTTCATCTAGTCGTAAATAAATATGATTCCCAGCCATTGACTGAAAATTATCCGATCCCGGAACTAAATCTTGTTCATTATTATTAATTGATACAACCGTCCCAGAAGCTGGTGCCATTACTTTCGCTCCATATATTCCGTAATCCTCTAACTTACTACTTTTCACTTCAGCAGGTGGAATGAGAATATCATATGCCCACCTTTCATTTGGTTTTATAACGTGATAGTTCGTTTCTAACCGATCACCACCCCAACCTATTAATGCTCGTTCATTCAAAGGAAAACGAACTACTGCTTTAGGACTCATAGATTGTATATCTGCTGGATAAGGAATTCTACCTATATTAGCAAACCAACCGACAGGCCAAGCTCCAATGATAGAAAACAGAATGATTAAAAATAGCGTTCTATCTATCCGCTTTCTAAAAATGCCTTTCCAAAAAAATATTATTACTGATCCTATCAAGAGGAAAACTGAAATAAAACTAAAAGCCTGAATACTCCACCAAACAAAAACTGATGTAACACCATTAGCTGCATAAACTAAGATCCAACTTATAATTAAAAAAGAAACTATAATTACTAATAAAAATTTCTTCCACATGTCGCATCCCTACTCTCATATCTTTTTTCTCAATGATACAAAGTAAAAATTACGACATATAAAAGAAATACTTACGACTTTCTTACTTTTTATACTGCGGTAATTTCACAGTAAAAACTGTTTCTTTATCATTACTACGTACAGTGATATCCCCTTGATGGAGCTCGGCTATACTTTTTGAAATTGCAAGTCCTATTCCTTTACCGCCCGTATGAGAACTACGTGATTTTTCACTACGATAAAACTTCTCAAAAATGTAAGGAAGGTCCTCTTTCGGAATGCATTGTCCAAAATTTTTAATTTCTACTTCAACATTCATTGTTTTATTGGAAATTTCAATTGCAATTTCCTTTCCATCTTTTCCATACATAATACTATTACCTATTACATTTTCAAATAGTCTCACTATAAGTGCTACATCAACTTCTACATGCAGCGCTTCATCACTTTTAATATAAAAGCTCATATTGGCATCATCTAATTGTGGTACAAAGTCAATCATGATTTGTTCAATTAATGCTTTCATATCTACTATATCTTTATATAATTCAATCTCTCTATAATTTATTTGACAGTATTCTAATAAATCATCTACTTGATGTTTTAATTCATAACTTTTTCGCTTTAATATACTTACATACTGTTCACATTCTTCTCCATTCGAATGGAGTTTATTTCCTAACAGGTCCACATAACCGATTAAAGATGTTACTGGCGTTCGTAAGTCATGAGAAATATTACTAATCATTTCATTTTTCATTTCCTGTGATTTTTTTTCATTCTCAATAGACTCTTTTAAGCTTTTCGCCATTCTATTAACATTTGCCGCTAGTTCACCAATCTCATCGCTTTTCGAAATAGGTATATGTATTTCAAAATTACCGTCACTTATTTCCTTCACGTTCTTGTTAATTTGAGACAACCTTTTCATCAGCGTTTTTGTCATTAATGCAAAGTATGTTGTAGTAAAAATCAAAAAAACTATAAACTATAAAATATAAAAATGAATATTTTTCCTCTAAAACATTAACCTGACTATATATATTTCCAACCAACATTTGAAACACTATTATACTTACAGTCGCTAACAAGATGCTACATATGAAAGCTATAAAAAATTTCGCCCTAATACCCTGTAAAAATCTAATCTTCAATTTTATATCCGACTCCCCAAACATTTTGTATAAACTTCGGTTCTTTTGGATTCTCTTCAATTTTATTTCTCAATCTTGCAATATGAACCATTACTGTATTATTACTTTCATAGGCTCTTCCGTTCCAAACGCTCTCATATATTTCTTCAATCGTGAACACACGGTTCCTTGCAACTGCCATTAAGTGTAAAATTTCATATTCAGTTTTCGTAAGATTCATTGTTTCTCCATATAACATTACTGTTCTCGACACTTCATCTATTTCTAAACCTCTAATGTTTATTTTCTTTTCCATTACTTGGGGAGCATTTTGATTGAAATATGTATACCTTCTTAATTGGGCTTTCACTCTTGCTATAAATTCAATTGTACTGAACGGCTTCACAATATAATCATCTGCCCCAGTACTAAATCCAATTACCTTATCTACATCCGATGATTTCGCGCTTAAAAACATAATTGGTAAACTATGTTTCTCTCTAATCCTTCTACAAAGTTCTATACCATCCATTTGAGGCATCATAATATCCAAAATAGCAAGTTGAATACTGTTATTATTTATTATTTCTAAAGCCTCTTCTCCGTTATGAGCACTAAAAACTTTAAAACCTTCTTGTTTTAAATTCACATTAATAAATTGAATAATATCTTTATCGTCATCTACAATTAATATCGAATTTTTTTCCATTTCCAAACCTCTTTTTTGAAATATATTCCACATCTAAGTTTATCATAAATCAAATCTACCCTTACACCTTGAATAATCTTTATTTTCAGATTAAATTATATAATAACAAATACATTCTATTTTCATGTGAAAAGGAGCGAAAATATGTTTCCTTTATTAAAAACTGAAAGACTCATTTTAAGAGAACTTACCGAAAAAGATGCACCACGTATACTACAATGCTTTTCTAATACTAATGTACTGCGCTATTATGGCCAAAAACCGTTACAAGATGTTGATCAAGTGAAACAAATCATTCATAACTTTAAGTTGAGTTACAATGCAAGAAGCGGTATAAAATGGGGAATCGAATTAAAAGACAAGAAAGAACTCATCGGTACCATTGGTTTTCACGATTGGTCTTCTGAGCATAAACGAGCCAATATAAGTTATGCCTTTTTGCCTGAACACTGGGGAAAAGGATATGCGACTGAAGCTGTTTCTGAGGTTATATCATACGGTTTCCATACGATTCATTTAAAGCGGATTGGAGCAATTGTATTTCTTGAAAATGAAGCTTCCAATAAAGTACTATTAAAATTAGGCTTTGAAAAAGAAGGCGTTCTAAAAAATTATATGTATCAAGATGATATCCCATATGATACGAATTTTTACGCTTTATTAAAATCGGTTTAATAGAATTCATGTGTAAAAAACTTGTTTTAGTACAATAGATATAGGTAGTGAATTTTTAATGAAGGATGCTAAGTACTATACATTATAAAACATTAAAAAAGGGCTATGAGTAAACTTTTACTCATGCCCCTTTTTATGTTCTTTTTCTGTTTTCGCAATGCTTTTGGAATATGTACGCAAAAGGCTCACTTTCCATTTAATCCCCCGTCATCGCATATGCTCTAGAATGAGATTCCCCACAAACATACCGAAACTCAAAAATACCACACTTCCCCTTATCCTTATCTGGATTACGAAGGTTTTGAAACACAGGGGAGTTTCGATAAATTTCAGCTAGCGATGTTGTTCTAATGTTCCCGGTTTTAATTACCAATACCTTATTTGGATATGTTTCTCAGTATAAAATTAAGAAATTAGGAATTTTTCATTACTCTAAAAACACGCTCTTTAACTGAAGATTATTAAATTAAGTTTTTTAAAATTATATTTTTAAAGGTTTTCAACATCATTGCCTCTTTTCTAAAACCATAAAGAAAGTACTATCTGGTAGCGCAACCGCATTCCCAGACTCATCTGTAAACTCGATTTTCTCGCTAAGATGGTTTGTATATCCATCCTGCAAATAGTTCATAGCTTGAACGATGTTTACTTTATCTCCAAAGATACTCTTTACAAAATCCTTATAATCGTTTGGCGTAAAGATTCCAAACTGCTCCTGCACTTCATGAACGAAGGAGTCCTCGCCCCAAGTATATGTATATAAGAACTCCATTGCATCGTTAACAGGCATTTTGACTGTATTTTCTGCAATTACTTCATACTGGATTGTACGCCCCTTAAATTCATGGGCATACTGCTCTAAGAACTTCATTCCATCTGCATCTTTAAAACGAATCAACCGCATTAACTTTTTATCTTCGGTCATGATGCCATCACGAATGATAATACGACCTCCTCGCTTTAACACCTTATAGGCACTCTGCAGCCCCTTTTTAATAACTTCATGATTGAATTTCTTACCTTCATACTCGATATAAGAGAACAGCTCATGAAGGATAGAAGAATATACAATCGTATCAACCGATTCTTGTTCAAACGAGCTGCTTAAGTTGATTGCATCTCCTTTAATGACGTCCCAAGAACGCCCTTCGTTCTGCTTCTTCTTTTTCAACGTATCAATCACGTTTTCAGAAATATCGATACCGTAGATTCGTTTATTCTCGGTCTCTTCTTCAATCATGTCTAGCATGACACCACCACCAGCTCCGACATCTACAATCGTATCTCCCTTTATATAATCAAGAATAATTCGTTTATCATCAGCCGAGCTATTCATATGCTCCAAATACACTTCTTCGTTATGGAATCTATCATATGCATCCTTTCGTAACCCGAAGAAATCAAACAGCAGCACATTTGCCCGAGCATGCATCATATCTATCTTTTCTGCCTCTACACAGAAGGTAATTAACGCCTCACCTACAGCAGAAAACTGAAACGACACATACACAGTCTTCATATCTTCATCGACTTTAACCTTAAAAGAAACATGCGTTGTATTCGGTTTCTCGTTCTCACGGTACTCCCGTAGATACTTCTCAATAACCCGCTTACGATACACGTTGTCCTTTTTTTCGCCTTTGAAATCATAATGCAGCTGTTGCATCAATTTCTCGAAATGTATATGCTGAACTTTTCTAGTGCCTATCTCATTCTTTAACATAACAAAAACTGTCCAAATATCCTCAAAGCTAAGAGCATGCATAGACGGTTCTACATACCATAAATCCTTATCAAATAAGAATGTTTGAACGTCACTCTTCTCGCTCCCCATAATTATATCTTTTTCAAATGCTGACTCCTTATGTTTTGGCGTGAGTCTATGTATGCGAGAAGTAAATGGCTCCATATAACCATCAAACAAACCATCAATTGTAATCTTCACATCGTTCTTCACTTCACTCCACAAAGCTTTTGATACGCCCTCAATAATGCATTGGTTAAGATAGTATAGAATCTCCTTTAACCTAACGTCTCCGTATTCTTCTTTATATGTGTTAATTAAATCAATATGGGAGTCCAAACGAGCCTCTCCGCGGATATACTGCCCGATTAATCCATGTGTTCTAATTAAATCTCGAATAAACAAATATTCAATAGCGTTTAAGTTTGTCTCTACACGTTCAATAAACTGAATGTCACTAAAGATATCAGCAGAACCCTCATTATGTACCAATAGATTAATCCCTTTTTTCTTCCATTGCTCCCGCTGTTTTAAAGATCCTACCTTTGCAAGTTCACTATACGTTAGTACCTTTTCAATAATATGATACGCTTCTTCAGCTAAAGGCAATCCATCTAGCACTTGCAGCGTACGGTGTACATAGTACAACACTGCATCTGTTTTTAATGCACCAAGTGCTTGTACATTCTCATAGTTTTGATGTATCTCCTCTGCCTCAATTAGATGTTTTAACCACGTAGGGATTGCAACAGAAATCCCTTCAATGTATGTATTTAGAACTTCAATGCTTTTCAACTTATTTCCCTCCATATATAATCAATATCTGTAGTAAAGTCTGGGACACCTTCTCCAAAAAGAGCATCACCTTATGTCCCTCCCCCTAAATACTACTACTTGCTTTTTACCATCTACATCTCTTTCGAATAAAAATGCATCAAACCCAGTCTTTTTATCATGTAAAAGAGAGGTATCAATTTCGTTACTAACATGCCAAGGTTGTAACATATTCTTGTGTTCATCTCTTATTTTAACTTCATTTGTTTTAACAGAATCAACTGAAAATGGAAAAGGCAAGCGGGTGCACTCCACTTGCCTTTTTTTCATAGCTTAGTATGTATTTGAATTTCTTTTGCTTTCTCTTTTTCACCCTTCACGCGTACAATTAAATCATATGATCCGGATTTTGGAGCTTCAAAAGAAAGCAAACCTTCTTTTTGAGAAGTGATTTCTTCTTCATAAATAACCTTATCATCTTTTGTAACTTGTAATAAAATTGTACCTTCTTCAACAGCTGCTTCATAAGGGATTTCCACATTTCCTTTTTCAGCTTTAAGCGTTTGTACATCGTAATACCCTTGCAGAGAACCAATTTTCAAAGTCGTTTCGCCATTTTTTTGAACCTTTGTAACTTGTGTTGCTGTATTGCACGCACTTAACAATACAACAAGAGTGAGAATCATAAATAAACGTAATGATTTCATAGAAATCCCCCTTTTTTTTATGTATATGAGAATTAAAATTCATTCTTTAACTATTTCAAAAACACCAACACCTAAAAAGAATCACTGCTTTTCTTCAATTTCTTTTTTAAATAATTTTTGAAACTCTAATTCTGTTTCATTAATAAAACCAAGATGTAACACACTAGAAATATCTTCATGATTCAAGAAGAAATTGTACTCTGAAGAAATATTACCATGAGGGAAATAACAACATACATAATCCCATGTTGTTTTTGTTTCAGAATCCATTTGTCTTCTTCCATAAACCATTAATGGATGTTCCCAATCTTTAAACATTACAACAGAACCTATTGGAAGTAATTCTAACTCTAAATTTTGTCCCATCTTATTTCCCACCTCTTAAAATAGCTTTTTTTACAATAAAATACATAATAGAGAATAGTAAACAAGCTCCAATTGTACCGAAAGTTGCAATTGAAATTTTCCCTGCTAATGATTCATTTGGATCTAATGCATTAGGTAAAACTGTCCCAAAAATTGCAATGCAAGCTAATATAACCATAAAATATTTTAAAATTTTCACTTTCTTATTCATACTAATTTTCCCCTTTATTCTTTAATAGCAAATTCTCCACCAAATCCCCATAAACCTACACCAGGACCAAATGGTACATGGAATTTCACTCCACTTTTTCCAGCTTCTAAAGATCCCCCGACTGTCCCAAGTGACGCCGATCCTCCAATTTGTAATTTTTTACCAGAAAATGGAAGTGGGATTTTTATGGCACTCTCATATTTTACCAGAGTAGCTTCAGCTCCTATATGTAAATTCCCATTTTCTACATGAGCACCTAACTCTGCAGTAGCAAGTGCTACTTTAGCTTCAGCTCCCACATTAGATCCTTTAATATTCTCTAGTTCTATTCCAGCTTGAGCTACCGTAAAACCAGCCATTGGTCCAAAAGTTTGTTCCCTCTTGTTTTTATCTTTCACATCAAATTTATCATAAGTACGAGAACTTACAAATGGCTCAGCTTCAACTGTAAGCCCCTTAATAAATAGACCACCAGTTCCCTTTTCATCTACAAGTGATTTTTCATATTTTTCACCATTAATTACATAACCAATTCCTTTTACAACTACTCCAGCTCCCGCTTCAACTGCTGACTTTGAATTCATCAAAAGTGAATCATTTTTAGAGTTTTTAGACGAGTATTCCATATCAGCTTTTTCAAATTTCTCTGCTATACGAAGTAATTCATCTTCTATTTGCTTTATAATATTAAGAAAAGATTCATGTGCTTTATTCATTCTAGGTAGATCATTATAAAAACTTAAACTGGAAGCACCAACCCATCTCATTTGAAGCTTTAATAATTCCCCTTGAATTTTAAAATGACGATCTGATTCTATATTACTAGCATATTTAAAATTCTTTGCAATTCTTCTCAATTCTTCCGGTCTAACTTGTATATTCCCCATGGATATCCTCCTATCCCAATAACGCATTCAAAAAATTTCATCACACAAATTTTTAATCCTAATCATTAAAAACCCTACTTTTTCTTACTTTAATTGTTTCTAAAATGTAGAAAAGAATCCCTAAACCAAATATCTTTTCAGCATTAGAAATATTATTACCTAATTTAATAATAGGTACATTTAATCCGAATCTTTCGCTCCATTCCAAAGGCATATATCCTCTTTTACAGTTTATTAATATCCGGTTATCCATTGTCCGAAAAGAAGTTTCGAAAAAATCAAATTCAACTTCTACTTCAGAAATTTTCATCTCTTTTTCATTCATTAAAGAACCACGTACCATTCCAAATCCTTGTATCATATTTTCTTTAAACATCCCTACACAATTATAATTTGAGTCATAAATAGCCCAATCATAGTTTTCAACTTCACTATGAAAATATGCAAGAATTTCCCCATCCTTTGCTTCCAATCCAACAACTTGCTTATTTTTTAAAAAAGGTAATTTTGAAGAAATTATATCAGTTGGAACCATAGTCGTTCCTACTATATAGGCGCCATCGGGAGTATATAAACCGTAATGTTTATTATTTTGAGGTAATTCTAGTAAAACATAAGTATCAATATCCCAAAACTTCAAATCATTTTTAGCTATATTCTCTTTTAATAAATTCCCTTTTCTTAATTGCCAAAATCCAATTCCCCCAAAAACAAACGAAGCTATAACCATAAATATTATTTCTCCCCAATTAACATCACTCCAACTATTATACAGACAATATAATCCAAAGAGAAAAATCCCTGTCCCAATTAAACACTTAAACCGTCCCCTTTTTTTATAATACTCAAATAATTCCACACAAACACCTCTATCAAATCATCTTAATACCCCAAATTACCTTTTAAGTATACCAAGGACAAAATATATAATCTAATATTTTTTTTATATAATTAAAAACAAACATAGTTACAGAAAGAGAATGTTTGTATGCTGATCTGTACTACATTTCCTTATTCCTTGTATGCTATATTTCTATTCTTCTTTTTACTTAAACAAACTGCTCAATCTTATTTGTTGCAACTTCTTATGAATGTGTACCTACAATTTTGCATTTATCGTCTTTATATGCAGGGAACACCACCAAAGGATTTCCCTGCCCCCTGTAAAAAAAACCTTACTTTTAAAAAGTAAGGTTTTTTTTATTTATTCATTAGCAATATAAGCATTCTTATAAGTATAAATACCACCAAATTGATGTTTTTCAATCCCTTTTACATAATCCTTTTGTACATACGCTGAGCCAATATGATAAAGCGGTGCCACAGCTGCATCTTCTAATAATACCTGCTCGGCTTCTCGCAACGCTTCCCATCGTTTTTCCGTATCTAGTATAAAATCCGTTTTCGCTTTCTTTATTAATTCATCGTAACGAACATTAGAATAATTCATTTTATTATTCGGATTCCCTGTCGTAAATAACTCTAAATAACTAATTGGGTCTTTATAGTCAGGTCCCCAATTTGCCATAGTTATATCGTAATCACCTATTTGTTCTAACTGTAATTTTTGCTTAAATGGCTGTTGTTTAATTTGTATCGTTAACCCTTGCAAATTCTTCTCTAAATCACCTTTTATATATTCTGCCATACGTATTGCATTATCTTGTTCGAACGTTAAGAACTCTAGGTTTACTTGTTCTACCCCAAGCTCTTTTTTCGCTTCTTCCCAAAGTTTTTTCGCATTTTGCAAATCATATGAGGAAATATCTCCATTTTCTTTTCTAAAATCTTTACCAGTCACTTCATTTACATGACCAACTGGTACAAGTCCACTTGCAGGTTTTGCTCCGTTATTAATAAAGTGAGCAACGAAATCATCTTTATTTAACGCTAATGAAATAGATTGACGCACCTTTTTATTTGCTAACGCGTTATTTTTTTCATTAAAACGAAGCATAGCAATTCCAGGATCACTCGACATATGTAATTCCTTATTCCCTTTATACTTGTCTACAACTTGCGAATTAATAGGTACTCGATCCAAATCTCCGGCTTCATATAAATTTACAGCTGTCATTGTATCCTTTAGGATATGAAAGTTTATTTCATCTAATTTCACTTTCTTTCGATCCCAATATGTAGTATTTTTCTTTAATTGAAACTCTTGTTCATGCTTCCATTTTTCTAATACAAATGGACCGTTATATATGAGATTACTAGGTTCCAATGCATAATTGTTTCCTTGTTCTTTCAAAAATGATTCATGCTGTGGTAAGTATATAGGTAGTGCTAACAACTGTAAAAAATACGGAACTGGCTGTTCGAGTTCAACTTCTAACGTATAATTATTTATCGCTTTAACCCCAAGTGCATCAAGAGGCATTGTTCCCTTATTGATCTCTTTCGCATTTTTTACATAAAAGAGCATGGACGCATATTGAGAGGCTGTTTCAGGGTTAATTGCACGTTTCCAAGCAAATATAAAATCATTTGCTGTTACATTATCCCCATTTGACCATTTTGCATCTTTACGCAAGTCAAATGTATATTTCTTACCATCTTCACTTCTTTTAAACGATTTTGCTATGGCTGGAGTAGGCTGATCTTGATCGTTTAATACATATAACCCTTCAAATATATTCTGCATAATGTGTGCTGATGTACCATCTGTTGTTTTCACAGTGTCCAGAGAAGGAATTTCTTCTAACACTGTTACATTTAACACTTGTTTTTTAACCTCTATGTCACTTTTATCCGCTTTATTATTACAAGCTGTTAATAATAAAGATGTAACAAGTGCCATTACCATTAAATGGCTCTTTTTTCGCTTCATGAGTTGTTCTCCTTAAATATAAAATATTATAAAGCGTAATATATTATAGCAGAAATACTAACAGAAAGATGCGACATTCTTTTGAATATTTATTCGTTCAAGAAAAAAGTTTTTTTTAAAAGGGTACGGACTATCTTGGAATCTTTTTGATTTTCAACAAAAAACACATATAAAATAATAAGGTGAATTTTTTGGTTATAATCCCCAAATATCCAACTGGCCATTCATCTTTAATTTTAATTACTCGTGTATCTTCTCACAGCGTATTTACAGCATGTGAAAATAATCATGATCCTGAAGAAGATGAAAACGAAAGAAACGCAAAAGATTTCAGAGAGTTATTCACTCCTGAAGCGAAGAAAACCGTTGCTTTTGTGGGGGGAAATACAGATCTAATGAAATCAGTTAGCAAAGATCTTAAAAACTATAAAATCCAAAAAAGTGAAGAGAAAAATGAAATTGCTACAGTAACTGTTAATGCTGTATATAAAGGTAATCCTAAAAAAGTAATCGTAATTGAACTAGAGAAAACGGATGATGGTTGGAAAATTAGTAAATCATAAAAAAACGGTCTAGAATTCTAGGCCGTTTTTTAGTTTCCTCAATCTTCTTCGAAATCACGTAGACTAGCAAGCAATTCTGTAAATGTTGAGCAAACAGGATATATTGCTTCCTCTATGTTTTCTTCTTCATGATCCCAAAATACTACTGTTGGTGATTCGGGATTGCTACGGTAATCAAAACACAGATGATTCCCAAATGAATCCTTACCAAAGGGATATACTTTATTTGCTAATCTATCTTTTATATCATCATAAACTTGGATGATTGAATTTCTACTTTCTAAATCAAAAGTTAAAAGCTTGCTAAATACATTCTCATCCTGTCCGGGTACATCAAATATTTTGGGTCTTGGATAGCCACTATCATATTTTTTTACACATTCTATAAAATCCATAGGGAATTTAATATTGAAATATTGTTCTACTTTCTGAATGTTTTCATCTGTAATTTCTTTTTTATTTACTCCAATCCAAGTAACGTTGCTCATATATACTCCTCCTTACTTATCGCTGTCTTTTCCCCAAATTTTATATCCACCAGTGTGACCTGTTTTCCTATGTGTTTCATAATCAACAAGTTGCATTCGTCCTGCTTCTTGATGATGATGCCATGTATAATTCTCTGGTACCTCGCCTAGCTTAAATAACTCTATTTCTTCTTCTGTGAATTTTGCAGCTAACTTAGGGTCTTTCATTATTTGTTCGTATAATGCTTTACTACATATTCTATCATGTGTTGGTCTAGATTTTTTAAAATCTGCTTCTTTTAATTTAACTTCAGAAACAGGTTTAAAAATAGGGAAACCATCTAAATCATACGGAATTCCTGTAACTGGATGTTTATTTCCCGCTAACTCACCCAATCTTAACCTTATTGTTTTCGGACCATTTGGACCCTCATAAGTATATGGGGCTGCTTTCTGCAAGTACTGTTGAATACTTCCGACTCCCGCATATGAAAGATGATTACCCCCCTTAAATTCATAGTTATTTAATATGTGTAATGCATTTCTATATGCCGGGGAATTAATTACAAGTGATTTTCCTTTAGTAAAACCTGTAATAGCAGCTACCTTACCTGCTTGTCCTACTTTATCTAGACCTTTGCTACCAGCAAAGCCTGTTAGTAGTGTAGTGACTGCGTAAGCTGCATAATGTTCTCTGCTTTCAAGATCTCCATTCCAAAAATTATTCATAAATGTATCTGATACAGTGTTCCATGCAGCAGGAAGAGTCTCCCTATAGTTTACAATCGCATCTCGCATATTTAACCAGGTTTCTTCATCTCCTAAAGCTACAAATCCTTCCCATGCATCTACAGCACCATCTATAAAACCAGTAGAAATACCAGTCCACGCAGCATTTAAATCCTTTTTATTCAAAAATGACTCTTCTGATTTTGGAGGGAGTTTTCCACACATGGCTCCTTCTTGAATATCAGAGTCAACTAAATTCCCACCATACAATTCATCCGCTTCTCGAAATTTAACAGCTGCACGTTCTAATTCTACTGCGATTTTATCTAATTCTTGCAAAATGTTAAACATCATTGGCTTTGCTTCATTAAACATCTGATAGAAACGATCACTGCTTGCTCCGCTCCACCGAGAAGCTATAAATTCAGTTTAAGAGTATAAATCTTTATGTATGTATTCTAATGATGATCTCGCATTTCTTACGGTTTTAGCAGCTTGTTCTAATTGTTCCGGTGTCACCTTAATTTGTGTGCTCATTCCATCCCTTCTTTGCATATATATTATGAAAATTATAACATATCATTATTTCATGAATGGTTATCATTTAAAAATATCCGTTCCCTCTTTTTATCAATGTTGGCACAAAAAAGGTTCAGACACAAAAACAGGATGTGGAGAAGACTTTCTCCACATCCTGAAAATACCTATCTTTGTAAACCTCGTTTATAACGACTTGCTTCAAATATAATACGCTCTTCATCTAACGTTTTACATTCGCCATTCCAAACGACACGTTTTCCGTTAATAATTACATCGCTTATATCTTTACCACTCGCAGCATATACAAGGTGTGATAACACTTCATCTGCTGGTTGTAGATGCGGCTTATTAGACGGGTCAATCGTAATAAAATCGGCACACTTACCAACTTCAAGTGATCCCGTTTGTTTCATGCCTATTACTTCCGCAGCTCCTTTTGTCGCAAGAGAAAGAGCTGTTTCAACTGGTAATGCTGTTGCATCATGGTGTATACCTTTTTGCAATAAAGTTGCTATACGCAGTTCTTCAAACATGTCTAAATTATTGTTAGACGCAACACTATCTGTTGCAATCCCTACTTTTATTCCGGCTTCTAGCATCGCTTTTACATTCGCTATACCAGAACCTAGTTTTAAATTACTATTCGGATTATGAGCTACTCGAACGTCATGTTCTGCTAAAAATGCACGCTCATCATCATTTAATACTACACCGTGTGCAATAACTGTTGGGCGTTTAAACAATCCGCAGCTCGCTGCATATTCTACTGGACGTTTTCCGTACTGTGCTTCAATATCACGTACTTCACGCTCTGTTTCAGAAAGGTGGATATGAACCATCGTTTGATTCTCTACTGCAATCCGTGCGCACTCTTCTAACAATTCTGTACTACATGTATATGGACTATGTGGTGCAACCATCGTAGTTAACATGCCACTTTCTTTATAATAACGTTTCACATATTTCTCAGCTTCTTCAATCGCTTTCTTTTCATCGTCTTTCGTTCCGAAGCTAAATAAAGTCCTTGAAACAGCAGCTCGCATCCCGCTCCTTGATACCGTTTCCATAATTGCGTCTTGATCTACTCCAATTGGATTAAACATGTCAGAGAATGATGTTGTACCACTTTTTACCATCTCGAGCAATCCTAATTCCGTACTAGCTACCGCAAGCTCTGGAGTAAATTGACTTTCCAGTGGCCAAATTCTCGTCTCAAGCCATGGCTGTAATAACATATCATCTCCAATACCTCTTAGGAGACTCATTACAACGTGTGTATGTGTATTTACAAGCCCTGGTAAAACCCACTTTCCTTTCATGTCAATTACTTCATCTACTTCAAAATCATTAGCGAATTCTCCGCTCTTTACATCTATAATTTGATCATTTTCTACAATGATATATCCATTTTCTATCACTTCGTTTTGTTCATTCATCGTTACAATTGTAGCGTTTACATAAGTTGTTTTCAAAAATATTTCCCCTTTCAACTCTATGAAGTTCCCTTTAATAAGTTACCACCATTATAGTAACTTATTGAAGATTAAGAGTCAAAAGATAATTTTAATTCTTTTGTTATTTTTTCCTTCAAAATGCTATATTGCTTTTCATTTGTATCTGCAAATGCTTCTTCCCGATTTGACTTTTCATCCATATAATTCAATTTCCCATTGAATTGAGTCTCTGTAAAATCAAATCTCTGCCCATCTATAAAGTTATAAAAGTGCCATACCTCTCTTACTTTTGTCTTTTTAATTTCTCCTCCGTATATGTCTTGAACGACAAGAGCTGTAACACCACATTGTCCCTTTGCTGGGTTTTCAATTGTCCACGATTTTATTAGTGCTTCATATATTCTTTTTTCCTTTACATCATCCATTCTAATCTTCCCCTACTATTAATAGTTTTACACATCATATTTCAAAAGAGGCAGTACACGACCCTTAAAGACAGTTGATGGTGTCTCTCCTATTAACTGTGCTCCCATTTTCAAGTAATATCCTTTTGCATTCGGATCACTATCAATTGTAAAACTTTTTAATTCTAATTCATTGGCTTTTTCTATTACATACTCCCAAAGTATTTTCCCGTAACCTTTTCCTTTGTAATGAGGATGAATATACAAGAAATCGAGAGCTTTATCATTACGTAAAAATGAGAAAAAACCAATCTTCGCATTATCGTTTTCTAAAACATATACAAAATTATTTTTTATGTACTCTTCCGTAATTGTTAAATCTTCCTTACAAGCAAGTATGAATTCTTCACTATAATTCCACGTTGCTTTTGAATGTAGTGCGAGTTCGCTTAATTCATTTGCTTCACTTAATAATGCTTCTCTTATCTTCATGATTCTTTTTCCTCACTTTCAATATGTACACTACTAAACTGATTCGGAAAGCACTTCAAAAAAACCTTTAATTTCCATAAATTAGAAATTAATTTTATAAATCTTTATTATAATCAATACGATTTTCAACAATTTTTTTAAAGAAAAAGAACGCCATCCATAAAAGTTGGCGTTCTCTTTTTCTAAAATTTAATCTTCAAGCTCACTCATTCGTTTTACTATTTCGTACGATACAAACCTATACAGTTTCTACTACCGCTTCAAGCATTGTTCCATTTTTAGCATAGTTCGTATGCCAAGAAAAAGCTTTTTCTAAAATATGAGGAGTTTGTCCACCTCTTATTTTTGCTTCTTCGTAATAAGCTCGTAGCTGTTCACGATACATTGGATGTGCGCAATTCTCAATAATAAGTTCCACTCTTTCTCTTGGCGCAAGTCCCCTTAAGTCGGCATATCTCTGTTCAGTGACGATAACATCTACATCATGTTCAGTATGGTCTACATGAGAAACGAAAGGAACGATACTTGAAATGTTACCACCTTTCGCAATCGATTTAGTAACAAAGATAGCTAGGCGGGCATTTCTTGCAAAATCGCCAGACCCACCAATACCATTCATCATTTTTGTACCTAAAACGTGAGTAGAGTTAACATTTCCGTATATATCTAATTCTAATGCAGTATTAATTGAGATTAATCCAAGGCGACGAATAATTTCAGGATGATTGGAAATCTCTTGTGGACGCATCATTAATTTGTCACGATATTTTTCAAAGTTAGAAAATACTTGTTGCATTTTCTCTTCAGAAAGCGTGATAGAACAACAAGAAGCAAAATTGACTTTTCCAGCATCCATAAGATCAAAAACTGCATCTTGTAAAACCTCGGAATATACTTCTAAATCTTCAAATTCTGAATCTAACATTCCATGCAATACGGCGTTAGCCACTGAACCAATTCCTGATTGTAACGGCGCTAAACGATTTGTTAATCGGCCTACTTTGACTTCTTCTCGAAGGAATTCTATTAAATGCTGTGCCATAATAACAGTTTCTTCATCCGGAGGAACAATTGTCGATGGCGAATCCAATTGATTCGTAAACACAATTCCCTTTACTTTTTCAGGATCAATTGGAATACCGATTGTTCCAATTCGGTCATCTGTTTTCACAAGCGGAATTGGAAGCCTCTCCCCTTGTTTACCTGGTTCATATAGATCATGTAGCCCCTCTAATTGCGCGGATTGAGCCATATTCATTTCAATAATAATAGACTTAGCATTTAAGGAAAACGCTAAGGAATTTCCAATTGAAGTGGTTGGAATAATCATTCCGTCCTCTGTAATCGCAACCGCTTCCAAAATAGCGAAATCTATATCCAAAACGTCAGCACGGAGTAACTCTGCTGTATGAGACAAGTGTTGATCCACAAATAAAAAGTCTCCATTATTAATTCCTTTTCGCATAGTCGCGTCAGCTTGGAAAGGTAATCTTTTCCCTAAAATTCCTGCCTCAGCAAATAATTTGTCTACATCCGAGCCTAAAGAAGCCCCAGTATAAACATTTACTTTAAAAGATTCATCATTCTTAACTCGGTTTACAAGCGCAAATGGGACTGCTTTTACATCACCTGCACGTGTAAACCCACTTAAGCCTAAAGTCATTCCACTTTGAATCCAGGAAGCTGCTTCTTCAGGTGTAACTACCCGATTTTTTAGACGCTGATCTCTGATTCTATCTAAATTATTCTCCATATGTAATCCCTCTCTTATTGAATATTCATAATTATTTTACACATTAACACTATCAAAATAGGGATTTTAGTATACAATGCCGAAAATTCAGACAGAACAGCAAATTTAGGTTCTAAAGCAGAAAAATTTAGAATCCTAGAAGCTTACGGAAATAACTAGCGTATGATTGACTAACTGGTACTCTCTCACCATTATCCATCGAAAGTACAAAAGTAGAATGGGTATCAGGATAAATCGCTTTAATATGATTAACATTTACAATAAACGAACGGTGACATCTAATAAATGAATCTTTAGGAAGCAAGTATTCGAATTCTTGCAGAGAGTATTTATGTGTTCCTGATAACTCTTCTGAATTCACATACGTCTTTTTATCTTTAGCTTCTAAATACATAACCTTTGAAAAAGGAACTGGAATCCAGCCATCTGTTGTTTTTAAAGTAACGACTGACTTTCCATCCGTTAAAGCTGGATAAATTGCCGTTACGCACCCTTCAAGCTTTCCATTGTTTGAAAATGGTACAGCCATTCCATGATAAGGAATACCAAAAACATCCCGATTCATAAACTCAGATGTTTTTTGATTCATCACCATCGCTTTGTGAGCAATCGTTCCTTCCTTTATAGGATCCCCGACACTAATCTTTAAATCAATTCGTTTACTTGGCCGATAATAAATATATTCTTTCGTATTCGAAACAGCAATTGAAATTTCATCTGAAAATAATTCCCCAACAACATCTAGTAATAAACCTAACGTTCTATCTTCCATTCTATTAACACCTCATTCACTATTATACTACTATTATGAACAGGCATCTGTTGCTTTATAAAAAGTTTGATTTTAAGTTACTTTTAAAATTAGTTTTATTCACTATTACTTCGTTACTACAAAAAACCTCACTTCAGAAAAGTGAGGTTTCCTCTCATACAATATTTCTTTATTTTTTTAACGACTCTAGTAACTTTTTAACAAAATAAATTGAATTATGCGAAGCAGATACACAATTATCTTCGAACACTTCTATGCCAGAAGCTTCTTCTGTATCTGTTATTGATCTCACTGCTAAAAACGGAATCGTATTTGCATAGCAGACGTGGGCTATACTTGCAGTTTCCATATCTACACAAAGTGGATTGTATTTAGAGATTATTTCTGTACGACCACTCTCACTAATAAACGCTTCTCCAGTAACAACTTTTCCAAAATAAACATTTTGAGCGAATTGATTGTTCTCAACCACTTCTCTGCTTAATTCAAGCAGGTTTCTATCCGTTCTAAAATATACACTTTCCATCCAAGGATGATATTCAGTTAATATCCCTTCATCAACATCATGATATGCTATTTCTGTTGAAATTACTGTATCTCCAATTTTCAATACTTTGTCGATTGCTCCTGCAACACCTGTGACAATAATATGCGTTACATTGAATTTATCGATTAATATTTGAGTTGCAATAGCTGCATTAACTTTACATACACCACAATATAAGGCAACAACTTCTACATTCTCATATTTCCCACTGTGAAATGTTAACATCGCAAGATTCGTTATTTCCTTATTAGACATTTCTTCAATAAAAGGCGTAATTTCATCTTCTGATGGACCGATAATTCCAAATCTCATACATTCATCTCCTTACTTACACAGAGCTTGCTATCTGTTTAATTATATAGAATAAGATTTATTTTTTATTAAGTAAAGTGAATTTAAGAATTTATTGCCCCTATTTCTGTATAATAGATAATCCCAAACTACAAACAGTTTGGGATTATCTTTCTCATTTATTATGCGCATCTAACCACGAAATTAAATCTTTAAATACTTCATCCTTATTTACTTCATGAAACATTTCATGTCTACCATTTTCATATAAACGTAGTGTCACGTCTTTCACACCACATTTTTTATAGTTTTCATATACTTCTTTTACACCTTTCCCCATATCGCCAACAGGATCACGATCACCAGAGAATATATATATTGGAAGATTCTTTGGCGTCTTCTTGTATTCTTCTAGTTTATTTACTTCTAATACACCAGAAAATAATTCTCGGTAAAAACTCGTCGTACAAATGAAACCACATAACGGATCCGCAATATATTTATCAACTTGATTATTATCTGAAGATAACCAATCAAATTTTGTACGATTTGGCTTAAAGTTCGAATTGAAGTTTCCGAAAGATAAAAAGTTTAACATTGGACTTTTCGTTTTTGCCCCGCGCAATTTCATTTCGATTGTTGCTACTTTATGACCAATAGCTCCCAAAAGCCCTGGATTTCCACCTGTTCCTGAAATCAGAAATCCATCATATAATTCGCCTCTAAGTTGTACAGCACGTCTTGATAAAAAAGAACCCATACTATGTCCAAGTAAAAACAAAGGACTTGACTGCTCTTCTTTTATCCTTTCTGAAACAAAGATAACATCCGATACAACTTGATTCCACCCTATATTCGGTTCAAAATGACCATAATCTTCTTCTTTTTTTACTGTTTTCCCATGTCCTTTATGATCATGCGCATAAACACCATAACCTGCTTCCAATAAAGCATCTACAAATTCTGTATACACCCCTGCATGCTCTGTCATGCCATGTGCAATCTGAATAATTCCTTTCGGATCTCCTTCTGGTAACCATTTACGCAAATAAATTTCCGATCCATCCAATGCCGTAACGAAACTTTCCTGTACATTCATTTCGTCAGCCCCCAAATTTATTATGTATACCTTTAAGAAAAATGAATATCCATTCACTTTTCTTATTTTATATTATATGTAATTGCTTTCATTATGACAAATGATGTATTTTTCAGACTTGCTTTCAAACTAATCTCTTGACGAATCAAAAATAAAATTATATAGTTACTTACATAAAGTAATTATATAATTTTTAGGAGGTTTCTACTATTATGATGCCATCACTATTTTTAGCACATGGTTCGCCTATGCTCGCTATTCAAGATACAGACTATACACGATTTTTAAAAACACTTGGAGAAACATATAAACCGAAAGCAATTGTTATTTTCACTGCTCACTGGGAAAGTGAAGTATTAACGATTTCCTCATCAGATAACGAGTATGAAACAATTTATGATTTTGGAGGTTTCCCCCCTGAGTTATACGAAATCAAATATCGTGCGAAAGGCTCTTCTAGCATTGCATCTATGTTAGAAACAAAATTTAGAAACAAAGGTATTCCAGTCAATCATAATATGACGAGAGGTTTAGATCATGGTTCATGGACACTCCTGGACCGCATGTATCCAGAAGCAAATATTCCTGTCGTGCAAATATCAGTAAATCCATTCCTTTCTGCAAAAGAACAATTTGAAATTGGAGAAGCACTTAAAGGACTCGGACAAGAAGATATTTTAGTAATCGGTAGTGGCGTTACCGTTCATAATTTACGAGCACTGAAATGGAATCAAACTACTCCTGAAAAATGGGCAATTGAATTTGATGATTGGATTATTAAACATATGCAGAATAACGATAAAGATGCATTGTTTAATTGGGAGAATAATGCTCCTCATGCACAATTAGCAGTACCAAGAGCAGAGCATTTTGTTCCTTTGTTTATTGCAATGGGAAGTGGCGAGAATAGCGGTGAAGTCATTCACCGTAGTTATGAGCTTGGTACATTAAGTTATCTCTGTCTTCGATTTTAAAGAAAAAGGATGAAGCACATGTTGCTTCATCCTTTTTCTTTTTCATTCACTTAGTTAACTAACTTCCAAACGTTGTTTCTCTGATACTTCTTCGTTCTTATTATGAAAATAAACCCAAATACACGCAATAAATAATAGTGATGATGTAGAGAGGAAAACATATTGGAAGCCTGCATGCGCTGCAATTTGTCCCCCGAGCACTGGACCAATCATATTTCCTAAAAACTGAAACGACTGATTATATCCAAATATTCGTCCCGTAACATGGGTTGGTGTATGTTGTTTTAGTAGAGTTTGTACGGAAGGCAATAATCCTGCTTGGGCGATACCTAATAAAAATCGAAGAATTAATAGTTGCCAAGCTGAGGTTACAAATGCTTGCGGGATAAAAATAATTCCTGCTGCAAATAACGCTACAACTAACGTTTTTTGAGGACCGATATGATCTGATAATCTTCCTAGTCTTGGTGCTGCCAAAATAACTGCTAATCCTGTCGCTGACATAACTGCTCCCGCAATTGTTTCAATATGTGCAGTATGAGGACCTACTAAATTTTTCACGTACAATGTAACAATGGGTTGAACTGACATATTAGCAAGTTGAATAATAAATGTTGTTACAAATAAACTAATAATTAAATGCTTCGCTGGGACCATCGTCCATACTTTTTTCGGCTGTGTTTTTTTTGCTTGAGCAGAGTGATTTTCTTCATGCAGGAAGAAAAAAACGATGAGAAAGGAAAGGAATAAAAAAGCTCCTGTAACAAGAAAGACATGACGCATTCCAATTAACTCAGACAAATAACCTCCAAGTAACGGCCCAAGTAACGAACCGCTCACACCACCAGTTGAAATTGTGGAAATCGCCCAACCTGAATGTTCTTTCGGAGTTTCTGCTGCAATAAATGTCATCGCTGTTGAAAGGAAACCAGATACTGCTCCCATTAAAAATCTTAGTGCGACTAGTTGATACACATCCGTTACAAATCCCATAAGCGTCATAATAATCGCCATACCAAGGCTAGCACGAATAAGCATCAATTTCCGTCCATGTATATCACCAAGCTTCCCCCATATTGGTGATACGATCGCACCCATTAAAAATGTTACACCAAATGCAAGTCCCGACCACTGTGCAATGCTTGAAGTGCCAGTTACTCCTAATTCCTCAATATAAAAAGATAAGAAAGGAATTACTAAACTCATACCGGCTGCAGTGGTAAAACAACCTAGCCAACAAATCATTAAATTCCGTTTCCAGCTGGCCATTTTCACACCTTCTTTCTTTAGATACCCATTCTACACCCTTTCTTGTAAAAAGTTTAGTAATTTGCTTTATATGTAAGATTTACTACAAAACCCGCTATTTTCTAGTGAAAATCACTACAATCCCACATTTTTTTCATAATAAAACCAACTCCCACTAAATGAAGTTGGTTAATAATCCATTAAACCGTAACCATAAATAATTGAAACAATTACACCCACTACCAATATACCTGGAAGTAAATTTGCCACCTTGATTTTAATAATACTAAGCAAGTTCAATCCAATAGCAGATATCATAATGCCGCCCGTAGCCGTCATCTCCACTATAAATTGGTTCATTAATTCTTTTGGGACAAAACTATTAATTTGTGTTGCAAAAACTGCAATACCACCTTCATATAAAACAACTGGAATCGCCGAAAATACTACGCCAATTCCTAGAGTTGTCGTTAATATAATAGAAATAAATCCATCGATAATCGCCTTTGTAAATAAAATATCATGATTTCCGCGAATCCCACTGTCAAGTGCACCAAGTATCCCCATCGCGCCAATTGCAAAAATTAAAGTAGCTGTTACAAAACCTTCTGATATGCTACCTTTTCCTTTCGATCCAACTTTATTTTCTAGCCAATCCCCTAAATGTTTTAACTTTTCTTCTAATTGTAACCATTCTCCAATTACCGTACCAATCACTAAACTCAGTATGACAACAAGAAAGTTTTCACTTTTTAATGCCATTTGAAGCCCAAGCACAGTAACCGCTAAACCGATTGCGTGCATTATCGTCCCTTTCATACTTTCTGGAATCCTACTAAATAATTTACCAAGTAAAGTACCAAATATAATACAAATCCCATTTACAACTGCTCCTAATATAACCATTTCTCATTCTTCACCCTTCGAATTCTTTATTTCTATATTTTGGTTTATACATTGATTTACAGGTTATCTATATGTTAACTTAATATTGAGAATATTAACAAATGTTTTCCACTACATAACCCGCTATTTTTTGTAACTTTAATTACCTTTAATAGATTCAGTGTTAATTTAATTGCGGGATAATATTAAAAGGGAAGGTATATATGAAAACTTTACTAAAACGATTTTTGTTAATAGCCTTTTTCATTACACCGATTGTTTTATTAATCAATTACTCTTTTATTTCAAAAGCAAAAGACAAACCCGATTTACAAAACAAATCTAGTAAAACCGCTTCAAAAAGCGAAAAGAAAATAGAAGACCAAGAAATCACACTCACCTTCTCTGGTGATACAATGTTTGATTGGCAATTGCGTCCTATAATCGAAAAAAACGGGGCTGATTACCCATTCCAACATGTAAAAGAAGAAATAAAAAAAGCTGATATTTCTTTTGTGAATTTAGAGTCGGCATTTACAACGAAAGAAAAGAAAGCCCTGGGCAACTGTTTTGGATTAAAAGTGATCCATCTACACTACAAGCTATTAAAAATACTGGATATGACATCGTAAATATTGGAAATAACCACACACTTGATTATGGGCAAGATGGATTATTAGATACGATTTCTCACGTAGAAAAATTAAAGTTCCCTTACATTGGAGCCGGAAAAAATGCGAAAGATGCATATACAGCACGAGAAATGACCGTAAAAGGGAAAAAGTTCAAATTTCTTTCCTTCGTTCGATTTATGCCTGATTCTAATTGGGTAGCTGATGAGAATAAACCTGGCGTTGCGAATGGCTATGATTTAAATCTTGTAACAAAAACAATTAAAGAACAAAAGAAAGATGCAGACTATTTAATCGTCTATATGCATTGGGGCGTTGAAAAATCAAATCGTCCGGTAGAATACCAAAAGCAATATGTACCTAAAATGGTTGAAGCAGGAGCTAACGCAATTGTCGGAAGCCATCCACATTGGTTACAAGGGTTTGAGTATTATAATAAAGTTCCTATCGCTTACTCATTAGGTAACTTTTTATTCCCGAGTTATGTGAATGGGAAAAGCGCTGAAACTGGCGTATTAACTTTAACTTTTAAAGGAAAGGATGTCCAAATGTCATTCAATCCTTATATCATTCGCAACAACCAAGTTTCCCCTGTAAATGAGGGAGAAAAGAAAAAAGCTCTTCAATATTTACAAACAATTTCAACTGATGTAGAAATTGATGATACAGGGAAAATAAAAAACAAACGAAACTAGACAGCTCAAGATCTATTTCTCTGTAATATACTTTACAGAATAGGTGATAAACATGCTGAAAGACTTATTAGAAAATGTAAGTTTGTTAGAGAACGTTTATAAAATGTCTATAGCAATCCTACTTTTATGTTCCTTTTATTCTGTGAGACTATTTAAAAAAATAAAGCGAGAGAGAAATCTTACTCCCTTTGAATTTACAATGTATGTAATTATTCGCATTGCGATATTTTTTTGGTTAGCTAGCTTTATTCTTCTTGAATTTAATGAGTACCTAGTTTAACTATAAAAAAGATAGAACAAGCACTATATTCCCTCGCTTGTATCTATCTTTTTTATTTACATTCTAACTCTTTCCTTCTATTAAATAAGCAAATCAAACAAAACAGGTTTTTTATTAAGCTCCATAAATTGAATATTATTTTCTTTAAAGCGAGTAATTAATTGCTCATAATCTTCTTTATGTTTTAATTCTACGCCGACTAATGCTGGACCATTTTCTTTATTATGTTTCTTAATATACTCAAAGCGCGTAATGTCATCTTCTGGTCCTAATCCTTTATCAAGAAATTCTCTTAGCGCACCTGAACGCTGTGGAAATTCAATGATGAAATAATGCTTTAACCCTTCGTAAATGAGAGAACGTTCTTTCATTTCTTGCATTCTATCAATATCATTATTTCCACCACTTAGCGTACATACAACTGTTTTACCCTTTATTTCATCCTTGTATAGATCAAGTGCTGCAATAGAGAGTGCACCAGCCGGTTCAGCTACAATCGCATTTTTCTTATACAGTTCTAAAATCGTCGTACAAACTTTCCCCTCTGGTACTAAAACAATGTCATCAATTACATCTCTACAAGTTTCAAAAGTTAACTTTCCTACCTTTTTAACCGCTGCCCCATCAACAAAACTATCTATTTTCTCTAATGCGACATTATCATTTTGAAGAAAAGCCTCTTTCATAGATGCAGCTCCCATCGGTTCTACACCAATAACCTTTGTAGTAGGACTAACACCTTTTACATATGTACCAACACCTGATGCTAATCCACCACCGCCGATTGCTGTAAAGATATAATCAACCGGTTTCTCCATATCATGCATAATTTCAACTGCCACTGTCCCTTGACCTGCAACGACATACGGATCATCAAACGGATGAACAAATGTCATCTTATTTTCTTCACAATAGCGCTGTGCTTCTTGGAAAGAGCTATCGAATGTATCACCAACTAATACAATCTCTGCGAAATCACCACCGAAAAATTGTACTTGTGATACTTTTTGTTTCGGTGTTGTTGTGGGCATAAATATTTTTGACGTAATCTTCAATAAATTACACGTATAAGCAACTCCTTGCGCATGATTACCAGCACTTGCGCAAACAACACCGTTTTGTAATTTTTCTTTCGGTAAGCTTTGAATTAAATTGTACGCACCACGAATTTTGAAAGAGCGAATTAATTGTAAGTCTTCTCGTTTTACATAAACGTCACAATCATATTTCTCAGATAAAACTGTATCACGTTGTAACGGTGTTTTAATAACGATATCTTTCATGCAATTATGGGCCATTAAGATATCTTCAATTTTCACTCTCTCCTTTATCTTTTGCACCATTATATATCATCCTTATCTCTTTTAAATTGGCTCAATCAAAATTCGGGATTTTCAGAACAGCCCCTGTATTCGCCGATGTTACCATTTGTGCATAACGTCCAAGCCAGCCAGTTTTCACTTTCGGTTCTGGTCGTTTCCATTCTTTTTTACGCTTTTCTAATTCCTCATCACTCACCCTTACTTCTAGCAAGCGTTCTTCAACATCAATACATACAATATCCCCTTGTTCAAGAAGTGCAATCATCCCGCCCGCTGCTGCTTCTGGTGAAATATGTCCTACTGAAATTCCACGTGAAGCTCCAGAAAAACGTCCATCCGTTAATAATGCAACCTCAGCACCTAATCCCATTCCAGCAATTGCTGATGTTGGTGCTAACATTTCTGGCATACCAGGGCCACCTCTTGGTCCTTCATAACGAATGACAACTACATCTCCTTTTTTCACTTTCCCAAGCATAATGCCAGCAAGTGCCTCATCTTGTGAATTAAAAATAACACAAGGTCCTTCAAAACGCTTTACCTCTGTTGCACCGCTTTTAATAACTGCTCCATCTTTCGCAAGGTTGCCTTTTAATATACGCAATCCTCCTTCCTCACTATGAGGGTTTTCGAGAGAGTGAATAACTTCCTTATCTTTAATCTCTGCCTCAGCAATATTTTCTCTTAATGTTTGCCCAGTAGCAGTTATTCGATCAAGATGAAGTACTCCTTCTTTCCGGCTCATCTCTTTCAAAATTGCACTAATCCCGCCCGCACGATCAATATCTTCCATATGCCAATTTGAGGCTGGACTTACTTTACATAAATGGGGTACACGTCTTGAAACTGCATCAATACGATTCATATCATAATCTAGTCCTGCCTCTTGTGCGAGTGCTAGCGTATGTAATACTGTATTCGTTGATCCACCCATCGCCATATCAAGTGCAAAAGCATCGTCAATTGCTTCTTCTGTTACAATATCACGCGGCTTAATATCTCTTTCAATTAAAATTTTCAATTTCTCTGCTGCTTGTTTAATTAACTCTTCGCGTCTTGGATCAATTGCTAAAATACTCCCGTTACCAGGAAGAGCTAAACCTAACACTTCACATAAACAATTCATAGAGTTCGCGGTAAACATACCCGAACAAGAGCCACAAGATGGACAGCCATGATCTTCAATATCTTTTAATTCTTCTTCTGAAATTTTCCCAGATTGATAAGCTCCTACCCCTTCAAAAACAGAGCTTAAATCAACAACTTCTCCTTTTGACGTTTTTCCAGCCGCCATCGGACCGCCTGAAACAAACACAGTCGGAATGTTAATACGAAGTGCAGCCATCATCATACCTGGTGTAATTTTGTCACAGTTTGGGATACAAATCATGCCGTCAAACCAGTGTGCATTTACAACCGTTTCTACTGAATCTGCAATAATTTCACGACTCGGCAGAGAATAACGCATACCGATATGTCCCATCGCAATACCATCGTCAACTCCAATTGTATTGAATTCGAATGGTACCATACCTGCCGCGCGAACGGCTTCTTTTACAAGTTTCCCAAACTCGTTCAAGTGTTTATGCCCTGGAATAATTTCAATAAAAGAATTACAAATTGCTATGAAAGGTTTATCAAAATCTTCATCTTTCAAACCAGTTGCTTTTAATAAACTACGGTGCGGCGCTTTATCAAAACCTTTTTTAATCATGTCACTTCTCATCTTGTCAAATCCCCTCTTACATATTTTTCATTTATACTCTCTTACTCTATTTCTTTACTAATTCTTTCGGTGCATGAATCCAGCTCATCATTTCACGAAGCTCTGCTCCTACTTTTTCTAATTGATGATTTTGCTCTGCTTTTTTCATTGCATTATACGTCGGACGCCCTGCTTGATTTTCTAAAATCCATTTCTTCGCAAATTCACCTTGCTGAATTTCTGTAAGAACACGCTTCATTTCCTTCTTCGTTTCATCTGTAACAATTCTCGATCCTGTTACATAATCTCCAAACTCTGCCGTATCTGAAATAGAATGGCGCATAGTCGTTAATCCACCTTCGTACATTAAGTCAACAATTAGCTTTAATTCATGCAAACATTCAAAGTATGCAATTTCAGGACGATATCCGCCTTCTGTTAATGTTTCAAAACCAGCTTTCACAAGTGCAGTTACCCCGCCACAAAGTACAGCTTGCTCTCCGAATAAATCTGTTTCTGTTTCTTCTTGGAATGTCGTTTCAATTACACCTGCACGTGTACAACCTACACCTTTTGCATACGCAAGTGCTACGCTTAATGCCGTGCCCGTAGCATCTTGATGTACTGCGACTAATGCCGGAACACCATTTCCTTCTTGGAATACACGGCGAACGAGATGTCCTGGACTTTTTGGTGCGACCATCGCTACATCTACGTAACTTGGCGGATTAATTTGTCCGAAGTGAATGTTAAATCCATGTGAGAAAAGTAACATTTGTCCTTCACGAAGATTCTCTTCTACCTCTGCTTTATACACATGAGCTTGCTGTTCATCTGGCAATAACATTTGTACAACTTGTGCGGTTCGAACCGCTTCTGAAACAGACATTACTTCAAATCCATCCGCTTTCGCTACTTCATACGACTTACCAGGACGAACACCAACTACAACCTCTACACCAGAATCACGTAAATTTTGTGCTTGCGCATGACCTTGTGATCCATAACCAACTACTGCAACAGTTTTTCCTTGTAATAACTCTACATTTGCATCTTTTTCATAATATGTTTTCATATTCCATACACTCCTTATAATTTATTTACTTGCAGAACATCAATTAATTTTTTCAACTGACTAACAAGTAATGTCGCTTCATTTTCAGTACAAACTGCTGTGAGTTTCATTTCAGAAACACCACTAGTATCTCTTTCTTTTAAATGTAAAGAAGAAATATAATAACCACGCCGAGCAAAAATCCCACTTATACGTAATAAGACGCTTGGCTCGTTATGAATAACGAGTGAAAAAGTATGACTCATTCTTCCCACCTCTTCATAATCATTTCGTTATTCCCTTTGTTTGGCGGAACCATCGGAAATACGTTTTCACCTTCTTCTACACAAAAATCAACTACGACAGGACCTTCATGAGCAAATGCTTCTAACATCACTTGTTTTGCCTCGGTTGAATTTGTTGCTCTTAATCCCTTTACTCCATAAGCTTCTGCTACTTTCACAAAATCTGGTGATCCAATTTTTGATTCTGATAAACGATTTTCATAAAACATTTCTTGCCATTGCCTTACCATCCCTAAAAATTTGTTATTTATGATAAATACTTTTACAGGGATGTTATTTTCAGCAATTGTTTGTAGTTCTTGAATGTTCATTTGAAAAGAAGCGTCACCTGCAATACAAATGACAAGTTCTTCTTTTTTAGCTAGCTGAGCACCAATTGCCGCTGGAAAACCAAACCCCATTGTTCCTAATCCTCCAGAGGTAAGGAACGTCCGAGGTTTTCTTGCTTTATAGAAGTGAGCAGCCCACATTTGATGCTGACCTACTTCTGTTGTGACAATCGCTTCACCATTCGTTAATTCACTTACTAAGTTGATCACATGCTGTGGTTTTAACTCAGATTCTTTTTGCTTATAAGAAAGTGGATATTCTTCTTTCCATGTCTTTACTTTCTGAAGCCATTCGTCTGTTTGTGTATAAATAGACATATGTAACAGCATGTGTAACGCTTTTTTTACATCACCAACAATCGGATGTTCTACAGTTACATTTTTATGAAACTCAGAAGAATCAATATCAATATGTACTTTTTTCGAGTGCGGAGAAAAAAGTTCTAATTTTCCTGTTACACGATCATCGAAGCGAACACCTAATGCAAGTAGTAAATCACATTCTGTTACCGCCATATTAGCAGCGTATGTCCCATGCATACCAAGCATCCCTAGAAACAATGGATCATCCGGTGGATATGCACCAAGTCCCATTAAAGTTGAAACGACTGGAATACGGTTCTCCCTTGCGAATTCGAAGAGTTCATCGGATCCACCTGAATGAATGACACCTCCTCCAATATAAAGAAGTGGACGCTTAGATTTTGAAATTGCTTTAGCCACCTCTCTAAGTTTCATGCTGTCTGGTACAAGTTCTGGTTTGTACCCCGGAATATCAACTTCTTCATTAAAGAAACTGGTGACTTTTGCATTTTGAACATCTTTTGGAATATCAATTAATACTGGTCCCGGGCGCCCGCTTTTGGCGATATAAAAAGCTTCTTGCACAATTCGTGATACATGATTCACATCACGAACCTGGTAATTATGCTTCGTAACAGGTACTGTAATTCCGACAACATCCGCTTCTTGAAATCCATCTTTACCAATTAAAGGCGTTGCAACTTGCCCGGTAATGACAACTAAAGGAATCGAATCCATATAAGCGTCTGCTAAACCCGTAACTAAATTTGTCGCCCCTGGGCCAGAGGTAGCAAAGACTACCCCAACCTTTCCAGAAGCTCTCGCATATCCTTCAGCCGCATGAATGGCAGCTTGTTCATGACGAGTTAAAACATGTTTCAAACCACTTTCGTATAACGCATCGTATACTGGTAAAATCGCTCCGCCTGGATAGCCGAAAACGGTCGTTACACCCAATTTCTTCAAACATTGAATCACGTGCCCAGCGCCTGTCATTTCTTCATACTGTAATTTCTCATACGCTGTATACTGCTGCTTCATTTCCATTAACTCATCTCCTTATTTACGCTAAGCTTTCCGTCAGCCCGGGAACACGTACTCCTCTTTCTCTCGTTAATTTTTTAAATTCTTCGGTCAATTGTTTCGTTACACTTCCTGGTTTCCCATCTCCAATTTCTCTGGAATCAACTTTTACAACTGGAATTAACTCCGCTGCTGTTCCTGTTAAAAATACTTCATCCGCTACATATACATCATGGCGAGTGAATGGTCTTTCCTCACACGGAATACTCAGTCGCTCACATAGCTCGATAACACTATTTCTCGTAATACCTTCTAATGCTCCTAAATAGGATGGCGGGGTTAATACTTTTCCATCTTTCACAACGAAAACATTATCACCAGAACCTTCACAAACATATCCTTGTTGATTTAACATAAAAGCCTCTAACACTCCTGCTTGTGCTGCTTCAATTTTTACAAGTACGTTATTTAAATAATTCATTGACTTAATACGTGGATCTAACGCATCTGGCGTATTACGTCTTGATGCAACCGATACAACGCTTAGCCCATTATCATAAAATTCTTGTGGGAATAACTTTAATTGTTCTGCAATGATAATTAGGCTCGGCTTCACACAACTTCTCGGATCGAGCCCTAAGTCACCTTTTCCTCTTGAGACAATTAAGCGAATGTAAGCATCAGTATATTCGTTTTTTTGGAGTGTATGTAAAACTGCTTCTTCCATTTCTTCTACCGTCATTGGAATTGTTAGTAAAATAGATTTCGCTGATTCATACAATCGTTTCACATGTTCTTTTAAACAAAATACATTTCCTCCGTAACTACGAATCCCTTCAAATACACCGTCTCCGTATAAAAAACCGTGATCATATACTGAAACAACTGCCTTTTCTTTTTCTACAAATTCCCCATTCATGTAAATGTACTGGTTTCCCATCTCACATCGCTCCTCTTTTTTTCTCTATTTTTTGCAATCTATTTCTACATCGATTGCTGAGATGAGTATTTTTAACAGAATATTCAGTATATAAACCTTAAAAATATACTCGTCTCAACAATCGATTACTTACATACTTGTAGCAATCCATTGCTGAGACGAGGGAATCGTGGTACCACTCAGCTTCCTTATACTTCTCACGAAATATAAGCTCTGCAAGTCCAATTAGACTTTTGTTTTTCTATCGGGAACAACCCCGCTACTTTTTACTAGTTTTCAAAAGTAGTGCTCCAAGGTGATTTTCAATGAGTGAATTGTTACCACCCTCACAGCCTCGGGGCAGCTCTCTGAAACAATCTTTATCATTTACTCTCCTCTTCTACGCATTCTCTTCTTCTATTTTTAAAAATAAAAACTCTCGCCTCAGCAATCAACTACTACAATTTAGTAGCTTTGATTGCTGAGGCGAGAGTTTCGCGTTACCACTCAGCTTCCTTATACTTCTCACGAAATATAAGCTTTGTAGGTCCAATCAGACCTCCGTCCTTTTACCGGAGACGATGCCGCCGCCCTCTACTCAGTTTCCCTTTCGCAAGCGATGCTCCGAGGTGATCTTCAATGATTCGATTGTTACTACCCTCACAGCCTTGGAGTAGCTCTCTGAAACGATCATAATCATCTACTTTCCTCTTCTTTGCATATACAACATATAAAGTTAGAAAATTCTTAATTGACTTTTATTTGTTACACGTATTATAGGACGTTGTTCTTTTCCTTGTCAACATGTTTTTTCAAAAAAATCAAAATTCATTCTATTTATTTTTTCTCAAATCAAAATTGGAATGCATTACTTACATACACTCATATATTACTTAAGTATGTTTGCATTACTACATAAAGAAAAACTTATAAAGTTTATGAGGAGATGAGGAAACTATGTTAAAAGGGAAAGTAGCGTTAGTTACAGGAGCAAGCCGAGGAATTGGACGAGCAATCGCTAAACGTTTAGCAAATGACGGTGCATTGGTTGCTGTTCATTACGGTAATCGAAAAGATGACGCTGAAGAAACTGTTCATGAAATTCGATCAGATGGTGGCCAAGCTTTTTCTATCGGCGCAAATTTAGAATCCTTACACGGTGTAGAAAACCTTTATAACGCTTTAGATACTGAATTACAAATGCGCACTGGTGAAACACAATTTGATATTTTAATAAACAATGCTGGCATTGGTCCTGGTGCTTTTATTGAAGAAACGACTGAACAATTTTTTGATAGAATGTTTTCAGTAAATGCAAAAGCACCATTCTTTATCATTCAACAAGCACTGCCACGTTTACGTGACAATAGCCGAATTATTAATATTTCATCCGCTGCCACCCGCATTTCTTTACCTGATTTTGTTGCATATAGTATGACGAAAGGCGCTATTAATACAATGACTTTTACGCTAGCAAAACAGCTTGGAGCACGAGGAATAACGGTGAATGCAATACTTCCAGGATTTATTAAAACAGATATGAATGCAGAACTCTTGAGCGACCCGATGATGAAGCAGTACGCTACTACTATTTCCGCTTTCAATCACTTAGGTGAAGTAGAAGACATTGCCGATACTGCTGCATTCCTTGCTTCTCCAGACAGCCGCTGGGTTACTGGACAATTAATTGATGTGAGCGGAGGATCTTGTTTATAAAAAACATATATTTTCAAATCTTTTTTATTGCGCAATAAAACAATTTATATAATACTATATAAAACATATACATTTAGGAGGATTACAGCAATGTCCGAAAAAACATACGAACTCGCAACCTTCGCAGGCGGTTGCTTTTGGTGCATGGTAAAACCATTTGATGAACTTCCTGGTATTCATAAAGTACTTTCTGGCTATGCAGGAGGTCATGTAGAAAACCCAACATATGAACAAGTAAAAGCTGGAACATCTGGACATTTAGAAGTTGTTCAAATTACATTCGATCCTTCTATTTTTCCTTATCAGAAATTACTAGACTTATATTGGCCACAAATCGATCCAACTGATGATGGCGGACAATTTTTTGACCGTGGTCCATCTTATCGTACCGCTATTTTTTATCATAACGAAACACAAAAAGGGCTTGCTGAAAAATCAAAACAAGCTCTTGCAGAAAGCGGTATGTTTAAAGATCCAATCGTGACTGAAATTCGTCCTGCTGCACCTTTTTACGAAGCAGAGGAATACCACCAACATTTCTATAAAAAGAATCCAGAGAAATATGCTACTGAGCAAAAGGAATCTGGTCGTGAAGACTTTATAAAAGAAAATTGGCAAAAAAAATAATAAAAACGCATCGTGCTTTTTGAGTACGATGCGTTTTTATTTTTGATAAAAGTACCATACAATTAATAGAACAATTGCTGTTAGTGACCAAAGTACTATCTCGTTTTTCACTCTATTCTTTTTCTTAGTCATTTCATTCCCTCCTAATAACTATTAAACATATTCAATTTTTTCTTTGTTTAATTGTCCATCTTATATACGTGAATACATCCTTACAAATTCTAATAGCAAGACCACCAATAATTCCGATTGCAATGGAAATTACTAGCATCTGTCCAAAACTAAAAGAATTTGTGTACATTATGTAGAGAACGATACATATAAGTAAAACATCCGGTAAAGAAAGTAAAAACCTTTTAAGCATTCCTTTATCTCCTCTATACTTTTTAATTTATATCTTCTACTGTAATTTTGAAATAAAATTTGTTCAAAAATTCCATTTATACCCTCATTTTATGAAAAATAATAAGAATCCCTTTTCAAAAGAGATTCTTATTCAGCAGATTTAAGTTTAATTATTTTCTACATATCCTATTCCATAATTACTCCTAAAATAGAATAATATTACTAATGATTTATTGTAAATTGACTATTTGCCAGGCAACCGAATGTCGCGCCAGCTACCTACATCGCATTGGCCAAATTCATTATTACCTACCGCGATCACCGTGCCGTCTGATTTTAGTCCGACTGTATGTGCACAACCAGCCGCTATCGCTACAATATCTCTCCAATCACTTACGTTACATTGACCATACTCATTCCAACCCACTGCCACCACGGTACCGTTTGATTTAAGTCCGATTGTATGATTCGTACCAGCCGCTATTGCTACAATATCTCGCCAGCCACTTACATCACACTGGTTATGTTTATCATTCCCCACTGCTGTCACCGTACCGTCTCGTTTAAGACCAACAGTATGAAGATACCCAGCCTTGACCGCTACAATACCTCGCCAGCTACTTACATTGCATTGACCATATCGATTATTCCCCACAGTCGTCAATGTGCCGTCCAATTTAAGACCGACTGTGTGCCAGTCACCTGCTGTGACTGCCACAATACCTTGCCAACTGCTTACATTGCATTCTCCTTCTTTATTTCGGCCCACCGCTACTACCGTGCCATCCGATTTCAGGCCAATAGTACGACGCCACCCTGCCGCAACCGCTACAATATTATGCCAATCGTTTACATCACATTGTTCATGCTTATTCCAACCCACTGCTACCGCAGTACTGTCACATGTAAGACCGATTGTATGAGCATTACCCGTGTTCGTTGCCATATGAACATTGCCCACTGCGACTGCTTCAATATCTCGCCAGCCACTTACATTACATTCCCCTTCTTTATTCCGGCCCACCGCTACTACCGTGCCATCCGATTTCAGGCCAACTGTATGACAACGCCCCGCCGCTATCATATCTTTGGGCCATCGCTTCACTTTTTCTTTCGATAAAAGGTAATCCATGTTTTACCTCCTTGCATATAAGCAACTGTATCATAATAGATATTTTTATCAAATTTCATTATAAATCTACATTTACAAAGAAAGCTTATTTTACTTCTTCAAAAAATAAAAACCTCCAGTTTAAATACTAGAGGTTTTCTCGTTATTTCTTCAAGCGTTCAATAAAATCGTTCAATTTATCTAGCGATTTCATATTCTGATTGCAAGCTACACCATCTTTGCAAATGTAGTTTCCCTTTTTAACGAAAGTTCCTGGTACATCGCCTTTAATTTCAACTAAAAACATTCCTACTTCTTCATGTCCATGACATAACGAACAAATGCTTTTTTTATTTAAACTTTGGAACGTTCCTTGCAGACCAACAAATTTATTTTTATCATTTTTCGCTATAATAAATTTCCTGCTTGACCCCTTATCAATCCAGCTTAAATAAGATATTTCTTTCATATCCATTTCTTCCATATCAGGAAGTTTTAACTTTTTCGCTTTAGGAAATAATTTTTTTAATGTTTGTGCTGTAACTTCTTGAAACGGAATTACATACGGATTTATTTTCATTAAAAATGATTCTGCATCTTCTCTATTTTGAACTGTTAATACCGTATCAATTAACTCTTTCTGTTCATCCGTTAAATTCTCAAATACATGTATTATCTTTTCAATCGCAAGCGATTTTAACGCTTGAATTACACCTCTATCATTTGCCGTTGCATGCCCGTTTGCTAAAATATAAGCTTGTGATTTTATAAAATTATATTGATCACTTCTAATAAACGCTTCCATCTTTATCACTCCATACAAATTGTTGATCTAGTTTTATTGTATACAATGATTACGTTTTTTGATATGTAAAAGATAACTTAGAAACAAACATTACATATATCACTTATTCTCTACCGCTGCATTTCCTGACAAAAGAAGCCATCATCTGTTTTCCATTCCGCATATAATACGTCTTCAAATTTAGTAATTCCTTTTTGCTTTATTTGTTTATAAAGCCATCCTTCATCAAATCCCGCTTCCCTCAAATTATCCTTAACTACTTTTCCATCACTAATTAATGAAATTGGTAAGTATACAGGCTTATGTTTTAAACTTAAATCATTTATAGTAGGAGATTCGTATTTACTTTTTTTCAGAACGCTTATGTTTCCGTTCGGTTCCAATATCATATATTCAACTTCTCGGATTGAAAATATATCTTTTTGTTGCCTAAGCATTTGTTGTAATTGGTTTATATCCAAATGATTTACACTTAATTGTTCACGATCAATCTTTCCGTTACGAATAATAATTGAAGGATACCCTTCAAAAAACCTTCTTGTTCCTCTTACTTTTTGTGTTATCACTTCTATAGTATAAATTAAAATTACCCAAACAAATACTGAATATAAAATAGACCATACTTTAATTTTAGGATCATATATTGAATTTCCAACGAGCTCACCTAGGACGATTGCAGAAATAAAATCAAATGGCGTTAGCTGAGATATTTGTGTTTTCCCTAATATTTTTGTAGCAATTAATAGAACAAAAAAACCAACTAAAAGCTCTATCGTTATTTGTCCAATATGATTCATATATGTTCACCTTTCTACTTTTCAAGTGCTCTGTATACCATTTAATAAAAAAACGGCACATTTTTTCTATTATCATGCCCGTTCACACCTCATATATCCAATACATATAAAACAAAAAGAGTCTGATTCAAAGTAATATATGAATCAGACTCTTTTCTTCTTATTTAGAATACACAATCTTTTTAATCGTTTCCCCAGAAAGAAAATATTCTTCTGCAAGTTGATGAATAGCAATCCCACTTTTAAACGCTTCTTTAATTGCTTTATTTCTTTCATCTAGTTGTTTTCTTCCGCCAGATCGTGTACCCCATTTATAATGTTTCGTTTCTTGTTTCGGAATGTAAATTGTTTCACCTTGTATATACTTTTGAATTTCAGTAATTAAACTCTCTGGTAAAACAGCATTAGCTTTTACGTATTTCATTTCTGCTCGCCCCTTATTTTTTATGGTCCATTTCAATAAGGTGCAAAGCCAAATATAAAAAATGATACGAGCTCATATAGGCGATTGTATATTACTTGTCTACCTCACGCAAAGTATCGCCATTTCCATACTTGGCTTTGCATGAGACGTTGCAGTGTCTGGCAATTGAATTATAATCGCCATATAAACACCTCCTAATATACCTTTTGCATTTTATTATATGATAAATTCCTTCTCCTTGCATCCACACCCTTCTTAAAGCACGAAATTACTTAGTTTGATATAATACTTTTTAACTGAATTAAAAATCATTGTGAGGTTACATTATGAAGAAAAAAATTATCATTACAATCGTTACACTATTCTTTATTATCACGGCATTATTCGGAACATACAAATTGATGAACGCAAGAAGCTTTCAATTATTTGGAGATTTAACACAGCGCGTAGAAACAAATGAAAAAGTGATTGCTTTAACTTTTGATGATGGCCCTACTAACAATGTAAAACAAATATTACCGCTACTAGATAAATACAACGCTAAAGCTACTTTCTTTTTAATTGGAAATGAATTAGAGCAAAATTTATCGTTAGGAGAAGCTATCGCGCAATCTGGGCACCAACTTGGAAACCATACATATTCTCATAATAGAATGGTTTTCAAAACACCTTCTTTTATTAAAGATGAAATAGAAAAAACGAATTCATTAATCCGCCAAACAGGATTTACAGACGAAATTAATTTTAGGCCCCCTAACGGAAAAAAATTAATTGGACTACCCTATTATTTAAATAAAAATAATATCGAAACGATTATATGGGATCTTGAGCCCGATACTTTTTATAAATCTGCAGCTGATAAAATTGAATATGTTAATAAAAATGTAAAACCAGGTTCTATCATTTTACTGCATTCTATGTATGATGAGTCTAATGAAAATTTTAAAACGATTGAAGGTATTTTAGATTCTTTATCTAAGAAGGGCTATCAGTTCGTAACAGTAAATGAATTGCAAAAAAGAGCAAAATAAAAAGGTAGCGTATCTATGTATGATACGCTATCTTTCTTTTTATATAATGCCAAGTACATTTAAGAATACGATAATAATCGCAATTGGTGCGATATAACGAAGTAAGAATAACCATAATACGAATAGTTTATAACCTTTATTTTTACTTACACCTAGCTCTTTCATTAATACATCTTTCTTCATTTTTAAAGGAACAAAGATAGAAACTAATAATACACCAAGTGGCATTAAAACGTTACTTACTGCATAGTCCGCTAAATCAAAGACTGTCTTTCCGAAAATCTTCAGATCACTTAATATACCGAATGATAATGCTGATGGTACCCCAACAACGAAGATTAATAACCCTACGATTAAGGCCATTTTTTCACGTTTCCCTTTACCTTTTGATGTTAACGATGCAACACTAATTTCTAACATCGAAATTGCTGATGTAATCGTAGCGAAGAAGAATAGTAATAAGAAAACAATGAAGAATAATTTTCCGAACGCCATTTTACTGAAAATAGCTGGCAAAACGATAAATAATAGTCCCGGCCCTTGAGATGGTTCCATTCCAAATGCGAACACAACTGGGAAAATTGCAAGTCCTGCAAGTAATGTAATAACAAGAGTTAAGGCTACGATAGAAAATGCTGAATGTGGTAAGCTTTCTTCTTTCGGTAAGTATGAGCTATACGTTACCATAACGGCTACCCCGACAGATAATGAGAAGAACGATTGCCCCATTGCGTATAATATAACTTCTGATGTTACATGTGAGAAATCAGGTTGTAAGAAGAAACGAACGCCTTCTCCAGCACCATCTAATGTAAGTGCACGAACGATTAATACAAAGAATAAAACGAATAATGCTGGCATGAAATATTTATTTACTTTTTCAACACCATTTTGTACACCTTTACTTACGATGAAAATAGTAATAAGGATGAATAATAGCTGTGATCCAACTGCTAAATATGGATTGGAAATGATTTCACCAAACGTAGCTTCGTATGCTCCATTTCCTTCCCATAGTCTACCTGTAATTGCATTCCATAAATATAATAAAATCCAGCCTCCTACAACACTGTAGAAAGAAAGTAATATGAAACATGTTACAATTCCTAATTTACCTAACCAAGGCCATAACGTTTTAGGAGCAATCTCTCTATATGCATCGACAGCCTCTTTTTGTGTACTTCTTCCAATAACAAATTCAGCTAATAATAGCGGTAAACCAATTAATAATGTGAAACCGATGAAAATTAGGAAGAACGCTCCGCCTCCTCCAATGCCGGCCATATATGGGAATTTCCAAATCGCCCCAAGACCAATTGCCGAACCTGCTGCAGCTAATACGAAACCTAATTTCGATGTCCATTGCTGTGAATTCATTTGTTAATCTCCTCTCTATCTCTTTTTCTTTGTTACAATTCGGTATTTATATTGTTCTATCAATACTCTTTTCTAATACGTTCACTTCCTCCCTAATAAAAAAACGTCCCTACGTAAATACGTAGGGACGACAAAAATATCGCGGTACCACCCTAGTTGTGAAGAACACTAAGAAACCACCTAAATAAAAACGCCCCTACGCAAAAACGTAGGGACGATAAAATATCGCGGTACCACCCTAGTTATGAAGACACACCAAAGTTAGGACCTAAATAAAAAACGTCCCTACGTAAATACGTAGGGACGATAAATATCGCGGTACCACCCTAGTTGTGAAAAAATCTTCACCACTTTATTTGATAACGGTATAAACTACCGTCTTTCATTTCCTCATAATGCGAGATTTATGAAAGATGCTCCAGGACGAACTTCATGAATAATCTATATACTGATTCACACCAACCATCAGCTCTCTGAAATAGGGAGATATTCACTACTATACCCTTTCATTGCCCAAATATTATTTTCCGAATTGATTACTATCATTTTTATCACACATTAAAAATAGTGTCAACTTATATTTTGAATTTTTATGTATTACAATCTATTTAAAAATTCAAAATATAAGTTTTAGTTTAGAAAACAAGTAGCTTAGTACATAACGAATTCTAACAGGCAATAGAAAAAGAATTACGTATTATTGATACTTATTCAATAATACAAATCATCTAGAAACATAACCTGTCTCTCTGTATTCATTTTTTAAGAGTTTGATGGATACCAAGAAAATTTCGCATCACTATCCAGTGGTCTATTTTTCGTTTCTTCTTTAATTACACGAAACCATTCATTTAGAATTTGAGTTTTGGGCAATTGAGCAGCAAGGCTATCTTCCCAAATTATATGTGAGAACCAGGCTTTCGTTTCCCATTCAAACTGCAATTGTGCGAACGAAATTATAGGGTGATCAGCTCCACGAAATTGCTCATTTACTGCATTTGAAACTTCTGGAGCTTGCGGTAACAACTCGTTCTGAATTCTATTTCTTATCGTCTCATTTTCTAGCTGATCCCAGAAATACAATTGCCCATTTATTTGATAAAAAATATCAAATGAAGCCTCACCTTTCTTCAAATTCAATAACACGAAGGCACGTTCCACATCATTGTCAGCCGCTTTTACAGCATTAACAATTATATTTTGTGCCATTGATACCCAGTAACTAGTCGCTTCCTCTACCGGTGATTCAACATACAATTCTTCACTTAATTCATGAAGAGTAGCTTCTTGCTCATTTACTTTTTCAACTTTTTTAAAAAACCTATTAAAAAAACCCATAACTTCCCCCCTTATTACTATTTTCTATTTCACAAAATAAAAAATAGATTTTTCTTGCTCATCCACATTTACTCCTGGCGCGTATGTATGAACTTGTTGCAACACTTCTTCTATTAGCAACTCTAACTCCTGCACACTTTTTTCTGGATTCCCTATTAATGTGTCCGCCATACGTTCATATAATTTTTCAGGTTTAATAGTCATTCGTTCCACATTATTAGGCATCCATTTAAACGCTGGATGATGTACGTACATTTTATTCAAACCAAATAAAACACCGAATACGTTCCTTTGTACTTCGCAAATAACGTCATAAAGCATAAGCCAATCTTTCCGTTTTAAAAGCGCCTTTCGATTGTGCCAACGATTACTTAACCATAGATTTTCTGAAATCATCCGTTTTGCTAGTTCATCTGGATATGCCGCTACTTTTTCTTTTAATTCATTCACTTTCCCTTCTCCATACAAACTAACACCATCATGAATGGATGATACAACACATTGTTTTTCATAACTTATATCATATTGATCCACCACATCCGAAATCACTTTCTCTACTGTCTCTGTTAAAAAGTTACTAATCTCTAATTTAATTCCCTCTTTCGTTAAATACGTTTCCGACCATTCTTCTTCCTCATACGGATGATACGATAATATTTTCCCATCAATATGATAAATAGGGGCCCTACGATCCTCATCTTCCGGCGGTGTTGACCATAAAATATGTAATTCTATATCTGAATGTTCATCTTCAAGCTTTCTAGCTACTGAACCCGCTAAAATAATAGCTTCTACTTTCGGATTTTTCCTATAAATCTCTGACATCTCTATCGCTTTCTCTTTTAATCCCATTTCATTTCCCCCTAAAATTGCAATAATCCCCTATATTTCATTTATCTATTTCGATATTACAGCTTGCATTACCTTTTCAAATTCCTACTTAATCATATTTCTATCCAATAGCGCTGAATAACTTCACCAGTACGAGAAGAAACTACTTCATTTTCTAACACACCTCCAACCTTTTGAATCGTTTTAGCAGAACCGATATTGGATTTATCGCAAGTTATTAATACTTTCTGCAATCCTAATTTTTGCGCTTCAGCTAATGCAAGTTGTAGTTGTTTCGTAGCGTAACCGTGGCGACGTTTATTCGGATGGACACTATATCCAATATGACCGCTTTCCCGTAATAATTCTGGATTTAATCTATGTCTAATATTCACAAAACCTATAAGTTTCCCTTTTTCAAAACTTAAAAACTGACTAGATGGCACTCGATTAGCTAGTAAATTTTCTCCTAGTTCTTGTTTACTAACTTTTTCAAACCATTCATCAAGAGAATCAAAGTTTTGTAAAGAACTACTTCCATGTGGTTGTTCCCCTGAGTGTAAAAACGCTTGTCTATACGCCGTAATATGCTCACTATATTCATGGATTGGTTTTAATAGTTTCATTGTTCTTCTCCCCCTCTTCATTCCATAAAACAAACACCTTAATAGCAGCTATTCACTATTAAGGTGTTTCTATCCTTTTTATTCAAATAACCCCATGCTCAAATAACGTTCACCTGTATCAGGCGCAATACATAAAACTTTTTTACCAACGCCTAGGCGTTTCGCTATCATGATTGCAGCGTAAACAGATGCTCCAGAAGATGGCCCAACTAATAATCCTTCTTGTCTAGCTAAGTTTCTCATTGTCGTTAAAGCCTCTTCATCTGCAATTTGAATAATTTCGTTATACACTTCTGTATTTAAGTTTTTCGGAATAAATCCTGGGCTTGTTCCTACTAGTTTATGAGGACCTGGTACACCACCGGATAAAACGGGAGATCCTTTCGGTTCCACTACTGCAATATATAAGTTTGGCAATTTCTCTTTTAACGTTTCACCAGTCCCTGTAATCGTTCCGCCTGTTCCTGCCGTTGCAACAAAAACATCAAGCTCTCCATCCATTTGTTCGTAAATTTCAAGTGCAGTCGTATAACGGTGAATATTCGGATTAGCTGGATTTTCAAATTGTTGCGGGATAAAACTATTCGGTATTTGTTTTTGCAGTTCTAACGCCTTCGCAATTGCTCCTGGCATTCTTTGTTCTGCTGGTGTTAAAACTACTTCTGCTCCGTATACTTTCAATAAATTAATACGCTCTTTTGACATATTATCTGGCATAATTAAAATCGCTTTATACCCTTTAGCTGCTGCATTCATCGCTAAACCAATCCCTGTATTCCCGCTTGTCGGTTCAATAATTGTATCTCCTGGTTTGATGAGACCATTTTCTTCTGCAACATGAAGTAAATTATAAGCAGCACGGTCTTTCACACTGCGCGATGGATTAAACATTTCTAGTTTCACATACACATCTGCTGCGTCTTCCGGAATAAATTTAGATAATCGGACGACAGGTGTATCTCCTATTAATTCCGTAACGTTTTCACACAATTTCATAGCGCATCTCCTATTCTATCGTTTTCTTATCACTTGGCAGTAACCATGAAGTGAGTCCAATTAATGGTAGACAACTACATAATAGCATAATAAATTGCAGGCTATATATATCTGCTAATTTCCCAAGAACTACAGCACCTAATGCTCCAAGTCCAAACGCAAGACCTACGATTAATCCTGACACCATTCCCACTTTTCCAGGTACAAGCTCTTGTGCATATACAACAATTACACTAAAACTACTTGAACTAATAAAACCGATACATAAAAATAACGGTACGACCCACACAAGTGAGACATGTGGTAATAACAGTGCAAGTGGCGCTGAACCTAACATTGAAAATACAATGATATTTTTCTTACCAAATCGATCTGCTAATGGTCCTCCGAAGAAAGTTCCTAACACACCAGCAATCATAAATGCGAATACGAAATACTGGGCATTTTTTATAGATAAACCATAATGCTCTATTAAGTAAAATTGATAGAAATTCCCGATACCAGCACCATACCAAGAGCGTACAAAAGTAAGAAAAACAAGAAGTATAATAACGAATTTAATGTGTGTACTTACAATTGCATTTTCCGCCTCAAGTGCAGCCCTCTTCTTCCTTCTTACAGCACCGGTTGCTAATTCATTTTTGTACCAATTCGATACGAAAATTAATAATACAATTCCTACTGCTGCAAATGCTGTAAAACCTAATGAACCAATTTGACCGAGTGGAACGAAAATTAGTGCTGTAAAAATAGGAGCTAAAGAATTCCCCGTGTTTCCCCCAACTTGATAAATTGCTTGCGCTAACCCTCGTTTTGCACCTGCCGCCATATACGCAACACGAGCGCCTTCTGGATGAAAGACCGCGGAACCTAAACCAATAAATAAAACAGAAATAATAACAATAATAAAGTTTGGTGCAAACGCGAGTCCAATCATTCCAAGCATACTTGAAAACATGCCGAGTGGTAATAAAAATGGTGACGGCTTCTTATCTGAATACATACCAAACACCGGTTGCATAATCGATGACGTCATATTTAATGCAAACGCAATCCACCCTACTTGCATATAGGATAAATTCATCGTTTTTTCCAAAATAGGAAACAACGCCGGCACAACTGCTTGCATCGAATCATTTAAAAAATGCCCAAAGCTAATCGCAAATAAAATTCGATATATTGTCGGTGTTTCTACAGTTTTTTTGTGTGAAACTGCCTGCATATGTGAATCTCCCCTTTCTGTACAAAATATATATTTATTACAGTAGGTGTAATAAATTCTGACTTTTGAAACATTTCTATTCTATACTGCTTTCATTTCTTTTTCCAGAAATATAACTTAACTCCCGTCATTGGCTTGCATCCTTGTAACTTTCAGCGGTAAAACAGTACAAAAAAAGACAACCCAATCACATACTGGGTTGCCTCTTACATTAAATTGCAAAATGCTTATACTTCTCGTAATCACTCGTCTTACATTCTATTTGTAATTTGGTACCTTCGTTTTCGTAACTCGTAGATAAAACGTGTGCATGATTATTGAAATACGAAACTACCTGTCCTTGATCATATGGAATTAACATTTCACACTTCGTATATTCTTTATAGATGTGTGAGCGAATCATTTCTACAAGTTCTTCAATTCCAACATGTTTTTTCGCTGATAAATAAACGCGATCTTCTTGCACTTTCGGAATTTCAACATCTACCATATCTGATTTATTATAAGCATAAATCGTTGGAATATTTTCTACTCCAATTTTCTTTAACGTTTCATTTGTAATATCAATTAATTGTTCATAATTTGGATTTGCGTAATCTACAACGTGAATAAGTAGGTCTGCTTCCGCTACTTCTTCTAATGTTGAACGGAACGCCTTCACAAGATGATGTGGTAATTTACTTACAAATCCAACTGTATCTGTTAATAAAAATGATTTATTATCTGGCAAATCAATATTTCGTACAGATGTTTCTAACGTCGCGAATAACATATCTTTTTCAAATACTTGTTTTTCTTCTGTACCATTATAAATTTCAAGCATTGCATTCATCGTCGTTGACTTTCCTGCATTCGTATAACCTACTAATGCTACAACAGGTATTTCATTTTTCTTACGCTGCTTTCGCTGCGTTTGACGCTGGGCAACGAGCGCTTCTAAATCTTTATTCAAAACTGAAATTTGTTCTTCAATTTTACGACGGTCTAACTCTAACTTCTTTTCACCGACACCTTTATTTTTCGTACCAACGCCGCCGCTCTGTCTCCCTAACGATTCACGAAGACCGATTAAACGAGGCATCATATACTGAAGGTGTGCTACTTCTACTTGTAGCTGTGCTTCTTTCGTTTTCGCACGTTGCGCAAAAATATCTAAAATTAAAATGGTACGATCAATTACCTTACAATCTAAATCCTCTTCTAAATTTCGAATTTGTGAAGGAGATAACTCATCATTAAAGATAACCATATTCGCATCTATTTCTTGTACATACGCTGCAACTTCTTCAATCTTTCCTTTTCCGATATAATGCGATGGATTTACTCGTTGTAAATTTTGCGTTACTTGCCCAATTACCTCTACATCACAAGCTTCCGCAAGATTTGTTAACTCTTCCATCGAATATGCAAAATCATCTTCATTACCTACATTTACTCCAACTAAAACTGCTCTTTGTAATACTTCTTCCATATATTTATTCCTCCATTTCGATTACGTAAAATAAAAAACACAGGTCGCTGCCTGTGTTTTCGTAAACGGATAAGGGTTCACCAAAGAAATAGAAGAAAGCTATGCTTTCATCCTATTTTATAGTCAAAAAGTCCCAAGATTGTATACGTATCCACAGTAAGTGTTCACTTATACAATCCCATTCTATTTATAAAGGCAAAACAAAAAGAGGGCGTATTCGTCCCTCCCTCTTTTTCACATATAAGTTTAATAAAGGGTTCCTTTAAAATAGGCAGACCAATCCCGTTCACTCTGTACACAGACAGAGCCTTTGAGCGCTATTCAATTATTGGCACAAAGTATTGAGACGTAATCTGATTAAGATCAAAGGAAGCCCCTCCGTTCATTTTAAGTTACATAAAGTGTAGCATAAGTAATTCGCTTTCACAAGGTTTAACAACCTATATCACACTAAAGAAAATCTTTATATTTTTACTTTAATCGTCATTTTTTGCGAGTTTTTCTCACAATAAAAATAACAAAAACAATCATCAATAACAAACCAATGGAAATAATAGCAACTTGCCGCCAATTTAAACCGCTCACCATCTCACCTTTTAAATCCACTTTCTTCGTCGGAACAGACTCTTTTGCAATTTGACTTAAAGCCGCTTTGTCTGCCCCTGCCTCATCCAATCTCTTCGTTCCACTACAACTATTTGTGTGTAATTGTTTTTCTGATCCTCTTTGAGTAGAAAATACTAAGTACTCTCCTCCTTCTACAAAGCGAAACATACAATCACCACCCTTTGTATATACGATAATTTGCGAAGAAGTTGTCCCTTTCCAAATTTTCTTCACTTCAAATAACACTTCAGTTCCAACCTCTTCTTTCCTTCCAACCTCAATTACTTTTCCCTCAAACACTACATCGTTTTTTTGAAATGCAGCTTCTGTTGATACTTTAATACAATCACAAGCATAAGATTTCTCAGGAAAAATAATAAGAATAAAGCTACAAATGATGACAACAGGAAACATGTGTAAAATCCTTTTCAAGGAGCTTAACTCCCTTCATTATCAATTTTAGAAACTTCTCGTATATTATTTTTACAGCACTCGCCAAATTCCTTCATAGTAAGTTAAGTATTATCGTTTTAATACAACAAAAATCTTTATTGACATTTTTATAACCTAATATTAGTATCAGGTTATAAAAATAAAAGTTAGGAGATGTTCCTATGCATTCTAAATCTCGTATTACTGCAATTGGTACTTATGTTCCAGATCAAATATTGTCTAATAACGATTTAGAAAAGATGGTCCATACGAATGATGAATGGATTGTACAAAGAACAGGAATGAAGGAAAGAAGAATCGCTAGCGACGAAGAATACTCCTCAAACTTAGCCATTAAAGCAATTGAAAATTTATGTACAACATATAAGAAAAACTTAGAAGATGTCGACTGTATCATTGTCGCTACTACTACTGCTGATTACGTTTTCCCTAGTGTTGCTTGCCAAATACAACAATACTTCAACATACCTCATACACTAGCTTTTGATTTAAATGCAACTTGTGCTGGTTTTACATATGGACTACACGTCGGTAATAGCTTAATCACTTCTGGATCACATGAAAAAGTACTTGTCGTAGCGACAGAGACATTATCTAAAGTTACTGATTATACCGATAGAACGACCTGTATTTTATTCGGTGATGGTGCTGGAGCTATTTTATTAGAAAGAGATGAAAACACCCAAAGCTTTATCGCTGCTCACATGGGAACAAACGGTGATGGCGGCATTCATCTATATAGAACAAACTTATCTACTACTATGAATGGCACACCACTGCAAACAAATGAAAAAATCGTTCAAAATGGAAGAGAAGTATATAAATGGGCAACACGCACAGTACCAAAAGGCATAAAAAATTTATTACATACCGTAAATATGCAAGTAGATGATATAGACTGGTTCATACCCCACAGCGCTAACTTACGAATGATCGAATCTATTTGCGAAAAATCTCAAATTCCAATACAAAAAACATTAACGAGCGTGGAATATATGGGGAATACCTCTTCAGTCACCATTCCACTCGCTTTAAATTTAGCTATAAAAGAAGGGAAATTAAATAACGGAGACACACTTTTACTATACGGATTTGGTGGCGGGCTTACGCATTTAGGGCTTATTGTAGAGTGGAATTTAATTTAAGTGTATAAAAAGAGGCTCTAGTCAGTAACTAGAACCTCTTTTTCATTTAATTTCTTGCCCCTTTTCGAGACCATATCACAACAGGAATAAGTAATAACGCTAACACGCCTCCAGCCAATGACAATGCCGCATAACTTGAATTCGCTACTACCATACCTGACATTGCTCCACCAGAAGCTCCAGCTAGCGCAATAAAAACATCTATTTTCCCTTGTGTTTTAGCACGTGTAGACGGTGTTGTGGAATCAACGATTTGTGCTGTACCACTTATCAATCCGAGGTTCCATCCTAGCCCAAGTAAAGACAGAGCAACGATTAATAATAATAAAGAATCACTTGGCGCTATCGCAGCTATGACACCCGCTGCAAGTAAAATCACTCCACCAGCTATGCTCATTGTAGTTCGGCCAATTTTATCAATTAACATTCCTGTAACGAGAGATGGAAGATACATTGCACCTACATGAAAACCTATCACAAGTCCTACTGCACTTAAACCGTGACCGTGGTGTCCCATATGAACTGGCGTCATCGTCATAATCGCAACCATCACTATTTGCGTAAGTATCATTACGATTGCTCCAACTGTAATACCTCGTTTATTTTCTTTCGCTTCTTCTGTTATTGGTTGTCCTTTATATGTATGTTCCTGTTTATATCTTTCTATTATGTTAGCAATAATCAAAGGATCTGGACGAAGCATAACAAAAAGAACTAGACCCGCCAGTATAAATGCTGCTGCCGATAGTATGAACGGACCTGCAAGTTTAGGAACTCCAATTGAATGAGCAAAACTTCCCATTACCCCTACTAAATTTGGTCCTGCAACTGCACCGAAAGTCGTCATTACCATCGTAATACTAACAGCCGTTGCTCTCTGCTTCTTATCTGCTAAATCTGTACCTGCATAACGAGCTTGTAGATTCGTGGCTGTACCGGCACCATATATGAGTAAAGAAATAAGTAAAAGAATAATGCTGTTCGTTAAAGCTGCCATTACAACACCAATTGCTCCAAATCCGCCTACTATAAACCCTGTTGCAAGACCTATCCGGCGTCCATATCGTTGCGAAAGCTTCCCTACTATGAAAGCTGCTAATGCCGATCCTAATGTAAACATAGCAGTTGGTAATCCTGCAAATGCATCTGTTCCAAGCATTTGCTGCGCAAGAAGTGCTCCCACTGTAATACCAGCAGCTAGTCCTGCACCGCCAAACATTTGTGAAATGCTGACGATTATTAACGTTCGTTTGTATAGTTTTTGTTGCTCTTCTTCTGTGTACACATGATTATCTATTAAAGCCCCTGCCTTATCTAGCAATTCCCCATCCTCCTTTTAAAATTAATCCCTCTTGTTAATGTACTATGTATAACGTTACATATTCAATGGCATTTTCCATTCATCCCTTTCATTCTAAAAAACTTTCTAATCATACTCGACTTATCCCATGCTATATTAAAAATACTACTATTCACAATATGCAAGGAGAAAACAATGAAAAAAACAGGCTGCTATAGCCTGTTTTTCTTTACGCTTCTTCTACTAATCTTCCCCTTCTCTTTTTACTCAAAGCTTTCCCTTCCCAAAACAACAAACTTACGAAAGCACAAATTAAAATAATTGGCACACTTGCTTTATATAAATCTGTAAAACTCATAGCCATCTGATTCTTGGCATAATGATTCACATCATTTGAAAATGTGAGTACCTCTTTCTTTATACTTTCCTCTTGTTTTTCAACTTCTTTTGTCACTTGCCTCATAACTTCTTCTCTTTTTACATCTCTATATTCTACTGGAACTTTTCTTAATATTTCATCCGTCTTGTCGCGAATCAATTCTTCCTTTTTCTCTTTACTTAATCCCATTGTCATTGCATTTTGTTTCTTATTTATATTCGACTCTAAACTTTGATTCTCTATTTTCTCTTTAGTCATTTGTAAAATTTCAGTTTGCTCAGTACTATTCACATGAATAGTACGCACCTTTTCTTCTGCATAACGATATACTTTTTCTTTATTTACAGTTAAATTGTGAGTTAAGTTAGAGACAAATATTGCGACTGCCAATACAATTCCGACTTGTCGTAACATTGATACAACACTTTGAGAAGCAGTTAACAATTCTCCTTCAAACGAAGACGCACTTAAAACTGTAATTGGCCCCACTACTAAACCATATCCAACACCTAATATCATACATGGAATAATAATTTCTATATTTGTTGAATGAACATCAATCATTTGCAACCAATAGTAGGAAAGCCCCATAATAAGAAATCCTGACAAAATAATAGTTACTTTTCCGAGTTTTTTAATTAAAGTTGCTGCAACTGGTGAGACAAAAAATATCATTGCTGAAATAGGTGTCACTAAAAAAGCCGCTTCAATTTCCGTTCGACCTTGTAGTTTCGTCAAGAACGTTGGAAGCAATACAGTAACTCCAATTAAAAATAAATTACTTAATATAACAACGATAGACGCTCCGACAAACATTCGATCTTGAAATAACTTTAAATTCACCATTGGATTATGAATCTTTCGTTCTACTAAAACAAATAGAATAAGAGAAATAGTGCTAATTGCATAACAAGACAAAGCAATATTACTTTGCCATCCCCATGTATTACCTTTTACTAATATGAGAGTAAATGAAAAAATTGCTGTGCTACTTAATAGTAGTCCTATCCAATCTATTTTTGAAATAATACGTTCTTCATTTTTTATTTGTAGCATGATGCAACATAACACGATTCCTATTATACAAACCGGAACATTAACGAAGAACACCCATCTCCATCCTAAATTTTGCGTAATAATTCCACCTATTACTGGTCCCATAGCAGCTGACAATCCTTGTGTTACTCCTAAAATCGCAAGCGCAACATGCCTCTTAGCTAATGGCATAGCTGATACACCAATTACCATACTTGTTGGAAATAAAATCGCTGCCCCAATACTTTGTATAAAACGAGAAAAAATAAGAAAATCACCTGTATTAGCAAAAGCGCAAAGTACCAATCCAGCACCAAAAATCACCAGACCAAGAATATACATCTTTGCTTTTCCAAAGATATCAGCTATCCGCCCTAACGGAATGGCAAGTACTGCAATCGTCATTGTATAAACATTTAATACCCAAGACATCTTTTCTAACGAAGTATTTACACTCGATTGTATTGCCGGTAAAGCTATATTCATAATTGTCGTATCAATCATACAAAGAAAGATACCTAGACACATTAAAAAGACAATCTTAATACCCTTTGATTGCTCCATCTTTATATACCCCTTTATTTATTGTGAACGCGTTTTTCATTCTTCTGTTTTATTGTTTTCTTTCGCCTCTAACTCTTCTAATTTTTTCTTCAAAGTCTCCACTTGTGCACTATACGATGCAATACCTACATCTAGTGAAATTTCTTCGACGAAAGTAATACCTACTCTCCACTTTTCATATTTCAATCGAAGATCTGCAATGTACGCTTCTTTTCTTTCAATTTCATCTTTAATCCATTTTTTTATTGTTACATCATCACTATAGTTACCAAAATACATTCTCATTAAAAAATCCGAACGTAAAACATCCTTCTCTACAGGTGTCTGCATGTATTGATAAAATTCTTCACGCCCCTCATCTGTAATAAAGTACATTTTCTTATTCGGTTTTCCCTCTTGCATGACAACCTCTTTTTTTATTTTCCCTTCATTCTCCAATTGTCGTAACGTTGGATAAATCATTCCAAAACTTCCATCAAAAAAATGAGTAAATACGTCTTCAAACACAATTTTAATATCGTAACCAGACAATTCCTTTTCCATTAGTAAACCTAAAACAACATCTCTTCCCTTCAAAGTAAAACCCCCACATAGTATATAATCAATAATTATATTAACAATGTTAATATGATTATTGATTATATACCTTATTCTGTTAATTGTAAAATGTTTCTAAATAAAAAAGCCCCATAATTTGGTTTCACCAATTCACAGGACCATTTTCTTTTTTACTCTTTAACACCTACATCTTGCAAAACTTCAATATCCTCTTTCATTTCATAATAATAAGAAGGCAATTCTATACCATGTTCTAAGAAATAATCCTCAATGAATGAAATAATGATTTTTAACGTTTTCACACGGGCATACAATTTATCGTTACTTTCAATAATATGCCACTTCGCATTTGGCTTACTTGTTTTTTCAAACATGTCTTCCATTGCTTCAACATATTCATCCCATTTTTCACGATTACGCCAATCTTCGTCTGTAATTTTCCATCTTTTCAAAGGATTTTTCTCTCTATCTTTAAATCTCTTTAACTGTTCCTCTTTACTTATATGGTAGAAGAACTTCCCTATTATGTAATGGTCATCTGTTAGTAGTTTTTCAAAATCATTAATCTCATCATATGCTCTCATCCACTCTTCCTTTGTAGCAAATCCTTCAACACGCTCAACTAACACACGACCGTACCATGAGCGATCAAAAATGGTGATTTGCCCGTACTGTGGAATTTTGCGCCAGAAACGTTGCAAATAATGGTAACGTTTTTCATGAGGTGCAGGTGCTCCAATTGGATTTACTTGGAACCCACGTGGATCAAGATGTTCCGTCACCCGCTTAATTGCCCCACCTTTACCAGCCGCATCCCATCCTTCCATAACAAGCATAACCGCGATTTTTTCTTCTTTCAAAATTTGTTGTAATGCTAATAAGCGCCTTTGATATTTTTCGAGTTTCTTGTTGTACTTAGATTTTGATTCAATTTTTTTCGTTAAGTCTACTTTAGCAAGATGTCCATTTTCCATAAAACAAATCCCCCTTGTTGTATGACAATATTATTTTAACATATTTTGGAAATTTTTTCATATCCTAAAAAGCTGTGTAGAAACATCTCTACACAGCTTCCTTCTCTAATTTCACATATATAAGCACATTTAACTACATTAAAATAAATAATTTATACGGAACTCTTAGGATATTCTTTTTATTAAAACGTAAAAATAGCCCTTTTAAAAAGGGCGGCAATCTAAGTATAGAAAAAATAAATTTATTCTTTCTTACTACATACGTAATTATGCCAGCTATAAGAATAGTGAATAAGATATTAATTCACTACTCACAATAACCACTTTACATTATATGGTATATTCACTCGTAAAAAGAAGATAATAACAAGTAAATCCATTAAAGAATGGGAGCTCTCAAAAAATGAAACGAAAAATATTAACTCTCTTTACGCTTATATGTTTAGCACTACCAATGCAAGCTAGTGCTTACACATTTCAATCACTACCGATTGCATCAAAGTCTAAACAATGGTATGTCGAAATTGATAAATCTCATAACTCAAACAAGCAAGCAATCCAGCCGAAACAAGGTGTATTTGATACGTATAGTTTACTCGTAAAAAACATCGGTCATGATGTATCAAACGTATCCGTGGAAATACTTGATAACAATCCTACCTCTAAGGCTACCTTTAAACCTACTACACCTAATGAAAATATTTCTAAAAGTCATACAAGCTTTGACTACATGGTATTCCCATTAGACTTTAATAGTCATAATTTTAAAGTTGTGATCACTTGGGAAGAAAAGAATTTCTCTTATAACGGCCATCCGGTAAATGAAGGTAAAAAAATGAAACAAACATTTGTATTTAATGAAGAATAAGTCCTAATTTCTTTAGGGCTTATTCTTTCTTATGGATACCAATCGATACAGCACTAAAGCTACCTATGCAAACTTGGTTTAAAGAAAGATTCCCATTATTTTTTGAAACAGGCACTTTTGAAATTCAACGTGTTTGGGATAATGAGCTAAATAAACAAATTTCTATGACAATTACCCATACATAAAAAAGCTTGGAAACCCATCCAAGCCTTTCTTACTTCTGTGCAATTTTTTCAATCTTATAATGAATATGTAAAAATTCAAGTCCAAATAGCCACATGCTATGATGAGCTGTTAACATTTTATCCTTACCCTCTGTAATGATGAAAGTCTCTGCTAACGGTAAACGGATTGTTAAGAACCGAGTATGTAAATAAATCCCCTCATCTCCCTGGCCATTTTCTCTTAACTTACTAGTAATGATTAAATCATGATTATCATTACATAGCCTCAAAATACCAGTCATATTCGAATAAGGTAAAGGCAAGGCGATATTCATATATGTCTCATCCTTATCTGTATGCTTTGAATAAAGAGCTACAAAAATAGATTCACCTGCTTCATTTTTCCTTAGCCAAGCCCTTACATTCTCTCTTCCATCTTCCTCATCCATTACACCAATGATAGAGCCATGCATCGTTTCCCACTTGTCGCCCATTCCTAAATGTATTTGTCCTACATGCTTGCTCATTTTCTCATAACAAAATGCAAATAGGCGGAACCAACGAGCCCATTTAATATTTGATTGCAACTCATACTCTGTTGTATTTTCATAAAAACGAATAATACTTAAAGGTACCTTCGTCACGTCAAATGACTCACTATGAAAATCAGTTATTTGATCAACTAAACCGTTGTATTCCTTACTGCCTACTAAATTGCCGCTATATAAAAAAGCCTCACCAATTGCCACATTTCCTCTTAATTTACTCATTGGTTTCCCATAGTATTTATAATTCGGAACACTCTTTTCGATCATCCAGCCGACAAATGCCGGTAACGCTACTCCAATTCCGTTGACAACACCGTGAATCCAAACCATTTGAGCAATTGTAATCGTCATTACATGCTTCAAATTCCCGTATGAGTATATAAGTGAGAACATAATTGTAACCATGAGTGTACTAGACGAAACGATTAAAAGAATCTTTGCACTGATAGCATTAAATTTTGCTCTCCAAACGTAAAATCCATATCCATAAATCGCACATAAATATAGGAGCACTGCAAAAAATTCAAATATTCTCGAGTATGTAATTCCTATTGCAACTGTCATAGGTGAAATCATGATGATAAACATAATAGCATCATATACTTTACTTCTCTTTTCTCTTTTTCTCCCTATTAAACCAGCTGATAATGGCAATAGAAACGCCGAATAATGAAAATGCGCTGCTGTGAGTAAAACAATGTCAGAGCTAAAATGCATAATTGAAAGTTTTGCTACTGAAGCAAAAAACCAAAAACCACCTAAAAACAAATAAATAAACGCACTATCTATGGCGATCTCTTCTAACGGCTTCCATCCTCTTTCTAGCAATCTACTTACACCAAATAACGCAACAATTCCTGTATATACAAACCAAACTAGCGCAAATACATTGTAATTTGTGACGAAAGCTAGCATTGCACAAATTGCTGCGATTGGATATAAAAACGATACGAATTTATAAAATAATAAATACGATCCATCTCTTTTTCTTTTATCACTAATACAAAGTGACATTGGTATAAATAATAAAACAGATAATAATATAATTGCTTCAACAGGATTTATATTCGACCACTCATATATTAGAAAAACAACATAACAAGCAAGCCCAAATATTATATTTTTCATATCGTTTATTTCCTTTCCACAAATGTTCCCTTATATGAAAAAAGCGAGCCAATTAACGGGTTTCGTACTTGTACATGAATTCGAAAACACTGTAGTGTTGCATCATAACTTTCAACAATTTTTGCTTCACCATACAAAAATTTTGGTAACGGCATTTTTCTTCCAAACATATAAAACCATTGTTTCTTTGAAGAAATATGCATTGCCCCTAACTCATCGATATGAAAATGCAGTGTAGAAACGAGTAAATGTGGTTCGCCAAAATAATCTACAATTTCATTTTCGTTTCCATCCAATTGCATAACTGCGTTAAAATATCTTTTCTTATTATGAAAATAAAAAGTACGGTTCCACCTTACTAATTCTTGTCCATATTCATCTCGCTCAGCTATGTTTTGTATCGTAAAGGGAATTTCCTCTCCTCGTTCCGAGAAAAACATTCGAAACTTCGATGCAATTTTTAATATAAATTTCACGAAAAAAGAGCCACCGTAAATTTCATCCATCTTTCCTTCACCTGTAAAACTATTCTCTTCTGTAATCGCATAACGCTTCTGCAATTCAGGATGAAGATTTTTATAGGTATCCCCTAATAATCGTTCATATATATTAGCCATACACTTATCCCTTTCTCGCCCTATTGCAATTTTTCGCTCTTGATAAATCGAAACTATTTATATAACCGACAATTGATAACCCCATTAGAAGAACATTTAATGTAATCGGATTAAACGGCCCTGTAAAGCTTGCAATATTCGTAAATCCTGCCGCTAATGTTAAAACTAGTAATACAATAATATGCAGTATAAATAATTTTCGTTTTGTTATTGGCAACAGCCATACAACACCGAAAATTATTTCTAACACCCCAATTATTTTAAGTATATATACACTATTTTCATTTGAACCGATTAATATAGAAAGCATCTTTACTTCTTCTAAATGAGTAAAAAGTAGTTTTGGCACTATCCCTTGATATATCCATACAAAAGCAAATAAAAAACATACGAGCCAATACGTCATTGTTCTTCTAATTAGTAACCTAGGATGAAGCCCCTTTTCTAACCATAATTTTAAGGCATCAAAACTCCAAGCAGTCGCCCAACCTAATAACGGACGAAAAATATAGGAATCTATCACATTTCCTATACGACCAAATCTTGTATCATAATCATATTGTGTCTCAAAATGGATGTATTCTTTATTCGGCTTATACTTCCAATAACCACGTCCTATTTGAATAAGAGATAATGTATTATCCGTCCAAAATTTTAAAGAAGAAATTCTTTCACCAGTTTCTTTTCTTATTTCACCTATTGATTCCCCTTCTCCAGCTATTTCAAGCCCAAATCCAATCTTTGTTTTATACAAAAACTTCTGTGGTTCTCCTTCTTTTTTCTCTAAATACGAAATTTCAGTAAAGCGAGCATCCCACTCTGTATGTATATCTGGTTCTTGCGTATATTCCCATAATTTTCCCATCGTCGTGTTCATTTTTGTCGCAACATAAATAGGCTGTTTCCTTTTCATTCTCCCACCTCCTATGCACTATAAGTTTAATGTACATGCAATGAATTTATTTTGCTACATTTTTCACAAACTTCCTCAGAAAAAAGAAAGAATTTTTAAAATATATATAAAACACTTGATTCCCCGAAAAATTTAAATTATTATAAAACAAATGTTACCAACAACTTCATAAATCAAACACTCTCGCCTAAAACGTGAGATAGAGGTTGCGATACTTATGAGTATTCTAATGGAGACACAGAGATGTCTATGAACTTAGATGAAAGGAAGTATTGCCGAAATTGATAAGTTTCTCTGCATTTATCAATTGGGGCTGTTTTCGAATAGAAACAGAACTGTCATATGTACAGACGTGTACGTATGAAGAGCTATCTACAAAAAAGAGATATCATTTTTTATGATATTCCTTTTTTGGCGGTTTTTTTATTAGCTCCGTTTTCTGTTTCCCTTTTCCTGTAACAGCACCATCCTCACTTATTTGAGATGGTGTTTTTTGTTTGTCTTTCTGGTAACTACAGGAGTATTGGGATTTATATATTTCCTAATCTATTCTTAAAAATAGACGAAAGAAGGAATTTGTAATGGAAACAATTGTTCAAAAATTTGGTGGCACTTCTGTCGGAAGCGTCGAGCGCATTCAACATGTAGCAAATTTAATTATTGAAGAATATGAACGAGGTCATAGCGTTGTCTCTGTCGTTTCAGCAATGGGAAAAAGCACGGATGAACTTGTCGCACTCGCTAACGCAATTACAGAAAATCCAAGTAAACGCGAAATGGATATGCTTCTATCGACAGGAGAGCAAGTAACTATTTCATTATTAACGATGGCACTACAAGCAAAAGGGTATAACGCGATTTCATTAACAGGATGGCAAGCTGGTATTACGACAGAATCTGTACATAGTAGTGCACGGATTACTAAAATTAATACAGATCGAATTCAGTCTTATCTTACTAAAGGCACCATTGTTATTGTAGCTGGTTTCCAAGGAGTCAGTGAAGATTTTGAAATTACAACGCTTGGACGAGGCGGTTCTGATACAACTGCTGTCGCATTAGCTGCTGCACTAAACGCAAAAAAATGTGATATTTACACAGATGTGACCGGCGTATATACGACGGATCCACGAGTTGTAAAAGATGCTTATAAATTAGATGAAATTTCTTATGACGAAATGTTAGAACTTGCAAACCTCGGTGCTGGTGTATTACACCCGCGTGCTGTTGAGTTTGCTAAAAATCATAATGTCATTTTAGAAGTTCGCTCAAGTATGGAACAAGAAAACGGAACAATTGTAAAAGGAGAATGTAACATGGAACAACAATCAATCGTTAAAGGTATTGCATTTGAAGATAATATTACACGCATCACAGTGAAAGGATTAGAACAAGGTTCACTTTCAACTGTTTTCTCTACATTAGCAGCGGCACATATTAATGTAGATATCATCATTCAAAGTATTACAAATGAAGGAACTGTTCATCTCTCCTTCTCCATCCATTCTAATGATTTAAGAGAAACATTAGAAGTATTGGAACAAAATCAAGAGGCACTTCACTATGAAGCTGTAGAATATGAAAATCATTTAGCAAAAGTATCAATCGTAGGATCTGGCATGGTATCTAACCCTGGTGTCGCTGCAAATATGTTTACTACTTTAAAAGAAGAAGATATTCATATTAAAATGGTAAGTACATCAGAAATTAAAGTGTCTGTCGTTATTGACCGCCTTCATTTAGTAACAGGTGTTGAGGCACTGCATCAATCATTTATGGCGAAAATTGAGCCTTTAGTGCAAATGAGCTAATTTGATATGCTCAGTAACACTTATAAAAAAATCATATTACTCTACTTCCTTCCTATTAAATAAAAGCTGTTCGTTAACAAGATGCTATATGACATATAAAAAAACACCTTGTCCATTTTTCCTATGCTGTGACAAGGTGTTTTTGACTGAAAGGAATTTGTAACTACTTAGTAGTATAATTATGAGGATGATTAAATAATAAACTTTTATACATAAGGAGATAAGACTATGGCAAAAAACAAATTATTACGAATGGACAATGTCAGCATCGTTGTAGAATCCCTTGATAACGCAATCTCTTTCTTCGAGGAAATTGGCTTGAACCTTGAAGGGCGAGCCACTGTCGAGGGTGAATGGGCTGGTCGCGTAACTGGACTCGGCTCTCAGTGCGTAGAGATTGCTATGATGGTCACTCCAGATGGCCACAACCGAATTGAACTTTCGCGATTTCTCACCCCTCCTACTATAGCAGATCACCGAAATGCTCCTGTAAACGCCCTCGGTTATCTACGCGTCATGTTCACCGTTCAAGATATTGACGAAATGGTATCGAGACTCACTAAGCATGGTGCAGAGCTCGTTGGTGAAGTAGTTCAGTACGAGAACTCGTATCGTCTCTGCTACATTCGTGGAGTCGAAGGAATTTTAATCGGTTTAGCGGAAGAACTCGGTAATAAATAAGCAAGTGACGTTTTATAAAAAGGCACTATCATTGAATAAAACGTAGACTCTTAAGCGATTTTATTATTATATTTTGAACCCCGTCCTAGCTTTAGAACGGGGTTATGCTTGTTTGAGCTTTTAAAATTAAATAACTTTATTATCATTTTACATATAGATTTCAAGGATCTACCCAAATAGCTTTCATATTACCGATATCCCAAAATCATTATAATACAATGAAAATATTCGTTATACCCTTTCCTAGGAAATATAACTAACTCTTCTCACTTTTTATCACATATATCTTTTCGCTCTTTCTCTTGAAAAAACGATCTATATTCATTCAAAATAACTTTCTTCACATTCGAATAAAAAACCATCATGAATAGTGCAACTCCTAATACAAATACTTGTATTCCTTCATAATCAATGAATGCACTCATAATTAGCAATCCAAACCCAATATAAAAACCAAAATCATTCTCTTTCTCAAAATCCTCATCTTCTTCATCAATATGTATTTTTTCTTTAATATTCTGTTTCCCTTTTATTAACTCATCAAGCGTAACATTGTACATTTCGCTTAGTAAAATTAGATTATCAATATCAGGATAACTTTTATCATTTTCCCATTTGTACACTGCTTGCCTCGTCACACCAATCTTTTTAGCAACATCCTCTTGCGAAAACCCCTTTGATTCTCGTAGTTTTTTTAGCTGCTCTCCTATGCTCATAACGTCCCCTCCTTTAACAAATTATTACATAAAAAGAGATATAAATGAAAGAAACCATTAGTAAAACTCTCTGTAAACCATTCGTTTACACAATTAAAAAAAGAGGGAATAGCTCTATATTTAAGCTATTCCCTCACTTCTATTAAAACAGATGAATGTTTTCTTTTTTACAAGCTGCACGTAAATCGTCAGGCCATACAGAAGATTGAACTTCACCGATATGTGCTTTACGTAAGAAGTACATGCACATTCTTGATTGTCCAATGCCACCGCCGATTGTTAATGGTAGTACGTCTTCTAATATACCTTTATGGAAATCATACTCACGTTTGAAGTCTTCACCAGTTTTCGTTAACTGCTCATCAAGCGATTTACTATCAACACGAATTCCCATTGATGATAACTCAAATGAAGATTGTAGTACTGGGTGCCAGAATAAAATGTCACCGTTTAATTTCCAATCGTCATAATCAGCTGCGCGTCCGTCATGCTTTTCACCTGAACGAAGTGCATCACCAATTCCGATAATGAAGACTGCACCGTGTTCTTTTGCAATTGCATGTTCACGATCTTTCGGTGTTAATTCTGGATATTTATCTTCTAGTTCTTGGGAAGTAATGAAAACAATCTCTTCTGGTAAATACTTTCCAAGGAACGGATATTTTTCAAATAAATGATCTTCTAAATCTTTGAATATTCCATAAATTGTTTGTACTGTTTTTTGTAAGTAATCGACAGTACGCCATTCTTTTTGAACGATTTTTTCCCAATCCCATTGGTCAACGTAAATGGAATGCGTTGCATCAAGTTCTTCATCACGACGGATCGCGTTCATGTTTGTATATAAACCTTCACCAGCTTCGTATCCGTATTCATGTAATGCAAATCGTTTCCATTTCGCTAGTGAATGAACAATTTCTAATTCTTCTCCTGAATGTAACATATCAAATTCAATTGGGCGTTCTACACCGTTTAGGTGATCGTTTAATCCTGATTTTTTCGTTACGAATAATGGTGCAGATACGCGGAATAGTTCAAGGCGTTTTGCTAATTGATCCTCGAAGAATGTTTTAACTTCCTTAATTGCGATTTGAGTCTCTCTTACTGTCATTAATGATTGATACATGGTGGTTTCCTCCTAAAATGTTTGGATGTTGTGAAAAGAAGCCAACAAAAAAAGCCCTTCTTTCCCAAAAAACTGGGACGAAAGGCTTTGGTTCCGCGGTACCACCCAAATTAGCAACAGAGGTTGCTCACTTATACAATACGGAGATGAAATATCTCGATACTGTTCTTCTTGTAACGGCGAAGTTCCCGGCTAAGTCTACTTTCCTATAAAGGATTTCGGTTAGCAACTCCAGGAGGTTCTTCATAATAGGCTTCGTATCAGGCTCACACCACCCCTGACTCGCTTAAACTACGTCCTACTACTACTCGTCCTTTCATAGTCGTTTTGTTGTCACATCTCTGAAACATTTTATTAATGATTATTCTATACAAAAAATAAAGAAAGTCAACAAAAAGTTTTAAAATGTTTTTCAATTCTTTATTTTACGGCTTTATTGATTGTTGTTAATTTAACATCTTTACTTTTTCTGCCTCTTCAATCCAAAAAATGTTTCACTGACCGAAACTAACGTATACACAACAATTAATGTGATCGTTCGGAATATAGAATCTGCAGTATTTCTTATTATTTTCATTTTCTTTATAATTCCTTTCAGTTTACTTGCAAATTCATGTTATACTATAGCATTCAAGCAGTTTATTTTTACTTAAAGCAATCATAGTCATTTATAAAGAGTATTTTCTAAATCATTGACTATTATCAAATAAGATTTTTATATAACGGAGTGATCATATGAGTAAAACGAAAGCAAAACCGAAAAAAGGTGTAGGACAAGGTACAGGAAGTAAAGGATGGAACCGTTGGCAATCAAGTGCAAAGAAAAAGGCAGCTGCCAAACCATACAAAAGTAAAGGTACAAAGAAGTAATTTAAATAACATTTGATTTCTTTACTTTGTACAAAACAAAATATAATTATTACAACAAAAAAGCTATGCCCTCATACATTTGAAGACATAGCTTTTTTATATTAAATCATTAAAATATCTCGAATTTCTTCCTCTGTGATTGAGGACAATTTCTCTTCTCCCGGCTCAATCACTTCAGCGATTAAATTTTTCTTACTTTCTTGCAGTTCATGCATTTTCTCCTCAATTGTTCCCTGAGCTACTAGCTTTATAACTTGCACTGTATTTTTTTGTCCCATTCGATACGCCCTATCGGCCGCTTGTTGTTCAACAGCTGGATTCCACCATAAATCATATAATATTACTGTATCTGCACCAGTTAAATTAAGTCCGGTACCACCAGCTTTTAAAGAAATGAGAAATAGATCTCCTTCTCCTTCGTTAAACCGATCGCACAGCTCTACACGATCCTGCGCTGGTGTACTCCCGTCTAAATAAAAGTATGGAATTGCTTGTCGATTTAACTCACGACCAATAATGGAAAGCATCTTCGTAAATTGAGAAAAAATTAATATTCTCTTCCCTGTACTTCTACATTCCTCTAAAATCTCTAACAGTTGTTCAAATTTAGCTGAACTTCCTTTGTAATCATCAACAAATAAAGCGGGATGACAACAAATTTGTCGCAATCTCGTTAAACCAGCTAAAATTCTAATTTTATTTTTACGTAACGTGTCTTTGTCTAAATGCTTTAACGTTTCTTCCCTTAACTTCGCTAAATAAGCAGCATAGAGACTCTTTTGATCGGGTAATAACTCCGATGATTGTAAGTGCTCTATTTTCTCTGGCAACTCATTTAATACGTCTCCTTTTAATCGTCTTAATACGAATGGTTTCACTCGCTTCGCTATATCTTCACGCCTTAAATCACCGAACTCTTTTCTTCCTGGTAATAATTCCGGGAAGACGACATGGAAGATAGACCATAGCTCTTCTAATGAATTTTCTACAGGTGTACCAGTTAGTCCGAAACGGTATTCAGCTTGAATTGTTTTCACAGCTCTTGCCGTTTGCGTTGTAGGGTTTTTAAACGCCTGTGCTTCATCAAGAAATAGTGTATGAAATGGCCTTGCATATAATCTTATATCTCTTCTCAGTAATGGATATGACGTGATTACGACATCAAATTCCGTTATATCTTTCAAAATTTTCCGGCGCTCTGCTTGGTTTCCATCTGCAATAACTGCTCTAATATGCGGGGCGAATTTTTTCAATTCACTAAACCAATTATAAACAAGAGATGATGGTGAAACGACTAATATTGGCAGTTTCTTTTCTCGAATCTCAGTCAAAACAGAATCTATAAAAGCAATGCTTTGCAACGTTTTTCCAAGTCCCATATCATCTGCTAAAATACCGCCAAAACGGTAATGAGCAAGTGTTTTCATCCATTCGAACCCATATACTTGATACTTTCTCATTTCTGCATTTAAAGTATTTGGCACAGCAAACTTTAATTTTTTCGGATTTTGAATGTTTTCTACTAACTCTTGAACTGAATCATCCAAACTTAAAACATTGCCTTCGTGAAGTCCGTTCATCCATTTTACACTCCGAATAAGCGGAACATTTACCTCTTCTCCATGTAAAAATTCTTTCCGAATACCTGATTCTTTTATAAACTGATTAATTTCATTAAACTCTTTACTCTCTAGCGACAAAAACGAACCGTTCGTCAATCGATAATATTTACGTTTCTCTTCAAGGGCCACTAATACACCTTTAATTTCTGCTTCTGGTATTCCTTTTATATCAAAACGAAATGACAACCAATCAATTCTTTCTTTTCTTCTCACTCTAATAAGAGGAACTGCATCCCCTTTACTAATTCGCAATTTGATTGCTGTCGTCGCATAAATATCAACTAAACCTTTTAATGTTGGCACGACGTGATATAAAAAGTTATACTCAGCTTCTTCATTATGCATAAAGTAACCGCCTTCTGTTTTTGCAAAGGCACTTTCACTCATAATGTCTAAAATCTCTTTTTCTTTTTTCTCATCACGATTAAAAACAGACGGCTGTCCATCCTCTTCTAGCGGATTAATCATGACGTTCCCATAGTGAAATTCAAGACCTGCTAATAAGCGATTTTTCACGCGGTCTAAATACAATTTCGCTTTTAGCGAAGGTGTTTCAACACGATCCGATATTACTTCATCAATGTGTACAGTTCCGAGCTTCATTAATCCTGGTACAACTTTCGCGACGAAATGTTCCATCTTACTTTCTGGAATATAAAACTGATTACTATTTGAGCGACTCATCATCTTTTGTAATTCAATAAGTCGCATACAATCTTCAATGTGTAAGTGATATAATTTCCCACCATAAAGTGCATTGTTATACATATCCATAACTTGTACACGATTTAGACCATCTATATGAAGTGTAAATCCGCCATTATTTCCCTTCGTAAATTCAAAGTGTAACGGCAACAAACCTTTTGAAACTTGTAATCCCTGAAACAGTTGTTTATTTTGTTTCAGCTGTACATATTCAACTTTAGAAAGTGAAGAGAGCATATCTTTCCATGAAGCTGGTGGTATAAATATCATACTTTCATCTTGTTTCGCATGTACTTCTAGCGCATCCTCATACATTTTTTCGTTATGATACATTTTAATGAGCTGCTGAATAATTGCATCCGTTTCTTGTTTAAAACTATGTACATCTGGTGTATATGTAAATTCATTTGAACAATGAAAAGACTCTCTTTTCTCCACCTTAGAAAGAAATTCTCTAATATGATTTATGAAATACACCTTGGCAAGTTTCAATTGAATTCCAAGAAGAGCACCACCACTTCTCGTAGCTACTGGTGTACATATAAACTCAACATCTAATATTTCACGTGTATCAAAACGGTGTTGTTTACTTTTTGGCCTCAGTGGTTTGTCTGCAAACAGCTGAAACATACCACTTGTCAATTGATCATTTCTGTTACTAGTGGAGCTCATTCCACCTGTTTGTTGATTATAGTTTATTTGTATTAATACTGCTGCAACATGTTGACAGTACGTTTGAAAAGACGCTAATGAAGGACAACTACATTTTGCAACAACATCACCCTTTTTGGCTTTTGCTACTGTAACATGGAAATCCTCGTTCCCTTTTACTGTCGCCTCACAAATTTCTTTATTTTCATCGTAATGATCTATTATCACTTTATTTGATTTATAATAGGTTTCACCTCTTTTATATGAGGTCTCTCCGCACACTTCTTTAATAATCGATTTATTCAATGTGAAACTCATCGCTTTGACACTTCCTTAATATAAAACCATTTTCTCTTACTTAACATTTTACATGCTCCACGAGAAAATATAAAATGTTGATTTAACAAAAAAAGATGCTTATTTATAAGCATCTTCTTCACTCTATCTCCATCAACCTCTTCGCCTCAAAATACAACACTTGAATAAACTTCTTCGTATTAATTCGCGTATGACCAGAAGATGCGAGTTCATCTTTCGTCATTTCTGTCATCCGTTTTCTAACTACGGTGAAATCGAAAAATTTTGGAGCATAGCTTTCAAATTTTGGATTTGAAAAGTCTGTTAGTCCTAAAGAAGCCAAATGATTTAACGACTGATAAATAGCTCGACGTACTCTTTGTTCAGACGCTTTTTTCTCTTTATCAATATCCGCACCTAAAGCTAGATCCCCTAATTTCCTTATCGTAATATGATGAAAAATTTCTTTTAACGCAGGAAAGCCAAACTCAAATGTCTGTGCCTTTTCTTGACCATATAAATATTCCAGCATACTAAGTAAATCTTTACTTCCATTCTCTCCCGCAATACCGAGTTCTGATAGTAAAAAGCGTCCTAAATCCCCTATCTTTTTTCCTTCTTGCACTGGTTCAGTACGCAATTGCGGTTTTTCCCACTGAAACACGTTATTCAATGATTTTTGAATATCATGTATAGAACGCTCCAATCTAATACGCTCCATCACTTTGCGTACAACAGATACAACTTCGATTTTATTTAATGGTTTTGTAATATAATATTCTACACCAAGTGTATATGCCTCACCTATAAGCTGCTTCGATTCCACTTGAGAAATCATAATGATTTTCCCCGTGAAAGTTGACGCAATGTGACGAACTGTTTCAATTCCGTCCCTCATCGGCATCAACAAATCAATAAATAAAATATCTACTTTTTTAAAATTTAGTTGATCCGCTTCAATAAAAGCTCCGTCATCCGCCTCACCAATTACTTCTCCAAGATCTCCATCTTCAATAATTTGCGAAAGCATCGAACGGAAAACTTCATCATCGTCTACGATATAATAAAACAAATCTATTCCCCTTCCCGCTTTAAACTACCCTCTGGTAAACAAACGATAAACTTACATCCTCTTTTATTTTCTCGGCCTTCTAATCTCACTTCTCCGCCTAGCTCTGTTACCATTTCATTTATGTAAGAAAGCCCAATACCAGTTGACGGTGTTCCCGTTTGATCATACTTGGAAGTAAATCCTGGCTTAAATACTAATTTCTTATACTTTTGTGCAATACCAGGTCCATCGTCAATTACTTCAAAAAATATATGTTGATCTCTTTTATATAGCTTAATAATAACGACACCTTTATCTTCAATTGCTTCAACTGCATTTGCAGCGAGGTTATTAAAAATTGATAGAACTGTATACACGTGGTATGCAGCATGCTCACCTTCTATATGTTTAGAAAAACGTATATCCTTTTCTAGCATTTCAGCATACTTCTCGTTTATTCTAACAATCATTTCTGCTAACTCATGTCCTTCTACATATTCAGCCACATTTTTATCTAATAACAGTTTAGATAACCCTGCAAATATCCTTTGATTATCCTTTTTTATTTCATGCACTTCCCCCGCTATTTTCAATGCTGTTTTACTACTTGAATCAGCGCTTACTTGTAAATTTCGATATAGTTGATATGCTTCTTGTGTAATTAACTCCGCATTTTGTAACGTCTTTTTCAAATGAACAGATTCCACATATAAATTAGAAAGATGCATTAACATATTTTCATTTTCTTTTCGAACTTGCGATTCTTTTAATTTCGTTTCATATAAATTCATCATATTTAAAAAACCAAGTGCAAAGAAACTACGAAAAATAGCAATAATAATAAGTTTATTCACTTCAGAAATCGTTATTGTTGTACCTAGTACTAACATGTGATAAAACGCAAGTTCTGACATACTTGCAACAATTTCAATTGAAATTCCAAGGCATCCAATAATGATTGGTTTCTGATGGAACTTATTTACCCTACAAAGCGAAAAAAAACTGCCATAAATAAAATAATAGAAGAACACAGGATAACGCAAATAAAATGATTCTGTCATATGAAATGAACCTTGCATGATCCAGTCAAGACATACTCGGAATAAGACTACAGATATACCAACAAGAATACCTGCAACTCCTGCTGGTACTCTTCTTAAAAATAATAATAAAAAGAAGAATAGCGGTGTACCGAAGCTAACTCGAAACGTATCATTAAAGGGATGAAAGTTCAGCTCCCCAGCAATCGGAACAACGACCATTAATATAATTAAAAGGGACATATCTTTCTTCCATAATTGATTCCAATTCAAAGGTGACACTTCCTATACTTTTTTCAGTAGTAAAAGTGAAAGCCCGCTTATTGTTATAAACGGGCTTTCTTTCTATATTCTAACCTTTTCTACCGCTTTTATTTGGCGATACTCTGGCTTCCACATTGCTTCTTGCACTGCCATCTTGATATCGTTATCACTTAAGTTCACTCTTGCAACACCTTCTGCAACTGCAACTTTCGCTACTTCAATTGCAACCATTTCTGAGATATTACGTAATTCTTCGACCTCTGGTAAAATAGGTGCTCCTGGCTGACTTGTATCTACCATACTTGCAACTGCTTCAGCAGCCGCTGCGAACATTCCATCCGTCATGACGCTTGCTCGTACTACAATTGTTCCAAGACCAAGCCCTGGGAAAATAAGTGCATTATTTGATTGTCCAATCACATACGTTACACCGTTATATGTAACTGGTTCAAATGGACTTCCTGTTGCAACTAACGCTCTTCCTTCTGTCCACTCGATTAAATCTGCTGGTTTTGCTTCAGCAAGTGGCGTCGGATTCGACATTGGTAAAATGATTGGTCTTTCTACGTGAGAAGCCATTTCTTTAATAATCTCTTCTTTAAATGCACCTGCAACAGTAGATGTACCAATTAAAATTGTCGGTTTTACATGTTTCACAACTTCAGCAAGTCCGATCACATCATTTTCTTTCCACTCACTTACTTCTGCTTCTTTTCTTGCGTACGGAATTTGGAAATCAAGAAGATCTTCCATATTATCTGTAACTAACCCGTTACGATCAATACACCAGAAACGCTTATATGATTCTTCTTCAGATACACCTACGCGGACCATCGCATCTCTAACTTGATCTGCGATACCGATTCCAGCCGTACCAGCACCAAATACAACAACGCGGTGTTCACTTAGCGGTACACCAGAAGCTTTCACTGCCGATAATACTGCCGCAAGTGAAACTGCACCTGTACCTTGAATATCATCATTAAACGTACAAACGTCATGACGGTATTTATCTAAAATTTTTCGTGCGTTACGAGAGCTAAAGTCTTCCCAATGTAAAAGTGCTTTCGGGAATTGTTTATTTACCGCTTGTACAAACGTATCAATAAATTCATCGTAAGCTTCACCTGTTATACGAGGGTGACGATTTCCAATATAAAATGGATTGTTTAATAGTTCCTCACGGTTTGTACCTACATCTAAAATTACCGGTAATACGCGGCTAGGATCGATTCCAACTGCGGCAGTGTAAACAGCTAATTTTCCGATTGCGATATTAATACCGCCAACACCCCAATCACCAATTCCTAATATACCTTCTCCATCTGTTACAACGACTAAATCAATATTTTCAGCTGTTGCACCGATATTGGCAAACGCTTCTTCAATACCTGATGGGTCGTTAATTGATAAGTAAATACCACGTGGTTTACGATATTCATGGCTATACCTTTGAATTGCTACACCGACAGTTGGTGTATATACAATCGGTAACATTTCACGTAAATGATCTGTTAATATACGATAAAATAATACTTCATTTCGATCATGTAACGCAGTTAAGTATACATTCTTTAATAAATCATCCGGCTGCGAACTAAATTGTTCGTATGCTCGGCGTGCCTGTTCTTCTAACGTTAAAACCGCTGGCGGTAATAACCCTTTTAAACCTAACTCTTCTCTTTCATTTTGTGTGAAAGCTACCCCTTTATTTAAAAGTGGTGTTGATAATACTTCTGCTCCTCTTAATGTTGTTTCTAATGCACCATTAGAAGCTACTGTAAACTTGCTCATAACATCCCTACCTCTATTCATATATAGCATTTCTATATTGTAAACAAAAAAGAGGGGCTTGTCCCCCCTCTTCTTTTAATTTTTCTTTAAAAGAGTTGCTCCTGCAATCCCTGGATGTGTCATTTCGAATGGATCTAGAATTAACTCTAAGTCTTCTTGTGACAGTACACCATTTTTCACACAAAGTTCTCGAACGGATTGCCCTGTCGCAATTGCTTCTTTCGCAACGCGAGCTGCAGCTTCATAACCGATATGAGGGTTCACGGCTGTAATAATTCCTACACTTTTCTCAACATACTCTTTTAAGCGATCTTCATTCGCTTCAATTCCTTTTAAGCAATTATCTGTAAAGGCACGGAAACCGTTATTCATAATGCTAATTGATTGCAGTAAGTTGAAAACAAGTACTGGTTCCATAACATTTAATTCTAATTGTCCTGCTTCTGAAGCAAGGCAAATCGTATGGTCATTACCAATTACTTGGAACGCAATTTGGTTAATAACTTCTGGCATAACAGGGTTTACTTTCCCTGGCATAATAGAAGAACCTGGTTGACGAGCTGGTAACATAATTTCAGCTAAACCAACACGTGGACCTGATGCCATTAGACGAAGGTCATTCGCAACTTTAGACATATTCATCATACATACTTTAAGTGCTGCAGATACTTCAGTATAAGCATCCGTATTTTGCGTCGCATCTACTAAATCTTCTGCACCAACAAGCGGTAATTCACTGATTGCAGCTAAATGTTTTACAACTGCTTCAATATATTCTGGATCTGCATTTAAGCCTGTACCAACTGCAGTCGCTCCCATATTTACTTCATATAAATGTTGACGTGATTGCTTAATACGTTTCATATCACGTTCAAGTACGCGAGAATACGCTTTAAATTCTTGTCCAAGGCGAATTGGCACAGCGTCTTGTAAATGTGTACGACCCATTTTAATAACATGGTCGAACTGTTCTGCTTTTAATTCAAATACATCATGCATATAACCCATCGTTTGTAATAAGCCTTCTAATGCATTTAATGTTGCGATATGAATCGCCGTTGGGAATGCATCGTTTGTTGATTGCGCCATATTTACATGACTATTTGGACTAATATAGTGATAGTCTCCCTTTTCCATTCCTAATAATTCAAGAGCACGATTGGCAATGACTTCATTTGCATTCATGTTCATTGAAGTACCTGCTCCGCCTTGAATTGGATCTACGATGAAATGATCATGCCATTTTCCATCAAGAATTTCTTGAGCAGCTTCTGCGATCACGCCACCCTTGTTCAATTCCAATCTTCCTACATCTGTATTCGCAAGTGCTGCTGCTTTTTTTACAATTGCGAATGCTCTAATTAAACCTTCATGGATTTTGTATCCTGTAATTGGGAAATTTTCAACTGCACGCATTGTTTGTACGCCATAGTATGCATAGTTTGGTACTTCTTTTTCACCTAAAAAATCTTTTTCAATTCGAACACCATTTTTAACTTCAGTTAATGTTGCCATGATTATTCACTCCTTAACGATTTCTTATGCTGCTTTTGTTTCTTTGACTGTTTCTACATATTGTTTTGCTTTCTCATTATCGAATTCGCCTTCCCACTTCGACATAACAATGGCCGCTAATGCATTTCCTAATACATTGACAGATGAGCGAATCATATCTAAAATGCGGTCAATTCCCGCAATTAACGCGATACCTTCTAGTGGTAGCCCCATTGAACCTAACGTTGCTAATACAACAACGAACGATGCACCTGGAACTCCCGCCATACCTTTGGATGTTAACATGAGAACGAATAATAACGTTATTTGCTCCGTTAGTGACATGTGCACACCGTACATTTGGGCAACAAACAATGCCGCTAACGCTTGATAAATAGCCGATCCAGTCAAGTTAAATGTATAACCTGTCGGAATTACGAAAGAGGCAACTGCCTTTGGACAACCGAACTCTTCCATTTTTCTCATTATATTAGGTAAAACAGCTTCTGAACTTGCTGTCGTAAACGAAAGAATCAGTTCTTCTTTTAAAATTTTTATTAATGTAAAAATGTTTACTCCAACCATTCGTGCATTAATACCTAATACAATCACAACGAATAGTATAACAGTTACGTATACAGCTAGCACTAGTTTTCCTAGCGGAAGTAATGTTGCTACACCAAATTTTGCAACTGTAACGGCAATTAATGCGAATACACCAAATGGTGCAAATTTCATAACTTGATTTGTAACCCAAAACATTGCTTCGAGTACGCCTTCAAAGAAGTTAAAAACAGGCTTTCCTTTTTCCCCAATTGCCGCAACTCCTAAGCCGAATAATACTGAGAAGAATATAATCGGTAATAGGTCACCTTGTGCAATCGATTCAAATACGTTTTTTGGTACAATGTGAACAATTGTCTCAGCAAAACCTTTCTTCTCCGTTGCATCTGCTGTTTGTTTATAAGAAGAAATATCACTTTGCTGTAAATTACTCATATCAACACCAGTACCTGGTTGGAATATATTCGCTGCAAGTAATCCCATTAAAATAGCAATCGTCGTAATAATTTCGAAATAAAGAATTGTCTTACCGCCCAGTTTCCCAAGCTTTTTCATATCTCCTACACCAGCTACCGCAACAATTAATGCTGAAATAACAATTGGTACTACAATCATCTTAATTAAGTGAATAAATATATCCCCAATTGGTGTGATATAAGAAATCGCCGTTTTATTGCCATAAAAGACTGCCCCTACTACAATCCCTAAAACAAGCGCGACAAAAATTTGTGTTGCCAATCCGAATTTTTTCATTTATGTTCATCCCCTTCATGCGAACGCTTTCAATTTGAATTTATAAAAGCTACTCACACATCTTATAAGCGAACCTACAAAATCATACAAAAACCTACAAGTTCGTCACAAAAAATTCAAATATTTTTCTTCTTTTTTTCATTGACACCATTTTGTTAAAAAACGATAAAATAAACTTGATAAGCAATCAGATTATTTCGTATAATCAAAAAGATATATACTTACAACAAATCAAAAGGAAAAGGAGTGGATGTTATGAAAAACTATACAAAGCAATTCGTCCTATCTTCTTCTTTTCTTTTTCATTTTCTTAAAAAGGAACAAAGGCATTCGCCTTTGTTCCTTTTTTATTGCGATCTATATAGGGGGAATTGTTATGAGACCATATAAACGTGTCTTAATTAAATTAAGCGGCGGTGCACTTGCCGATCAAACTGGAAATAGCTTTAACTCCAAACGATTAGAACATATCGCAAACGAAATTTTATCCATTGTTGATTTAGGTATCGAAGTATCCATCGTCATCGGTGGCGGTAACATTTTTAGGGGGCATCTAGCTGAAGAATGGGGAATCGATCGCGTAGAAGCTGATAATATCGGTACACTAGGTACAATCATTAACAGCTTAATGCTTCGCGGTGTTTTAACAAGTAAAACAAATAGAGAAGTACGCGTTATGACTTCCATTCCATTTAATGCAGTAGCTGAACCATACATTCGCTTGCGTGCAGTCCACCATTTAGATAACGGTTATATCGTTATCTTTGGAGGCGGAAACGGCCAACCGTTCGTGACAACAGATTATCCAAGTGTACAAAGAGCCATCGAGATGAATAGTGATGCCATATTAGTCGCAAAACAAGGGGTCGATGGCGTCTTTACAAGTGATCCAAAGCATAATAAATCAGCAAAAATGTACAGCAAACTAAACTATAATGATGTCGTTAGACAAAATATACAAGTCATGGATCAAGCGGCATTACTGCTTGCCCGGGACTACAATTTACCAGCACACGTCTTTAACTTTGATGAGCCTGGTGTCATGAAGAAAATATGTTTAGGCGAACATGTGGGGACGTTGATCAATGATGATGTTACGATGCTGGTGCATGAAAAATAATAATTCCCCACCAAAAAGGGTGCCTTTTGTAGGCACCCTTTCCTAATTCATCATCACAAATAGAAGTCAACCAATCCCGCCACTTTCTCCTTACAACGCTCCCAAAAAGATAACTTTTCAAAAAACTCTTTCGTCATTTCTTTCGAATCATGAAAATCCTCTGTTAACGCCTTATTAACTTGTCCTACAATAGGACCACCATAAATATAAAAATTCATTTCATCATTTATATTGAAGCTACGCGAAGTAAAGTTTGTTGTACCAATAACGGTTAATTCATTATCAATAAGCATTAATTTACCATGGAACATTCCTTTTTTATAACCATATACAGTAATCCCATTATTAACAGCTTGACGTATGTATGGATACGCCGCTTCTTTTATAAGAGGTAGATCCGGTTTATATGACCAAAGTATTTTTACTGTAACACCACGCTTTTGCGCCGCGATTAAAGCATTCATAGATTCTTTATTTTTCGCTATAAAATACGGTGTTGCAATTACAATGGAGTGCTGAGCTTGTTTTATGAGCTCTATATATTTTTCAGCAACGTAATGCCCATTGTAACTAGTCATAGTATGTAATGTAGTCCCTTTACTAGCTTTATTCGTACTTCTCTTTATCTCTTCTTTCGTATCTCGTTTCCAATCTAAAGCGAATTGCTGTTCTAAATCTTTTGCTCCTTCTCCTTTAAGCCGCACATGATAATCACGCCAATATCCAAATCGCTTATCTTTCCCTAAGTACTCATCTCCTATATTAAATCCGCCTGTATAGCCAATTTCTCCATCAATCGTCGTAATACGGCGATGATTACGATGGTGAAGTGAATAAAATCCGAATGGTAATGTAGGTTTTCTACTATATGTAAAATGTACACCACTTTCCCGCAATTCATTTATCACCTTTCTTTCAAATGATAAATCATTAATGCGATCAACTGATAAATAGACGTTTAATCCTTCTTTTGCCTTCTCTTTTAATAAGTTTAAAAAAGTATGGCTACTTTTATCATCCGACAAAATGAAGAAATAAGTGTAGATGGAGCTTTTCGCTTCTCTTATATCAGTAAATAATTGTTTATAAAAAGGCTTCCCTTCTACATATAATTGAAAGTCACTATAATGAGGCGCATACTCTGTCGGCATGTTTTTCCCAGCTTCCATTTTCCTACCTAAGGTAACATCGATATGCATCCATATTAAAATAAAAACGAAAATAGCAATAACAATAGAAGTAACTCGCAATATTTTTTTAATCATTTTGATTTCCTTCCGATCATTTTCTTTCCACCTTTCTATTTTGTCATTCAAGTTTAGATTTCATGCTTCATACAAAAAAGGATGTGACTTAACGTCACATCCTTTTCACATTAAACAAAATTCCTCGCATCATTATTTCTTCCAAACTTATAAATCGCAATTAAGAAGAATGCAATCGCGAAAGCGAATAAAATTAAAATATTTAAATACAACTCAGAGAATGGAATTCCTTGCTGTAGTTTCGATACTGTGTCTAACAACCAGCGCTGCGGAAGAAAATTAGCTACTTTTTGTACTGCACTTGGCATAATGTCATATGGGAAATAACATCCAGCAAGTAAGCATGTTGGTACAATGACCATATTTTGCATCGCATTTGCCGATGCTGAGTTTTTCGAAAAAGCTACAAGGACTAATGATATTCCAATTGCGATTAATGCAAATAGCATTAGTACGCCCATCATCACTATAAAAGGCATATTGATATTCGTATGAAAAACATTCGTTAGGAATAGGATTGTAATCAAAATTTGTACTGTTAGTATTATCATATTTACTCCGACATTAGATAATATAAACTTCTTCCCATCTATCGGCGTTGATAATAGTCTAAAGTACGTTCTATTCTCTTTTTCTTTTAAAATATGACCTGATAGGTTCGCTGCTGAAAACAGCATAAACATAATAAGGTAACCCATCGTTTGATTTGTCATATCTTTATTTTTCGAAGTATCTTCTAGCGTCTCCGTTTTCATTTTAAATGAACTTTTTTGATACCCTGCGTACATATTGTCGAATGTACTTTGATCTGTTCCTGCTACTTTACTAATAGCTGCTATATTATCAATATAATTATATAAATATGATTTTATAAATCCTGTTACTTGATCACCTTTAATCGATGAAATTTCAATATGCTCTGGTTTCCCTTCTCGAACACTTTTTGAAAAACCAGAATCTAATGTAATAACTCCATCAAGTTTTTTGGAAGTGAGTTTATCTTCTACTTCAGACTCCTTAACCTTACTCACATTCACATGATTTAATCCTTCTAAAAACTTTATCGTATCATTTGCTATTGGCTCATTTTCTTTATTTACAATCCCGATATTTAACGTTCCTTGCCCTGCATTTCCGTATATCGAGAAGGAAATGAGCGTCCCTATTATCGGCAAGCTAATTATAATGAGTAAACTTTTTTTATTTTTCAAAAGCACAGATAACGTTTTTTGTATGAGCCATAAAATATCCTTCATACTATAGCCCCTCCCGTCTACGTAATGCAATAATTGCAATTAATAAAAAGAGTGCTGAAATTCCAATGTTTAAAGAAATGACTGGTAGTGCTGCCCCTACATCATTTGCATAAATAATTTTCATAACAGCTGTATTTGCCCAAGTTAATGGTGATAAGTTCGTAACGAAATTTTCTTCTACTACGAAATATGCACCTCCAAAAATAGAAGCTAATTGCACAACAACCATAATAATTGCCCTAGACGCTTCAGCTGTTTTCGTAATATATCCGATTCCTAAACCGAAGCTAATTGCTAGAAAGACTTGTGTTAATAAAATAAGAAATATGATTCCAAGATGGTCGCCCCAATTCGCTTGAAAAACAAATTTACTAAATAACATGACGAGTAATATGCACAGGGCATTTGCTACTAGGCAACCAAGTACTTTTCCAATGAATATTTCAGCTTTACTTATAGGTGCAGCAATGAGACGATCTCCTGTTTTACGTATTCGTTCTCCTCGAATTAAAGAACTCGCTCCCATCGCAGCATATAGTGCAATCATCGTTGTCATTACAACCGCATAGTAATCCATAGAACCTGGTTTTTTCGCAGCTTGTAAAGATGTTTCTTTTATATAATCATTATGATTTCCGTTTGAAATAACCGTACTAACCTTAGTAGGATCTACTTTTGCAACTTCGACCGCTACATTGTACTTATCAACAAATGTTGTAAGCATTCCTTCCACAATACTTCCCTCAATACTACTTTTGTCACTTCCATAAAATTTTGCACCATCTTTATTTAACTCTACATAAGCGGCATATTTATTTTGCTTCACTTCTTCTTTCCCATCTATACTGCCGGAAGCTTTTTTAAAATGAATACCTGATTTATCCACTTCTTTCGTAAATGCTTCAAATGATTGAGAAAACGTGCTACTCGCTTCATCTTTATATAGCACTTGTATATCTTTAATCGAATGACTATCACTATTAAATGCGTTGGTTAACGCTGTTCCTAACACAAGCATAAGCACAATCGGAAATGCTAACATAAAAACTAAAGTTCTTACGTCTCTGAAATCTCTTTTAATATGCATAATTGCAATATTGAAGATGTTCAATTGATGAACCTCCCTTTACCTTTTCTTCATTTACTTTTTATTTATCTCGTAAGTTTCTTCCCGTCAATGTAAGGAATACTGTTTCTAAGTTGGGAGCCTGCTCCTCTAATGAACGAATTTCAATATCATGATTGATACAGTGTTGAATGATTTTATTTAAATTATTTAATCCCGCATCAGAATTCACTTTAATTACGTTTTCTTCAATTTGAACTGCTTTCACACCGTTGATCTCTTTTAACTTTTCTACATCTAAATTTTCTACTGACTTCACTTCAATCCAAATATCTTTCGTATCTGTAATAATCGCTTTTAACTGTTCTTTCGTACCTTCTGCAATCACTTTACCGTGGTCGACAATTGCGATTTTCGTACAAATCTCTTCTACTTCTTCCATGTAGTGGCTCGTGTAAATAATAGTGCTTCCCATTTCATTTAACTTCCGGACAGACTGAAGAATATAGTTTCTTGACTGCGGATCAATTCCAACTGTCGGTTCATCCATAATAATTAACTTCGGTCTATGTGCAATTGCACAAGCGATATTCAATCTTCGCTTCATCCCGCCAGAAAAGTTTTTCGGATAACTTTTCTGTTTATCACTAAGTCCTACAAATTGAAGTGCTTCCTCTACTCTCACTCTTAGTTCGGCCCCTCTTAATCCGTACAATCCAGCAAAGAACTTCACATTTTCATAAGCAGTTAACTCTTCATAAATCGCAATATCTTGCGGAACAATACCAATATTCATCTTTGCAAATCGATTATGTTTCTTTATATTTTTTCCTAGTATGCTAATTTCGCCTTCATTACTTCTTAACAAACCAGCAATCATATTAATTGTCGTACTCTTACCAGCACCATTCGATCCTAAAAAGCCAAATATTTCTCCTTCTTTAATAGATAAAGACATATTATCAACTGCGATGAAATCACCAAATTTTTTCGTTAAATTTTTAATTTCTAATGTATTCATCATTTCACCCCTATTTCGGTTTCTCTGCTGTTATTATAAACAAAAAGAATGAACCTGCTCAGTGCAGAAGTTCATTCTTTTCACATGAGAATATTCACTTTTTTCATATGAGATGATTCATCTTCGTCCCATTCTCTTATATCGGAAACAACATTGTCACTGAAAAACCACTTGTTCCATCTACAATAATTTTGCCGTTTACTGATGCTGTTCGCTCCTCCATCCCCATAATACCGAGACCTTTCTTAACAAGAACTGCGCCTTTCCCGTTATCCTTCACTTGCACCTTAACCATCTTGTTAAGCACATGAATATCTATAGAAATAACTGTCGCATCAGCATATTTCATTGCATTTGTTAGTGCTTCTGTAACATTCTCACCGATAATTTTCCACTGAATGGGAGAAATCATATCTAAGTTCCCCTTGTATACAAAAGGAATATTCACATCATTCTTACCGGCAAATTCCTCTATGAATAATTTCATACGATGAATACCAATTTGCTCAGTTGGTGGCTTCATATTTTTTAATGTAATGCGAATACTTTCAATTCCATCTTTTGAAATGTGAATTGCATTTTGTAATAACTCCGCAGATTTTTCTTTATCTATTTCCATTAACCTTTTTGCTGCTTCCATTTGAATAAGTGCACCCGTCATCGAGTGACCAATTTTATCATGAATTTCTTGCGATAACCGATTTCTCTCTTCTAGCTTAAATGTGTATTCAGATTGTCTTATGTACTCTTTATTTTCATGTAAACTTTTCGTAAGTCGTTGCATATCTTTTCGCATTTTATCATTTTGCGATTCAAGCTTTACTACACGCGATATATATCGATCTGCCATAGTTAAAACGAGAAAAGTAAATGCAACAATTAATCCATAAGTCATTCGAATACTTTCATCTGCAATCGTAATTGGGAGCATCATAATGACAAAGCGTGGCCAATTCTTTTCTATGTAATGGAATGTAATTTCGTATAAGTTCAAAGGTAAAAACAAAATAAAAAATGGATGAACCCTCCATGTAAATAACATAACTACGCCAATGGACATACAGATTAATATTTTTTTATACGTATCTTTTTTAAATATAGAAATCATTACGTTTACAGAGAGGTAAATAAGTAAAGTAAATATAACCCATGGTAAATTTGCTACATTTGCGTAAATATAACTAAACACAATATATAAAAAGACAATTAATTTACTTACAGTTAACCAAAATTCCATATCATTAATCTACTTTCCCTGTTAAGTAATAAATCGCAATTTGTGTGCGATGTTCAAGTTCAGTTTTCCCTAAAACTGACGTAATATAATTTGCAATTGTTCCCTCAGATATAAAAAGCTGTTTCGAAATTTCTTTATTTGAGAAACCTTTTGCAATTAATGCGATAATACTAAGCTCCCTTTCTGTGAAAAGGCTCTTATCAATTTTACATTCTTCCTCTTTACTTTCCATTAAATTAGACTTAATTTTATCAAGAACAACATCTTGCATAACAGTTTGACCGTTATAAACCCCTTTTATCGCATCACGAATACGCTCCGGATCGTTATTTTTTAATAAATAACCTTTCGCTCCGTTTTTTACTGCATCCAAAATATATTCATCATCATCAAACGTCGTTAAAATAAGCGGTTTTGTTTTCGTCTCTTCACAAATGAACTTCGTCGCCTCTACCCCGTTCATATTTGGCATGCGAACATCTAATAGAGCGATATCAACATCGTTCTTTTTGCAATACTCCACTGCTTCTTTTCCATCATTTACTGTATCTACAACTTCAAACTCTTCATATGTATTTAAAATAATTTTCATGCCTTCTCTAATAAAAGAGTTATCATCCGCTATTAATATTTTAATTTTCATGTTTGTTAGTATGGCCCTTCCCCTACTAACATTCACATCCTTTCTTCCCGTAACATTTCCTACTTGCTCATTATATACTTCTCTTTACCATTTTTTCACACCTTTTTTCATCTAGCACTCCTGCAAAAAATATATTATTCTTTTTTTACAAAATGTGTAGGGTGACTTATCATTCTTTACGTCTATATAATAGAATGCGTCAAAAAGGAGGGAGAGACCGATTGAGGAAAAACAATTAATTGAAAAAGCACAGCAAGGAAGCGAGCATGCTTTTCGTATCCTTGTACAAACATATCGTCATTATATTTTTCAAGTTATCTTTTCTATTTTAAGACATGAAGAAGATGCTAAAGATGTTACACAAGAAGTATTCGTAAAAATTCATACCTCTCTCCCAAATTATCAATTTCGCGGATTAAAAACGTGGATGGCACGTATTGCCACCAATCACGCTATTGATTATAAGAGAAAGAAAGCTAGAGAACACGAAGAACTCTCCTTATGTAAAGAAACAGAGGAAAATATAAAATCCTCTCATAACATTGAAGCTTTACTATTGACGAAAGAGCAAAAATTACTTATTGCTCAAAAACTGAGAGAACTTCCGGAAAATTACCGTGACGTTGTTCTCGCGCATTACTTAGAGGAAAAAAGCTATCAAGAAATTGCTTTCCAAGAAAACATCGAAGTGAAAACAGTAGAAATGAAACTGTATCGGGCAAGAAAATGGATAAAAAAACATTGGAAGGAGGAAGAGTTTCTATGATGCATTATTCAAAAGAAGATTGGCGCAATTATACATTAGATTTTATAGAAAACAATGAACGTAAATCTATGGAAGAACACCTTTATGAATGTGATCATTGTTTAGCACTTTATATGGAAAGTATTGATGAACAACATGAAAACCTTCCAATGATAAATGATGATTCATTTACGAACGAAGTTATGACGCAAATTAATTTTGAAACGCTACAACCTAATGAAAATATAAAAACAAACTCACTAAAACGCACAATTATTCACTACATAATTGCGACTGCAGCTACAATTATTTTTATGGTAAGTGGTTTATTCCAATATATTTTTACAGCGACATCAAATTTCGAGAAATCTTCAAAACATAACGAGTCTTCTATCTCACAACAAATTGTAAACAAATCGGTAGATACATCAAAAAAGGACGGAGGTTTAAAGCATGAATAAAAACCCCTTTTTAGCACTTGTATTAGGGCTAATTCCTGGGCTTGGACATTTATACTTAAAAAAGCTAGGACGGTTTATTCTATATAGCGGAGGATCTTTATTTCTATTCTCCTTTGCAGTATTTTGTACCATAGTAGTAAGAGGACGTGATATTGCTTTTCTTTCTCTATTTTTACTAGCTGTTCTATGGGTAATTAACTTACTAGATTTAGTTATCACCATTATAAAACAAACGAAAAAACAAGAAGCTGGAGAATTGATAAATTCCTCTAAAGAGAGCGAACGATTTTATATCATTCTCCTATCCATCATCCCTGGACTTGGCCATTTCCAATTAGGACTTATGCAACGTGGACTTACATTTTTAGTAGCTTGCACAGGAATCGGAAGTATGATTATTTTCGTTGCACTTTTAACATCGCAAGAAAGTTTTCTTATCTTCCTTATTACATTACCTGTTTTATGGATTTACAATTTCTTCGATGTTGTTCAGCAACTCCAGAAAAAAGAACGTGGCGAGCAACTAGATGACCGTACTATTTTCGAAGATTTTGAAGAACATCGAGAGCAAGGAAAGAAAAGTAAAACATTTGCTTCTATTTTAGCGATGTTCCCTGGAGCAGGTCATATGTATTTAGGTTTACAACGCCGTGGTCTTCAGCTTATGGCAGCCTTTTTACTATCTATTTATTTACTCGACTTATTAAGACTTTCTGCGTTTTTATTTTTAGTACCAATCATTTGGTTCTATAGCTTTTTTGATGCGTTACAGCAAACAGCAAAATACGGAAAAGAACGAGTACAAGACGAACCCATTATCGATTATTTTATAAATCATCAAAGATGGATCGGTATCGGATTAATTACACTCGGTGGTTATTATTTATTAAATCAAACAGTCCTTCCTATTTTGAATGATTATTTTGTAACTATATTTAATATTCATCTTAGTGAACTATATTATCGCTATTTCCAGACATCTATCGTTGCGCTCCTTTTAATTGGCGGCGGCTTTAAATTGTTACTTGGAAATAAAGAAAACAAAGGTGGGACAAGCGAATGAGGACTTGGCGTGTTGGAACATTCTCAATGGGGCTTTCTATTATATCGTTAGGATGCTTTTTACTATTTTCAGTCGTAAAAGGAATTCAAGTATTAGATACACTAACTGCATGGTGGCCAGTTTTACTTATCATACTTGGAGCTGAAGTTTTACTATACCTTCTATTTTCTAAGAAGGAACAATCATTTATTAAATATGATATTTTTAGTATTTTCTTTATCGGTGTTTTAGGAAGCGTCGGAATTGCTTTTTACTGTTTATTATCAACTGGATTACTAGAAGAAGTTCGTCACTCTATTAACACAACGAGGCAAACGAGTAATATTCCAGACGGACAATTTGATATACCTGAATCTATCAAAAAAATCGTAGTAGATGCAGGTCATCAGCCTCTAACTATAGAGGGAAATAATACAAATCAAATTCACCTTTTGGGAACTTATGAAATGACGACGAAAGCAAATGAAAAACTCAATTTAAAACGAGATGATTTCCTTTCAATTCAAACGGCTGGAGAAACGATGTATATCACTTTAAAATCATTACCTGTTCAGCATACGTTATTTAATTCAGCACCACAGGTGAAACCAACGCTTGTTCTTCCGCAAAATAAAAATGTGGAAATCCGTGCTTCAAATAACGAACTATCTCTTTATCCAGGTCAATTACAAACTAATTGGTTTGTACAGGAAAGCTCAAGAGTATCTGTCCATCTTGCAAAAGAGAGTGATGTATCTTTAACAGCAGTAACAAATCAAAAAGAAACACATGGAAGCACACCTTGGGAACAAGTAGAAGATTTAACGAAAAAAGAAAATACTTCTCCAGAAGAACATCCAGAATTAAACAACCAAGAACATTGGTATAAAAATTCGATTAAAACTGGAAATGGCACGTACAAGTTAAATATTGAGAAAGCTTATAATTTGAATATGAGTGTTCTCGAAAAATAAAAAACCTTCCGCAATTGCGGAAGGTTTTTCTCATATAATCGCTTTAATTCCTTCTAACACTAATCCAATCATAAATCCGCAAACCGCCCCGTTCACTCGGATCCACTGCAAATCTTTACCGACATTATTTTCAATCATTTCGATTAACGTTTTATCATCTAACTTATCAAGATTTTCTTGTACAAGCTTACCGATTTTCGAATGGTTTTTTTCCACAAGTGTAACAACTTGCTTTTGTAACCACTCCTCTATTTTTTGAACAGTTTGTTCATCTTCTTTTATTTTGTTCATTTGTTTTTGTAAAAATGGAATAACATATTTATCAGCAAATTCTTCATTATTTACAAAAGCAACTGCTCTTTGTTGTACTTGCTCTAGCATCTCTTTTATTTTGTCAGTAGCATTCCAATTCGCAATCCACTTTTCTTTCCAATTTTCTAATTCCTGTAATAAGGCTTCATTTTCTTTTACATTGATAATTTCTTGACGAATCTTCGCTAATATAAGTTGTCTTGTGCTATTATCAGCCTCTTGTAAGCTGTTAATATTACTAATGATAAACTTCTGCAAAATGCCGCCAATTTTATCTTCATCTACAATATTCATAAATGATTTCAAAGTAAACTGCAAGAATCCATCTACTTTTATATTTTCCATCGCCTTCATACCTAAGCTACCGAGCTGGTAACGAGCTTCATCTTGCGCTGTCCAATCTTTTACCTTCACTAATATGTAATCAAGTGTCTTTTCATCATATTCTTGCACAACTAATTGATCAACAAGCACTTGTAAAATGTTACTTGTATTAATTGTATGCAAATATGTTTTTAATTCTTTTTCAATAATAACAGCTAACTTTTCTGTATCTATTGTAACAATTGCTTTCTCTGCAATCGTTACAATCCCCTTTTTCACAGCATCAGACTGCATTTCTCTCTCAGCAATTTGCAGTACCATTTGTACTAACTGCATCTCTTTTACTTTATTCGTAATACTTTCTTTCGTCAGCCATTCATTTTCTAACGTATGAATGAGTCCTTTCGTTACCCGTTTACGGTTTTTAGGTAACAAAGCTGTATGCGGAATTGGTATTCCCATCGGATGACGGAATAAAGCTGTAACCGCGAACCAATCCGCAAGTCCACCAACCAATCCAGCTTCAAATCCACCTTGTATAATCTCTCCAGCTACCGTTCCTTGAAAAGGGATAGAAGCCGCAAAGCCGACACCCATAACCCCAAGCGAAATACCCGCTATATATTTAGTCTGTAATGACATCGTATACACATCCTCTTATTATGTAAAATAAAGCTTTTTTGTTGTATTTATTCAATATTAGTTATCCTTTATATATACTATAAAGAACTATTGTGAAAATAACAAAGATTTTTATGTACATGAAAAAATGAGGCTACAACTAGCCTCATTTTTCTTATACCGTTAAATCCAAACCTTTCCTATAATACTCATTCATTACATCTTTTGGAACCATACTTCCACCCGTTCCCCACACAATATGAGTACCTTTTTTCACCTTCTCTGTTACCTGTTGCTTTTGTAAATACTCACCTTCTTTGCATACTTTCACTGGCCCTATCATACCTGCTAGTGCAGAAGGCTCTAAATAAATATTTTCCGTATCAGCTAGTTCTTTTAACAATCTATATAACTCTTCATCGCTTACTGTGTAATTCCCACTCAAAAATGGTTCCATCGTTTTACCGACAAATCCAGATGGCCTTCCTACCGCAAGTCCATCCGCATCTGTTACATTATCAATTCCGATATCTTGAACGGAAATTTTGTCATGAAGGCCTGTCATTAAGCCGAGTAACATACAAGGAGAATGTGTTGGCTCTGCAAAGAAACAATGAACATTATCTTTATACAATAACTTTAAACCGAATGCTACTCCGCCAGGTCCTCCTCCTACTCCGCACGGAAGGTAAACAAATAAAGGATGATCTTCATCTACTACAACCTCTAACTCTTCTAATTGCTTTTGTAATCGTGATGCGGCTACTGCGTATCCTAAAAATAAAGCATGTGAGTTTTCATCGTCTACAAAATAACAGCTAGGATCCGCATCCGCTTGTCTTCTTCCTTCTTCTACTGCTTTGCTATAATCATCTTCATATTCAATAACGTTTACACCTTTACTTCTTAATAAATCTTTCTTCCATTCTTTTGCGTCTGCTGACATATGAACAGTTACATTAAAACCTAGATTCGCACTCATAATCCCTATGCTAAGTCCTAAATTCCCTGTAGAACCTACTGCAATTGAATATTTCGAGAAAAACTCTCTACATGTATCACTATCTAAAACGGAATAATTATCTTCTTCTGTTACCATTCCGTGCTGCAATGCTAGTTGCTCAGCATGTTTCAACACTTCATAAATGCCGCCCCTAGCTTTAATTGATCCTGATATTGGAAGATGACTATCACATTTTAATAATAATTCTCCTAAAATAGGTTGCTCATATTTTCTCTCTAAAGCTTCTTTCATAGAAGGTATTTTCACTAAAGGTGATTCGATTATGCCGTTCGCCCCTTTCGTTTCAGGAAAAACTTTCGCAATATATGGTGCAAAACGCTTTAATCTCTCTTCCGCATCTTTTACATTCTCTTCATTAAGTGGTGAATCTTTTATTGCTGTTTCATACATTTGTATGTTTGGATTTATCCAAAATACTTCTTCTGTTGCAATAAGCTTATTCACTAATGGATATTCTGCTTGTAATGCCCCTATTTCTTTCATTTTGTTTCCTCCTTATATCCTTGTAGCTCACCATACAATAAATTATAATTAAATTAATTTTAATATAGTTTAACACAAATAATCCAATTTAGTTAATTTTAATTTAATTTATTTAAATATAATTTAATAATTATTAAGGAGATTTTCATTATGGAAAATATAGATATTGGTAAAAAAATTGAAAAACAAAGAAAAGAAAAAGGTTTAACTAGTAAAGAACTAGCAAAGATGGCCGATATTACACCATCAATGTTAAGTCAAATTGAGCGCGGGTCCGCTAACCCTTCTATCCAAACATTAAAAGTGCTTGCTAAAGCTCTTGATGTGCCAACATTTAGCTTTTTACTTGAAGATACAAATACAGACGATTTAATTGTACGTTCCCATAAACGAAAGAAAATGATTATTGATAATTTATCATATGAAATGCTTTCACCTGATTTCACTGGAAATTTAGCAACAGCAATTATGACCGTCCCGCCTAATACAGCTTCATCAGAAAATGTGCTAGAACATAAAGGAGAAGAATTAGCATTTGTCTTAGATGGGAAAATCACATTATATTTAAATGAGGAAGAATACGTATTAGAAACTGGCGACAGTGTAAAAATACCTGCTTATTTAAAGCATAAATGGGTGAATCATTTTGAAAAAAACGCGATAGTCTTATTTTCTGTTACTCCGCCGATTTTTTAATATATCAATAAAAACAGGATGATTCTTATAAAATGAGGATTATCCTGTTTTTATTAAATAAGAAAGTGAAATTTTTGTTAAAAACTTAACAGTTGGACCCAATCCGAACAATCCTCCTAAAAACATATTTACAAGTAAAACTATCCCTCCCATTGATGCTAACGTATCATGAGTCAGATTCATCCCACCACTACCAGAGGCACTTGTAATATTCACATAAAAATAAGAAATATGTAAAAATTAATTAATTTTTCAGAATTTTGTTGAAAAATATGGTAAAATCACTCTTATACTTCTTCTATTTTGCTATTATAGAAATAATTAAATTAGGATACTTTTATCGAATGGGGGAATATATAATGAGTGTGTTATTAAAAGGGCATGAACAGATTGTCAACGAATTAAACATTTTATATCAAGTAATGGTAGCGGAGCAATTAATTGAAGCGAAACAATTAAAAGAAAAAATAGAGAAACAGATTAATAAAATTGAAGCTGATCAAAATCTATCGCTTTACTACTCCCTACTAAACTTTAAATATAAGGTCCTAACCGATTGGACAAACATTAAATATGATACTTTTAGTCAAATTGTTCGTTTAGACAATCCAATAACTGAAGACTTTATTACTTATTATTATCACTTTTTTAAAGCTGAACATGCTACCATTATTGGAAATTATGATGAAGCAAAAAAAGAATACGAAAAAGCTGAATCCCTTTTAAAACATGTACCAGGCGAACTAGAAGAAGCTGAATATAAATATAAATTCGCTATATTTAATCACCATACAAACAAACCACTTACAGCAATCAATTATGCAAATCAAGCTAAAGAGATTTTCTCAAAATATCCACGTTATGAAATTAAAATAGCTCTATGCGAAAACATTTTAGGCTCATGTTCTGTTTATTTAAAACAATTCGAACAAGCCGAAGAGAACTATAATTCAGCAATCAATATTTTACAAAAGCTGAAAGACGATACACTAATCTTAAAAGTTCGAAATAACTTAGGTTGGCTCTACTCTTCTCAAAATCTATCAACCCTTGCTATTAGACATCTTACAATAGTTACAAACAAATTACCTAAACACCTAAAAGCCAATTTTCTACAAGCCAAAGAACATTTTAGTTTAAATGAAAAAGAAATTGCAAACGATTGGGTTCAAAAAGGCTTAGAAATTTGTAATGAATTAAATAATCAAGAATATAAACACCATTTCACTATCTTAAAAACACAACACACTGGTATTCTAGACGACTTAGAAAACGCAATCATTGCAGGCACTACATATTTTAACAGTAAAGAATTATACGATTATGTACAAGAATATTACGAATTATTAGCAGTAGAATTTCATAAAGTGAATAAAATAGAGAAATCTCAAAAATATTTTTTCAATACTTACGAAGCAAAACAAAAATTATTAACTAAGGAGGCACTAAGATAATGAAAAAGATTAGTTTAGCTATTTTAACCTTTACATGCATACTTGCTTTTGGATTTAATAATTTTACTGAAAGTCAACAAGCAAAACAACTTCCAAAATGGGATACAGATAAACAAGAAACACATGCAGACCTATAGAAACCTAAAAACCCCTAATAAAGGGGTTTTTAGATTTCTACAATATAATGATTTAGCATATGATGAAGAAATATGCTTATAAAAGATAGCCATATACTCTCTGTACATGGCTATCTTTTATTTTTTCGACACCAACAAAATCCCTAAACTAATAATACAAAAGCTCATTATTTGCTCTGCTGATAGACCAAACAGAACCGAATTTTGTTCACTAACAAGCGAAATAATAATATGAGCAAACCCCTCAATAATTAGAAAAACACTTATATTCTTTCCATTTTCGAGCCTTTCATTTTTCATCCATAACAAGCCCATTATACAAAGAGCAAGGCTGATCTCATATACGAAAATAGGGTGATATAAAAGTTTAGATTCATATATTTTCATTCCCCATGGTAGTGTCGTTTGTGCACCTACTTCATGATGTAATAGAAAATAAAAGATAATACTCACACACAGACCCAAAGGCAATGCATCAAGTAAAATACGAAGCGAAAATTGCTCCTTTTTACTTTTCCAAACAATGTATACACTCGCAATCACGCATCCTACTACAATATGTTGCATACTTCCAACAGCTAATATTGCTTGCACTGGCGCCCCAAAGGCCCATACAGGATTTAAAATTGATGGTGCAAACTTCCATACAAATACGATGATAAGAAAAGCATTTGTTACGGCATCCATCATTTTTTCATATGATACATTTTGATGCCTCATCTTTCGTTTCATCAACACAAATCCAAATAGACTTCCAATTATAAGAGATATGGGTTGTAACCTCACGATCCACTCCATCGTCACGAAATCTCCTTTTAATTCTCAATCAATTTCTTAAATTTCTTTTCTAATTGATCTGGTGGTAATACACCTCGTACATGCTCTACTATAATTCCATCTTTATTAACAAAAAATGTCGTCGGTAAAGAGAATACTTTATAATCTAGTCCAGCTACTCCGTCCATATCTAATAGAACAGGAAACTCAAACCCATAGCGATTAGCAAATGCGCTTGCTTCTTGTACTGGGTCACTAACAGTTGCATTCACCGCAAAAATTTCAACATCCTTTTTATATTTATCATACATATGAACTAAATCAGGTGCCTCCATTTCACACGGCCCACACCATGATGCCCAAAAATTAATAATATATGGTTTTCCCTTAGCATCATTTAACGACTGCAACTTTCCGTCTAATCCTTTTAATGTGATGCTAGGTGCTTTAAAACCGACTTGTGGTAATACTTCTTTCTCCTGTAACTCTGCTTGCTTTGCTTTTCTTTCCTTTTCTTCTTTCTTTGAATTATAAAAGTTAACCCCCGCCCAAACGAGAGCACCTACTAGTATAATAGCAATTAGTTTCTTCACTTTTCTTCCTCCTCATTTTTAAAAACCTGTAAATCCACCGAATAGTCGAATAAAGAATGCTGTAATTTTCGTCATTTGATTTGTATACAATAAAATACCCGTTACAATCATCATTCCACCGCCAATTTTCATCATGACATTGGCATATGTAACAATCCATTTTACCTTCCCAATAAAGAATGCCATCACGAAAAATGGAACCGCAAACCCAAGAGTATACGCTGTAATATAAAGAAGTGCCCCTTCAGGATTCGTCGCGCCAAGCATGAGTACAGCTGAAAATATCGGTCCAACACATGGCGTCCAACCCGCTGCATATGTCATACCGACTAAAATCGAGCGAATAAATCCAGTCGATTTACTTCTATACTGCACCTTTTTCTCTGCCATAAGCCACTTAGGCTGAAACAAGCCCGTCATAAATAGCCCCATTAAAACAATAAAAATCCCACCAATTTGTTGAATCAATTTTTGGTTAGATGAAAATGTTATTCCAATCCAACTTACCGATAAACCTAACGCGTAAAATATAACCGAAAATCCGATCATAAAAAATACTGTATGTATAATCGCTGATTTTTGCATAATCCCACGATTTTCTTTTAAATCTTGAATAGACACACCTGTAATATAAGATAAATAAGATGGATATAGCGGTAAAGAGCACGGTGATATAAATGACAATACTCCCGCCCCAGCCACAAGCCAAATTGTTAAATCTGCTGCATTCATTTTATTCCCCCTGAAACACTACAATGAGTAGTGTTTATTCTAAAAAAAAGAGGCTATATGCACTCTCCGACAATAAGTACAACCGACATACAGAATAAACCTACTGTTACATATACCGAATTCGTATGTAACGGAATAGTAAGCTTAACAACCTTTTCATTTAACACTTGCTCGATTCGTAAATTTATTGCTGTTTTTGCAAATGAAGCTGTAACACATCGATTTTCCATTGTCTTTATTTTAATTAATTTTAATAACGCGCTACCTAACTCAAGTGAGGATTCCATTTTTTGCATCGCATATTTATCAGCAGCTAGTTCCTGATACGTATGATATCGCTGTAACAACCCTTTTAATATTGGTATGTACATCATTCCTTCTGCTAATAGCGTAAAACAAAATAATTTTAGCGGATCCCAATTCTTTTGATGATATTCTTCATGGAAAATAATTGCATCCATTTCTTCATCTGAAAATGTTTGAAGCATCCCTTCTGACATGACAACTTTCGGACGAAATAGCCCAATTGTAAATGCCGCAACTTCCGTAGTCGGCAATATATATATTTGTTTTCCTTTTCGGATGAAAGGGATAAGTACTTTTTGTAATTTTTTACTATAGAAAAATTGTCGCCAAATTCTTTTGCACACGATTAATACAGTAAGTAATAATAATCCAGCGATTATTATACGAATCAGCGATAATTCTTTCATATGTTTTTCTAACTGGAACAAGCAAAATTTTGAAAGAAGGAACATCTTATTTTGAAACAGAAATGGATATGTAACGTAATACAGTAACAAGCTGAAAAAGAGGGTACTAACAATTACTGCTAACAATACGATTTTACGCATTTGCCATTTCATTTCATTAATCCTCTTTTTTTAACTGACTCAATTTGTCTTCTAACTTTTTTATTAAAGTCGGATCAGCCTGCTCTAACTCATCTAACATATGATTTACAACTAAATCTCCAAATTCCCCCATCAATTCCTGTGTCATTTTCTTCGTTTGATTGGATAAGAATTCTTCTTTCGTTTGTACAGCACGATATATGCCACTTCTTTTCACAGTCTGTTTTTCTAAGTGTAATTTCTCTACTAACCTGTTCATAACTGTCATAACAGTGTTAAAATTCACAGGTGATTCTTCACTTAATTTCTGCTGCACTTCTTTAATCGTAATACCATCGCTAGACCAAACAATCTCCATAATTTTTGCTTCAAGCGGTCCAAAGAAATGATTTAACCCGTGCTCATTTAACTTATAGTTTTGAGTAAACATTGTACAACTCCTTTCACACTACGAATTGTAGTATAAATTAAATGAAAGGTCAAACGTAAATGATATATACGAAAATTAACTACCTATAAATACATAGGCTATTCCATTCATTTTAAACCTAATTTTTCTCCAAATGTATCAAAAAGGTACTGCTCTAATATTTGTACACTAAACTTCTCATTACGCCCAAGGGCAAATAATTCCCGATCTTTCGCTACGATAGTATCTAATGGAATAGCTACATTATCCACGATTTTTGTAATTTCAATTATATTACTTTTTACATTTACTTCTGTTTTAAATTCAACGTTTTCTAACACTATATGTGAACGTCTTCCTGATGCAAAAAAAGTAAAATTAGGATTTTTAACAACGCCAATTTCAGTCTCTAACGCATATAAATAGTGAAAAATTACATCTCTATGTCCATCTTTTATTATTTTTTCATCCTTCTCATCGTCTAAGTATTCTTTCAGCTTCGTTGTAAATTCAAATCGAAAATCCACTTTTTTCACGCTCCTTCTTTGTATTTCATATTAAATAAATATATTGAAATAATTTTACCATATTGTAATAAAACTTCCTATTAAAAGTAAAAACTGTTTTAGAAAATCGCTATTATTTCCGATACCCTTTTAAAATATAAGTATAAATTCAATATGAATGAATGCGTCATTATATCTATTTAAACATATTTTTTCCATATTTTGAAACATTAGTATGAAATATTATATATCAATGAATGGTTTCTAATGCATTGGTATATATAGTCAGTAGTTTCTTTACTATTCCGATATACTTAAGCTATATTTTCTAATTATTGATTACATTACGGAAGGAATGTAACTCTCTTCTATCGAATTTTTATATAACAAAAATGATTAGGTGGTGCTTTACTATGAAATTAGCTGTCATTGGTGGCGGTGATTTACAAGATTCAAATTACTTGCCTATTAATGAACGCCTTATAGAATTAACAAATAAACAGTACCCAAAAATATTGTTTATTCCAACGGCTAGTCATGATGATGAAAGCTATATAAAATTATTTTTAGACACGTTTGAAAAACAATTACATTGTGAAGTACAAATTTTACGTACTACAACAGATTTACCTTCTAAGTATGAAATAGACGAGATGATTCATTCAGCCGATTTAATTTATTTAGGTGGCGGGAACTATATTCACATGCTTACGCAATGGAAAGAACATAGACTCGATGAAAAATTATTATTGGCTCTGCAGCAAGGAACACTTATTGCTGGTTATAGCGCTGGTGCTATGTGTTGGTTCACGTCTAGTATCCGATCAGATTATGAAGGTTCTGGTTATATAGAGAGTAACGGATGGGGTATTGTTAATAAAAGATTTTGTCCACATTATAATCAATTAAACAGAATGAACGCCTTCCATTCCTTTTTACAAAATCATCAAGGGAATATAGAAGGAATTGCACTCGAGGATAATTGCGCTTTATATATTACAGAGGAATCCTTTGAGATTATCGGTGAACCGGAAAAAGCGTGGGAGTTTTATATGAGTGATAAAACACTCATTAGACAACATTTTGATATCACTTTAAAAAGCTATTTGTAAACCTGCACTTACGAAAAAATGTCTCTAAGTCTAATAACTTAGGGACATTTTTCTATTTAACTAACTAATCGTGTAATTCGTTTCTTTTGCCATGAAAGCTTATAATATGCATACTGTAATATTAAGCTGACAATAAATGCTGCTGGATACCCGATCCAAATGCCTTCTATTCCAAGACTTGTATGGTAAGAAAGATAATATGCTACGGGTACTTCTACAAGCCAAATTGAAACAACTCCAATAACAGTTGGCCAAAGTACTGTACCGCTCGCTCGCATTGTCGCACTAATAATTTGTGCATGACCGAAAATTAAATAACTCCATAACGTAATCATAACTAAGCTATGAGCAATTTCAATTGTAGTTTGACTCGTTAAAAATAGTGATAAGATGTCTCTTGAGAATAAGTAAATAAGAGATATTAACAAACCACCGATGACGTAGTTCATAATAATTCCAGCCTTCACAACTTTCTGCAATCGATCAAATTGATTCGCACCAATCGATTGTGCCGCAAAAATGGAAACTGTAATACCAAGGCTAACTGCTGGCATTTGTACATAACTTGCAACTTGATTCACAACGCCGTAAGCAGCTGTTGCATCCGAACCGTAACGATTTACAAATGCGATTACGGCAATCTCAGATAATGATACTAATATCATATTTATACTTGCTGGTATACCGAGCCTTAGCAATAGCTTTAATAACTCCCCATCCATTCGAAGGTATTTTCTAACCGTGCCATCTAGTTGTAATGGGTGATTTTTCTTCTTTAAATACACAAGCATGACAATAAACGTAATAACTGTAGATATAACAGATGCATAGGCCGCTCCATACACATCTAATTTCGGAGCTCCTAACCATCCAAAAATAAGAATCGGTAATAAGATCATATTTAGCGCTGTACTTACAATTAAAAAGTAAAATGGCGTTTTAGAATCTCCTGTACCTCTCATAAATGTTGTATATGCGAAATATAAAAATAATACTGGCATCGATATAAATAAAATCCGTGCATAATGTACACTTATTTCAATAATATTTTCTGGCGTTCCCATTAGACGCATAATATCCATCGCAAAAATACTGCCTATTATCGCCAACACAACTCCAATAATAAAGGTAAACGTCAACGTCGTACCAACGATAGCTTTTAAACGATCTTCGTTTTTAGCACCAAACGCCTGACCAATTAAAATAGAGCTTCCTGAACCGATACCAATTACAAATGAAACGAGCAAGAAAAATAATGGGAAGAATGCTGATATAGCCGCTAAATCATTAACTCCAAGCCATCTTCCTACTACTACCATACCAAATAATTGTCCAACTGATTGTAGTACATTACTTAATAATAACGGTACTAAAAACATCGACATCGATTTCCAAATCGGTTTACTCTCACTTTCCAACTTATGTGACTCCGCACCTTCTTTATTGTTATCTGCAGGTGGTTTCAAATTTCATTTCTCCTTTTATTAAACATCTATTTTCAATCTCTATCTCTTTGTATAGTTGTTATAATACTGTGCTTCTATTCATTTTCTTTTCGTATAATTATAACTTCACCCAATATTGACTTCCATCGGCTGTTCGATCTAAAAATCCATATTCGATTAAATATCTTCTTAATGTTACAAAATCAGGGTATACATTTTCTATCACTGTATTTACTTCTTTTTCAGTATACTTTTTATTACTATCAAACTTCTTCACTAAATGGCGCAATATAATTAATTTACGCTTTTGTTTCTTCGGAAATTTAGAGAGAGGTCCATCTAACCCTTCTGTAAAATGAGCTTTTAATACTTCATTATTTTCTTCTTCCGTAATATTGTATCGATCATCCACCATCGTTGCTGTTCTATGAATTGGCACAAATTTCGTTTGTACTTTTGATTTTTCTTCTGATAATTCCATTAGCGCTAAAAATACTTTTGCTTGCTTCATTTTCTCTCGCAGTGTAAATCGATGATTACGAATTGTTGATGTACTTCCGCCATCCATTTCTTTTACAATTTCTTTATCATTCAGTCCCATATGGAAAAACTGAACCATTTTCTTTTGTAAATCCGTTAAACCAGTAAATTTCTTATCCATATTTAACAAATAATCAAACATAGACGTATGCTCATTTTGAATATGCAATTGGACGAACTTCTCTGCTTCATACAAAATTTGATTATCTTGATAAATAACACCTTTAATAAATGTTTCACCACAAGCTAAGCAAATGTACTCCTCTTTTTCTTCATCAAACACATACCCTTTCTTTAATTCCTCTATTGACGCATCCCAAAACTTCTCTGAAATATCACTCATACTAAACACTCCTTTAAAATGTTTATTTAAAACTAAACAAATCAGCATAACGTTTATTATCACTTCATCATTTTATCACAACGCAAACAAACATTTCAATGTTTCGTTTACCCATTTTATAAACTTTTACAAAAACATCTAACAAAAGGGTTTAATACAACGAAAAGCGAATATGTTTATACAAATTCATTTTATAGGATGTGAAATAGAACATAAATATTCTTCAAGACCCTTAGTTTACCGTTAAACAAATTGCACAGAATACATATGCGATTAGTGAATATGGAACTGGTATTCACTCATTCCAAAACTTCAGTATTCAATTTTAACTACAAAAAAGATGTTTTCGTATAAGAAAACATCTTTTACTTTTTATATATTCTATTTACAGTCTCTACTAAAACCTTACTTACTTGTACAAATGTATGCTTTCGATTTCTATCTTCAACAAATTTATTAGCACAACTACTCATAATCATCATACAACTAATTATGACTAACGCTATCTTTCTATTCTTGTAAGTCACTTCATGCCACTCCACTATTACAAAACTTCTTTTGAATTTATCCCATCAAGAAATTTTACATGAATAATAAAACGTGTGAATATGCAATTATGCATATTCACACGTTTTATCACAATGTTATGATTTAATTTAGTTAAAGAACAAGTATACCGAGGTGACTAACTTGAAGTTTAAAGCGAAAAAAAATCCATTCCACGTCATTTTCATTACATTATTTATAATTATTTTTTTCGTTTCGTTATTCTTCCAAAATGAAAATTCTATTTTTTTCACTCTCATGATGCTATTAAATATCGTGAATCTTTCTTCATTCTATTTCTCTCACTACAACGTAACGGAATCATCTCTTGTTGTAAAACACGGTTTCATACTTCGTACTGAAATCCCATTTAAAGACATTCGCCATATTAAGTACTCTGGCAAAAAACTTCGTTCAAAAAAATGGACGAGGCAACAATTAGAAATTAATTATAATTTATTTGACTCAGTGACCACTTTCGTACCACAAGAAGAAGAAAAATTCATTTCACTCTTAAAAGAGAACTGCCCACAGATGAAAGTAATGAATACGCCCGCTAACAAATAATATATTTTGAAGCTTGCAGTATTGCAAGTAGATGAAACATAAAAATGAACATCAAAAAAGCCAAGATTCTATACTCAGAACCCTGGCTTTTTCTATTACTCTTTTGGAGCAATCATTTTCTTTGGATCTACAATTTCATCAAATTGCTCTTCTGTTAGTAGTCCAGATTGCAATGCTGCTTCTTTTAAAGTTAATCCTTCTTTATGAGCATGCTTCGCAATTTTCGCTGCATTTTCATATCCGATATGTGGGTTTAGCGCTGTTACAAGCATTAGTGAACGATTCACATTTTCATTAATTACTTCTTCATCTGCTTCAATACCAACTGCACAATTGTCATTAAACGAAACAATTGCATCCGCTAATAAGTGAGCTGATTGTAAGAAGTTATAAGCAATAACAGGTTTAAATACATTTAACTCAAAGTTACCTTGGCTCGCAGCAAATCCGATTGTTGCATCATTCCCCATTACTTGCGCTACAACCATCGTTAACGCTTCACTTTGCGTTGGATTTACTTTACCTGGCATAATAGAGCTTCCCGGTTCATTTGCTGGAATAATAATTTCTCCAAGACCACTACGTGGACCACTTGCAAGCCAACGTACATCGTTAGCGATCTTCATTAGATCTGCAGCTAATGCTTTTAATGCACCGTGAGTATATACAACTTCATCATGGCTCGTTAATGCATGGAACTTATTTGGTGCAGAAACAAATTGTTTACCTGTAAATTGACTAATTTCCTCTGATACCATCTCACCAAATTTAGGATGAGCATTGATACCTGTTCCAACCGCAGTTCCACCAATTGCTAACTCTTTCATATATGTATTGCTCTCTGCAATCATACGCTCTGTTTTTTCAAGCATACGGTGCCATCCGCTAATTTCTTGCCCTAAAGTTAACGGCGTTGCATCTTGTAAATGTGTACGACCAATTTTTATAATATGTTCAAATGCAGTTACTTTTTCTGCTAAAGTTTCTTTTAATTTCGTAATTGCTGGTAATACGTGATTTTCTACTGCGATTACACAAGCTACATGAAGAGCCGTTGGAAATGTATCATTTGAACTTTGTGACATGTTCACATCATCATTCGGATGAATGTGTACGTCAGATCCCTTCTCTTTCAAAATTTGATTCCCACGATTTGCAATTACTTCATTCACATTCATGTTTGACTGTGTACCACTACCTGTTTGCCATACGACAAGCGGAAAATGTTCATTCCATTTCCCTGCAATCACTTCATCCGCAGCTTCTACAATTGCTTCTGCTTTTTCTTCTGATAGCTTTCCTAATTTTTGATTGCTAAGCGCTGCACTCTTCTTTAAAATTGCAAATGCTTTTACAATTTCAAGCGGCATTTGCTCTGTTCCAATTGGAAAGTTTTCTTTACTACGTTGTGTTTGTGCTGCCCATAATTTATCAGCTGGAACTTTTATTTCTCCTAATGTATCTCTTTCAATTCTGTACTCCATGTTTTCATCCCCTTGAAAATATAATACCTACATCTCTTATAATAACAGACTTTCTCTTAAATGATAAGAATTCTCACTCTTATATATAGATATTCTATATTTATTTTAAAAAATTCCTCTTGACCTAAACTTAGGTTTAGGCTGTATCCTTTCCATTGTAACCTACTATAACACTACTGGAGGAATTCAATATGAAAAAATATGCTTTTATAACAGGTGCGAATAAAGGAATTGGATATGAACTTGTTCGTCAATTAGCAGAAAAAGATTATCACGTATTTTTAGGTGCTCGTAATGAACAACTTGGACAACAAGCCGTAGAATCTTTAAATGTTTCAAACGTTTCCTATATTCAAGTAGATATTTCAAATTCACAATCCATTCAAGAAGCAACAAAGAAAATTTACGAAACGACTGACCACTTACATTTATTAATTAATAACGCAGGCATAGCGCTAGACTTCAATACGCTACCTAGTGAATTAAATATTGAAACTTTACGCCAAGGATTTGAAGTTAACTTTTTTGGAACTTTCCAAATGATGCAAGCCTTTTTACCATTATTAAAGAAATCAAGCAACAGTAAAATCATAAATGTAACAACTGACATGGCCTCACTAACAATGTTTGCTAATGGTGAAACACATCCAATTAATACACTAGGATATAATTCTTCCAAAACAGCTATTAATGCTTTAACATTAGCTTTTAGTAAAGAATTTTCCACTAACGGTCCAGAAGTATTTGGAGTAACTCCTGGTTTTACAACTACGGATCTTAATGGAAATTCCCCCGGTGGCCATACAACCACTGAAAGTGCTAAAATTATTATTAAATATGCATTAAGTGAAACAAACTATAATGGTAAAATATTTAACAAAGATGGCATTATACCTTGGTAATAAAAGGATGAATGATATGTATTATACAATTGGGCAAGTCGCCAAAATGCAACATTTAACTATTTCTCAAATACGTTATTACGATAAACAAGGACTGTTTCCTTTTCTGCAAAGAAACGAAAAAGGAGATCGAGTTTTTGATGAAGAAGCACTGAAATATTTAGAGATGATTTTGTGTTTAAAAAACACTGGTATGCCAATTCAAAAAATAAAACAATTTATCGACTGGTCTATGGAAGGAGAATCTACCATCCTTCAAAGGTTAGAATTAATGAAACAACAGGAGACCAATGTCTTACAGCTCATTCAAGACACTGAAAAAAACTTAAAAAAGATACAACAAAAAATTGCTAAATATGAGATTGAAATAACTTCAGCAAATGCTATTAAAAAATAAAAAAATCACCTTCTACATGTTGTAGAAGGTGATTTTTATTTTATGATGCTTGCTTTCCTTTATCTGCATCATCTACATACCAGATGAATTTGCCTGTATATCCGTAAATAACTGCTAAAATTAACGATACGAAGCTTAACCACATAAACGGAACGTATGAGAACGTTGCTACACCTAAAATACCAGCCATAAAAATACCATTATCAGACCATGGAACCATACCTGAAGTTAACGTTCCACCTACTTCTGAGTTACGCGCTAATACACGACGGTCTATTTTTAATTTATCATAGCTATCTTCCATAATTTTTGGTGTTAAAATTAGTGATACATACATCGCACAACCAAATATATTAGCTAAGAATGCCACGATTAATGTAGACAATGTTACATTACCTGCAGAATTTAATTTCTTCTCGAATTTTGATACGATTACTTTTAAAACACCTAATTTTTCAAGTAATCCACCAAATCCTAAACCGAAAATAATAACGGCTACTGAGCCAAGCATGCCGTTAATTCCACCACGGTTTAATAACTTGTCAACAAACTCAACACCAGATTGAATTGAGAATCCGTTATAAGCTGTTCCAATCGCCTCTCCAAAGTTCATCCCTTGGAAAAGAGTTGCCCAAATTGCACCAATTAAAGCTCCCATTGCAATTGTTGGCATAGACGGTTTCTTCATCGCTAATAGAACGATAACAATGACCGCCGGAACAAGCATCCATATTTTAATATCAAATTGCTTTAATAAAGCTTCTTTTAAAAATTCTACTCGATTCAAATCTACATTATCGCCGCCATACATCCAACCAGCTACAGTAAACATAATACTAGTAATAATGTAAGCCGGAACATCTAATACGAGCATAGCTCGAACGTGAGCGATAACATCTACTTTCGCCATAGAAGCTGCAAGAACTGTGCTATCAGAAAGTGGTGATAATTTGTCGCCGAAATAAGCTCCTGAAAGAACTGCACCAGCAACAAGCGGAAGTGGTAAACCAAGTCCTTCACCAATCGCCATCATAGCAATACCTGCTGTTCCCACTGTTCCCCAAGACGTTCCTGTTGCGATAGAAGTTATAGAACAAATAATTAATGTTGCTAATAGGAATATGCTAGGGTGAATAAATTCTAATCCATAATAGATTAATGTTGGTACTACCCCACCAGCAATCCATGTTCCAATTAAAGCACCTACTGCAACTAAAATCAGTATTGCTTCTAATCCGTTAGAAATCCCTTTCGTAATTGCATCTTGCAATTCTTGATAACGAAATCCTAATCTTAATCCAAGCGCAATTACTAAAAACCATGAAATAAATAGCGCTAATTGAATTGGGAGATCAAAAATCGTTTGGAAGGAAAAGACAACAGCAAGAAATAGTAATAAAAGAACTATGATTTCTAGCATCGATGGTAATCTTACACTTTTCATTTTTTTCTCTCCTTACAAGTCGATAACATGACGTATGTCGTCTTACATGTATGTAATATACAATTAGCGAAGACAAAACAAAATTTTCATATTATTTCGATTTATTTTTCCAGTATAATATATTCACAACCCTTTCTATTGTAAAAGTAGATTACGTTTTTCGCAATGAAAAATATAAAAAATGTTGTATTTTTATTTATCCCGATATTTTCAGCCAATAAGACCTCCGCCTTAAAATTCAGTAAGTGCAAAGCACTTAGGTAAGAAATTAACTACTGTAAAATTCCGAATTGATATGAACGTATTAAAGCTTTACTTTATTTACAAGGAACAATCCCATACTAACTTTTTTAATATTTGCTGCAACAAAACTTTTTACAACTATCTTCACTTTTTAATTCACACCATTATGTTCTACATAAAAAAATAGGGCACACATCATAAAAATGATGCATGCCCTATCTTTATTTATACATATTTTGTATTTCTTCTTTATTTTTAAGTATTTCCTCAAACTTATCACTACAACCCTTCGGAAATAACACTCCCAGTCCATATGAATGCGCAAATTGAAAATGAGGGTACTTCGCTTTTACCTCATCCCAAAACTTATACACGCCGAAATCACTACTTCTAACTTCAATATCATGAAATAATACAATACCGTTTTTCGCGACTTTCGGTATCCATGTGTTATAATCGTGAGAAACAGCTTCATACGTATGATAGCCATCAATATGCAAAAGATTTATCGTTTCATCTTGAAACCGCTCTACAGCATCATCAAAAGTAGATCGAATTAAATTTCCTATATTAAGGTAGTTATCACTCACTACTTTTTCTACTATTTGAAAAACCCCTTCTCCATATGGACCTGTATGCCCATCTCCAGCCCAAGCATCTACTGCAAAGCATTTAGTCGATAACCCTCCATCTTTTACTCCCTGACAAAAACTGAAGAAAGAAGCACCTAGATGTGTACCTAACTCAACTAAAGTTTCTGGTTTTTCAAATCGTACTAAGTCATATGCAAAATCTAAATGTCCACTCCACGCAGATTGTGACCGAATAATAGGACTAAATGTTTCAAATTCAAATGATGGTTTATGAGTAACCCAGTTCATCGCATAACTCCTTCTGCACATATTTTTAACAAACCAAATTACTCTTATCTTTATTTTTTTATCGCCTTGATTATGATTCTATTTCATGAAAATATGAAGAATTTATTCTTTTCTATTGAGGTAAAGCATCATATACATATGGGTCAGTTGGCTTATTAATTTTCTCGATTTTGTTTACTTTTACAAGTGGAAAGACTGTTCCTTTATATGTCGTTTCATCTAATAATCCTGTTATTTTCACCCATGTTTCTTCTGGAGTTTTTTCAATATTTTTCCCGGTAACAATCATCCCCCAGACTGATGCATCCGCAATACAACAAGTTATACCATATCGAGCCACTACTGTTTTATTACCCGTCACATCTTTATCCTTATATATAAAACCTAAGAATGTAATTTCTTTCCCTTTAAACCAATTAACATTTTGACCAATTACATTCATTGTTTGAACATAGTCCTTATCCTTTACTTGTAGTTTACGCTGTCCTAACATACTTTTTACTACTTGCTCTTCCGTTTTATAAGTCGTTGATAAATTTGATGTTTCTTCTGGATCAACGGATACTTCTCGCCCATCAAAATTAACCTGTTCCCCCTCTTTTTCATTCCTTTCCAGACTTCTCGACTGTACACTTTGATTCATACCCCTTTTTCCTGCTAAACTTCCATCAATTGTTACACTTCCAAAGAGAAAAGCACTAACTATCGGAACGACAAATAAAACATATACAAAGAAACTTTTTATCCCTGATTTTGATGTTGTATGATGTTTACAACAATTACAATCATGCTGTTTCTCTCTTCCATCTCCCCAAACTTGTACAGTACCAAAAATTAAAATTACTACAAAAGCTATATACGTAAATTTGATCATTTTTGGAGCGATAAAATTATAAATATTACCTGTTACAAGTAGTTTAAATAAGAGCATTGCTAAACCAATTAAAATAATGCCACGAATATAGCGATGATATGCCTTCTGCTCCTCTTTCTCCATTCTTTCTCACCTCCTATAACATTATGATTTGCAGGATGGTATACACAGATGCAATGACAATTCCTATCAAAAAGAATACAAATCTCTTTTGAAAATATGCAAATAGCATTAACGTATTTTTCATATCAAGCATAGGCCCAAATACAAGAAATGCGAGAAGTGCCTTTACCGAGAAAACATGTCCAAAAGATGCCGCTATAAAAGCATCGGCTGCAGAGCAAATTGATAAAACATAACCAAATCCCATCATAATAAAGGGGGCAATTACTTCGTTATGTGCTATTGCATCCAGTACATTCCGATCAAAAAACGTTTGAAATACACTTGCTAAAAAAGCACCAATCAATAAATACTTACCAGTACCAAAAAACTCATCTACAATATGATTCATAACATCTTTCCAACTCTTTTTATTGCTTGTTTGAACTGAAACCTCTACGTCTTTTAAAACATTTCTTTCGCGATAGCAATAATACACAATTAGACCTATGAATAGAGCAACTAAAATTGTTATCCCAAAGCGTGCATATACAACGTAATCATTTTTTTGAAACGCATATACAGTAGATAAAAGAACAACTGGATTCATAATGGGTGCACTCAGTAAAATAACAATGCCTACATGAAGTGGTAACCCCTTTTGAATGAGCCTTCTTACAATTGGTATAATGACACATTCACACATTGGAAAAAGAACTCCCACAAATACTGCCGGAATCATTGCAACAATCGGAGATTTCGGCATTACTTTTTGAATCATATCTTCCGTCACAAACACTTGAATACATGAAGAAACAATTACCCCTAATAAAATAAAGGGTATTGCTTCAAAAATGATACTTAAAAATACTGTATTCACATTCAACCATTCCTGTGGCATATTTTTGTGCAAATTTACTAGACTTGTAAAATCTACAAAAAATAATAAAAAGAGAAACATAGCGATAAGAGCTATGCCTGCTAATTCTTTTGAAACTCTATTAAAGACCAAGCTTCTCGCCTCCATTTTATTTACATGTAAACATGTGCTTGTCCAAATGCTTCATACTACAGCACAAATTTTATAGTCTATTTCTATTCTTAAATCGTAATCATTATGATTTATTATTGATTTTTCTTTTCCTATCGTTTAATATAAAACGTAATCATTACGATTTAAAGGAGAGATCGTTTCATGAAAAAAGTACCTATCACTGTATTAAGTGGTTTTTTAGGATCTGGAAAAACTACCTTACTACATCACATTTTGACTAATAAGAATAACTTAAAAGTAGCTGTTATCGTTAATGATATGAGCGAAGTAAACATTGATGCATCTCTTATAAAAAAGGGTGGTTTTTCACGTACGGAGGAAAAACTAGTAGAAATTCAAAATGGCTGTATTTGTTGTACACTACGGGAAGATTTAATGATAGAAGTGAATCGTCTTGTTGAAAATGGTGATATTGACTATATTATTATTGAATCTTCTGGTATAAGTGAGCCTATTCCAGTTGCTCAAACGTTTACTTATACAGACGAAGTTCTTAACATTGATTTAACGAAAAATTGCCGCCTCGATACGATGGTTACAGTTGTAGATGCAAATAGATTTTGGGATGATTTTGCAGACGGGGAAAGTTTATTAGACCGAAAACAAGCAATCGATGAGAATGATACCCGGGAAGTTATTGATTTATTAATAGATCAAATTGAGTTTGCAAACGTAATTATTCTTAATAAGATAGATTTGCTAGAAAAAGAAGATGTGATAGAGCTTCATCATTTACTAAAAAAATTAAATCCTAAGGCAAAAGTTCTTGAATCTTCGTTTAGCAAAGTACCATTACAAGAAATTTTAAACACAAATCTATTCAATTATGAAGAAGCCAGTCAATCGGCCGGCTGGATACAAGAATTAAATAGTGATCATCATACACCTGAAACGGAAGAATACGGTATCAAGTCCTTTGTTTACCGCCGCAAATATCCTTTCCATCCCAAGCGCCTTATGAGTTGGTTAGAAAAATGGCCTTTAGATGTTGTAAGAGCGAAAGGATTCTTCTGGCTGGCATCTCGTAATAATATGATAGGGCTTCTATCTCAAGCAGGTTCCTCTATTACAATTCAAGGAGCCGGTGAGTGGATAGCGGCATTACCTGAAACTGAAAGAAATCAAATGATTACAGAAGAACCAGAAGTATTGAAAAACTGGGATAAACAATATGGAGATCGAATAACCGAACTCGTATTTATCGGAATTGATATGAACTGTTCTTTAATTGAACAATCATTAGATAGTTGTCTATTAACAGAAAAAGAAATGAGACAAGATTGGAATACATTTATTGATCCTATACCGGCTTTTACTTATACTTCATAATAATTAATACAAGGCTTCAGTAGAATGAAGCCTTTTTACTTTATAGCACTCTTACTTAATAGGTTTGCTTTAATTATAAATACAATTGTACCTAAAACAATTAATATAGCATATACGATACCAACTACATTACCTATTTTTTCTAAGCCAAGCGGTAATATTATAGTAGCAACTCCGACTATATAAGAAAATGCTCCTGAAAGCTTCGCTAATTTATTTTTATCTCCAACAAACGTTTCTTCTTGATATCCTGCTAACAAAAACAACCTCTTTTTCACATGTATTTGATACACTAAAAAAATGATAAGTAACCCAACAAATAAACAAACTAAAAATCCAGCTAACATATACTCCCCCTCCTCTACAATATTTTACTATACACAAAAAACAAATTAGAAATTTCAGTTTATTAACGAGTCATTCTGTGATATATTGCATATTGTATTCAATTTATATTTTTAGAAAGGAGAATTTTAGATCATATGGATTCAAATCGATTAAAAGGAATTATAATGGTCATAATCGGCGCTTGTTTATGGGGCTTGTCTGGTACAGCTGCACAACAACTTTTTCAATATGACAATGTTTCAACCGAATGGTTAGTTACGATCCGTTTACTTATATCTGGAATTATTTTGCTCATTATTTCCTCATTCGGAACGAGAAAAAAAGAGATATTTGGCATTTGGAAACAAAAATCTGATGCTATTAAAATGATTTTGTTTGGTCTATTCGGTATGCTTGCTGTACAGTATACGTATTTCGCTTCAATTAAAGAAGGAAATGCTGCCGTGGCAACATTATTACAATATTTAGCTCCTATATTCATCACTGTATACTTACTTTTCAAATGGAACGTTCGTCCATCAAAAATTGATTTCATTTCAATTACCCTTTCATTAGTAGGCACTTTTCTCTTACTAACAAACGGGTCTGTTCATAACTTGGCTGTTTCTACACCAGCTATTATTTGGGGTATTTTATCTGGATTATCTCTCGCTTTTTATAGTTTATATTCAAAGGAATTGTTAGAAAAATGCTCTTCCTCCGTTATCGTTGGATGGGGCATGATTATTGGGGGTATTGGTGTAACGATTGTACACTTTATTTCTACAAACGAATTCATTTTATTATCAACTATGAAATATGTAAAACTAAGTACCCTACCGCTCATCACATTTGTCGTCATTTTCGGGACACTTATTGCCTTTTATTTATACTTAGACAGCATACGATACCTGACTCCGAAAGAAACAACATTATTTGGTTGCACAGAACCACTCGCAGCTATTATTTCTTCTGTACTTATATTGCACGTGCCATTTCAATCTTTTCAGTTATTAGGCGCTTTTTGTGTCATTGTAATGGTGCTCATCTTAAGCCAAAAACCGGATGAAGGGAAACAAAAATTAAAGCTTGTTCATGCAAAAAAGGAAAATATACAATGAAAGGATTGAATTCACTATGCCTGTCCCTCAAAATTATAAAAAACCAGGAAGAATTTCAGCAAAATCACTCGTTTTAAATCAACTACAAAATTGGATTATTGAAGGTGTACTGAAGCCCAATGAAAAAATTAATGATGGGGAATTGGCTGAGGCACTAGGAGTAAGCAGAACACCTGTAAGGGAAGCACTTCAAATATTAGAGCTTTCTGGATTAGTGGAAATGGTACCAGGGCAAAAAACGAAAATTGCTCCTATTAAGTTAGACGACGTATCTATCATTTATGAAACGATGGCTGGTCTTCACTCTATTATAGGAAAGCAAGCTCTTCAAAACATTACAGACGCTGATATTCAACTACTTTCTGAAATAAATGATCATTTTCAGCACTCTATAGAGAAAAAAAACACAAAACAAGCTTTAGAATTAGATATACAATTCCACAATACAATTTCTTCTATTGCTAAAAATCAATATATTGAACCCTTTCTAGAAAATATGCAACTTCACGTTTTACGTCTTGAATATTTGTTTTTCCAAAACTTTGTTCCAGCAAGTCAATCTATTGAAGAACATCACTCTATCATTCAAGCATTACAGAAGCAGGACGAAAAACAAATGGAACAAATAATGACCCAAAACTGGCTCCGTCCCATGAAAGAAATACAAAAAATAATTTCTACGAAGTAAAAAAAGAGCTGGTTACACAAAATCGTAACCAGCTCTCCTTTTACTAATCTATATAGCTACGCCTGAATATTCGCATAACCTTCCATATCTTCGTACTCTTTTTCCAATTCCTCTAAAGACAGCTCGTATAATTGTCGGTCGCGAATCTTAAACACACCTGCTCCAATTAACTCATCAATTAAATGCCTCTTACGATTTTCAACAGCAAAACGGAGTTGACTACTCATCTTTTAAAAAACTCCTTTCTACAATCATTGAAAATGATAATCTCTATCAATTACCACTTTTGATTATAAAAGATGACTCTTTATAAGTAAAGTAATTTCATGAAATATTTACCTTGCAAAGTATTTGTGGCCACATTATATATATGTATGCCGTGCGAAAAATGTTATGACACTTTTTCTTATCCTTTTTCTTTCATACTTTGCAAGTTGTCTCATCATGGTGAAATTCACCATCTATTTCTACTTGAATGGTGACATGTTCTACATGAAACTTCTCCTTTAATACATCCGTAGCCTCTTTTAAAACACTTTGCGTTTCATTACCTTTAATAATCAAGTGGCAAGTTAATACTTGAAAATCCGATGTGACAGACCATATGTGCAAATCATGAACTTCTTTAACAATCGGAATATTTAATAACGTACTTTTTACCTCTTCAACATTTATGTGCTGTGGTGCACCTTCCATTAATATATGAACCGTATCACGTGTTACACGCCATCCACTAATAATGACTAAAATAGACACAAGAATACTAGCAATCGCATCTGCAGCAGTCCATCCGAAAAATTTAATAAGTAACGCAGCAATGATCGCTCCGACGGAACCCAATAGATCGCCTAGTACGTGTAAGAAAGCACTTCTTAAATTCAAATTACCTTTCACATCTCCGCCTCTCATTAATATCCAAGCTGATAAAATATTAATAAGCAGACCAAGGACTGCAATAATGAGCATCCCATTACTAGCAATCTCAACTGGTTCTTTAAAACGACGGATTGCTTCAATAAAAATGTATACCGAAATGACAATAAGAACGACACCGTTACATAATGCTGCTAACATTTCGACTCGCTTATATCCATATGTTTTCACAGTTGTTGCTGTTTTTTCTCCGAGCTTAAACGCAAGTAAACTTAAAGCTAAAGATACTGCATCACTTAGCATATGCCCCGCGTCAGATAGTAGTGCTAAGCTATTTGTTACAAATCCACCAATAACTTCTGCAATCATAAAACTTGTTGTTAGTAGGAAGGCAATTAGTAACGCCTTTTTATTTTTTGAATGACCATGATCATGCGAATGTCCCATACTTATACTCCTTTAAGTACAATATCTGTATGTTAGTATGAAACAACCCCCCCATCTTTATCCCGAATCGACTGATTGTAAACGCCCGCTTCCTCTGTATACACACTTCGCTATTTTTTAGACAATCCCTTTTTCTCAAATAAAACAAGACTACTTCTTTTTTATTTTCATATTGTTTACTAATGAAAGAATTTTAAGGAGGTTACTTAAATGAAACGTTTATTTCTCTGTATGGAACGTGAACTTGTTGTAGTGAAAGAACAATATGATAACTATGAAACGACTTACCACTTACAAAATATGCAACCTACCTGTATCGCTGTTGATCCGTTCCACCCAAACCGTGTATATTGCGGAACATTTGGACGAGGTCTATGGTTAAGTGACGATAGCGGGGATTCATGGAGACCAATTGGAGATTCTTATCGTTACTTTGATTTCCCTAAAGAAGATGGTATTTTACACTCCTCTATCACTTCCATAACAATAAGCTCAAATGAACAAGTGAACGGATATGGGGTCGTTTATGTCGGCACAGAACCGAGCGCTTTATTTCGCTCTGAAAATGGTGGTGAAACGTGGACTGAACTTAAAAATATGAAATCATTATTATCTTCTTATACGTGGGCTTTCCCGCCTAGACCTTTTACCCATCACGTACGCTGGATTACAGTTGATCCAAACAACCCTAATACAATACACGTTTCAATCGAAGCTGGTGCTGTTATTCAAAGTAACGATAAAGGGCATACATGGATTGATAAAAAATTCGGTGCTCCTATCGATGCTCATCAATTACTTATGCACCCTGAAGCACCAAATCGCCTTTATGCATCATGTGGTGACGGATTTATGGGCGGACCTGATCGTGCTTATCTTGAAAGTTATAACAATGGAAACAGCTGGATCTCATGTAGTGAAGGACTTGAACATCATTATTTATACAGCATGGCAATTGATCCAGCTGATTGTAATACGATTCTAGTTTCTGCCGCGCCAAGTGCTGATCTGGCTCATCATCGTATCCCTTATGAGTCTTATATTTATCGAAAAACGAAAGATACTCCTTTCCAGCAAGTACAACAAGGACTACCATCTGCAATCGGTACAGTCATTTCGATGTTTGCGACAAACAAGGCTGAACCACATACGTTTTACACGTTAAATAACAATGGCGTCTTTCAATCCAATGATAGCGGCGAATCGTGGGAACAACTAAATATTCCGTGGAAAGATGAATATAAAACGCAGCATCCGCATGCATTGCTCGTTACTAGTTCTTAACGAAAAAAAGACTGCCTAAATGGTTTTAGGCAGTCTCTCTTTTATTTCTTTAAATCAATGACAATATCATCTAACACAATATCTTTACTCTTCGCTTCTTTTTTCGGCACTTCTATTTTCTTCTCTTTCCCATTCACATACTCTACTCCACCATGATTTTCAGGTGTATGTACTCGCAAGTGCACGCGAGGTGTAACGATAAGCTTTGTTGCATTTTCGTTTAGTTTTTGGAAGGTGGCACTCCAATGGATATTGTAAGGATCGTTGCCACTTCCCCCATTTCCTTCACCCGAATAAATATTCCCTAAATCATCCTTAACCGTCAATTCAACATCTACACTATCCCATTCTTTCCTCGCGCCCTTAGAAACCTCTTGATTGTAATAAAGAATAAATGAAACTGGCGATATTGCGACCTTTTCCATATTTGCTTTTATACCTTCTTTTTCCGAACTCCCACCAATTGTTCTCTCTTTACTATCCACTGATTTTACAGTTAAGGCGAAATTCCAATTACCTTGTATTGATTTTTTCCTATCTGGCATCTCTATTCTCTCTATATTCCATCTAAAGTTTACTTTGTCCTTTTTATTGCTATCATGATGCGTCGTTGTTACCATACCTACATACTTTTTTTCATTAACTTTAGTCATTTTACCACTGCCTGAACTACCATGAGCGTCCATTATATCCAATCCACCTAATATGATAGGATCCTCCCCTAAGTCCTGCTCACTTTCCAGTGAATACGTTATAGATAATGTTCTGCCATCAGAAATTACATCATTAATTGTAACCTTAACTCCATTACTCTCCCTCGTCATATTCAACTCGGTCGAAAACTCTTTATAATTTTCATATAACCCCGTTCTACCATTATCTAAAAATCGGAATATGTCACCTACAATTGGCAATCCCCCTGCATATGTAGGAAAACCGATACCAAGAGTTGCAACCGATAACCCTACTAAAATAGATGCAGCAGCGACACCTTTTTTCCAACTTTTCATCTTTTTCTTCGTACGTATCGATTGTTTTACATTTCGTTTTACTTTTTCCTTTTCAATTTCAGAAGCCTCAATTTCTTCTAGTTCTTTTTCGTCTATATCAATATCATTTAATAGTTCATAAATGTCTTTCATATCGCACTACCTCCAAAACTAATATTCGTAGCATTTTGTTGTAGTTTCTTTTTCCCCCGGTACACTCGATTATCAATTGCTGCCCGAGTTAATCCTAACTTGTCACCTATTTCCTCTGTCCTCATACCAAGTAAATATTTCATAATGAACACCTTTTGATCTAGCGGCTCTAATTGATTAATGAGCTTCAATAATTCTTCCCTATCTTCCATAACGATTAATTCGTCTTCTGCTGATTTTTCTGTACTGATATGAAGCTCATCTGAAATGATTTCTACTGTTTTAGTCGATTTCCGATAATAATCAATTGCTTTAAACTTTGCAATCGCTGCAATCCACTTTTTAAAATCACTCGGCTCTCCATGAAATTTATTTGCGTTATTCCAAATGGAAAGAAATATATCGTTTATACATTCCTCTATGAGTCCATCATTTTGAATGGGAAGTAGAACTTTATGCGTGATCCCCTTTATGAGTGGTAAGTATGTATCGACAACAAATTCTAACGCGTCTTCTTTTTGCCGCTGTAATCTTTTTATAAAATTCTTCTCATTTGATTTCATGTAGCGATTCCCCTTATTGTTTTGTAAAAGCTTTTACACCCTATATAACGTCTGAGAAATTTTTTTCTCTCATCTTTTTTATTTTTTGTATGTAATGGAATACTTTCCCTTAGCCATTGTCTCACATAACTATGCGTTCAAAGAAAATTTTCTCAAGTCTGTAATTTAATTCATGTAGTACACTATTTATATAGTCATTTTTTAACTTGGTGTACATTTTATTTCATTAATCTACTATTTTAATTTAGGAGATGAGATGTGTATGTGTGGAATTACAGGTTGGGTAGATTGGAAGAAAGACCTTTCAAATCAACATGTTATTTTAAAAAAGATGGCAAATAGTATTCAGCATCGTGGCCCAGATGCTGAAGGATTTTGGTTTTCACCTCATGCGGCCTTTGCACACCGGCGTTTAATTGTAATTGATCCAGAAGGCGGGACACAGCCGAAGACATTCCGTGCTGATGATTATACGTATGCTCTTACTTATAATGGAGAAATTTATAATTTCCGTGAACTTAAAGAGCAGCTTCAAAAATGTGGGCATGCATTTGAAACCCATTCAGATACAGAAGTATTACTACATGCTTATTTAGAATGGAAAGAAGACTGCGTACGACATTTAAACGGAATTTTCGCTTTTGCCCTATGGGATGATCAGAAGCAACAATTGTTTTTAGCACGAGATCATTTAGGTGTAAAACCACTCTTTTTTACAGAAAGAAATGGCAGTATTATTTTCGGCTCTGAAATTAAAGCATTATTAGCACATCCATCTGTCCCTGCTGAAATTGATGCGGATGGAATAAATGAAATATTTGGATTAGGCTTATTTCGCACTCCAGGGTGTGGCGTCTTTAAACATATTCAAGAAGTACGTGCTGGACATTCTATAACATTTACACGTCATAAAAAAGTAGTTACGAAGTATTGGAATTTAGAAAGTAAGTTCCATACAGACTCTATAGAAGATACATCTTCGCATATTTTATCTATTTTACAAGATACAGTAAAAAGACAATTAATTGCCGATGTTCCTCTCGTTTGTATGTTATCAGGCGGATTAGACTCTAGCGGTATTACTGCACTTGCGGGTAAAGAATTTGCTGCTGAAAATAAAACACTTCATACGTATTCTGTTGACTTTGTAAATAGCGCAAAAGATTTCGAACTGACATTTGCTCGCACTGGTTTAGATGCACCTTGGGTAAAACGCGTTTCTGAACATGTCGGGACAGCGCATCATGATATTATTGTGAATGCTGAAGAATTAGCAAATCAATTATTCGTTCCCCTTCATGCGAAAGATTTACCGAGTGCTGGTGAAATGGAAACTTCACTATATTTACTATTTTGCGAAATGAAAAAAGATGCGACCGTAGCTTTATCCGGCGAATCGGCTGATGAAGTATTCGGTGGATATCCTTGGTTTCATCAAGAAGAACTACTATATGTAGATAAGTTTCCTTGGCTAACAAATTGGAAAAATACATCTCCTCTTCTACTAAATGAAGTAAGTAACCAATGTAATCTAGAAGACTATATTGATACACGATTCCAAGAGGCGATACTTGAAGTACCTACTCTTGAAGGCGAAAGTAAAAAATCCGCGAAACAACGTCAAATGTTTTATTTATTTTTAACAAGATTCCTTCCTTTCTTACTTGACCGTAAAGATCGCATGAGTATGGCTGTTGGATTTGAAGTTCGTGTACCGTTTTGTGATTATAGATTAGTTGAATATTTATGGAATGTTCCTTTCAACATAAAAAGTATTGATAATATTGAAAAAGGCATTTTACGTAGAGCACTACAACCAGCTTTACCTGACGATGTACGCAATAGAAGAAAAAGCGCTTATCCAACTTCACAAGATCCACTCTACTTACAAACAATCCGTAATTTAACACTTGATATGTGTAACAATAAAAACAATCCTATTTTCTCACTTATTAACCATTCCATCTTACTTTCAATTGCTAATCAAAGTAATAAAGAGATTAACAATTTTGAGGCAAGAAGTGCCATGGAGTATATGCTACAAGTAAATGAATGGTTGAAAACATATCATATCCATATTGCTTAACAAAAAGGAGTTCAAGGATAAAAACCTTGAACTCCTTTTATATTAATTAGCACATTGTTTATTATCAGTATCAATAGACCATCCAATAATCGTGGCACAGTCTCTACCTTTCCACTGCAGTACATTTGTTAATACGGGCTCAATCTGCAAGCTATTTCCGTCGTGTAATATTTCTACTAAAGATTGATCATCATCAAACCTTCGTTTGTCACACTCTAAAATACCGTCCGTTGCCATTACAATGTGATTCATTCCTTTTTCTAATCCTCTTACACCTGACGTAAAGCAAGGTGTATTTGCTGCAAAAATATTTTTCCTGCCAATATATTCGTAATTCTTCCGTTTATTTAATCGTCCTTTTCCATTTTTCGTTTTCTCAGAATGGAATAAATACGCGAAACAATCACCAACTGATAACCAATATAAAAATTCGCCTTTTCGTAAACAAATTAAGCAAGCGAGTTCCTCATCATCTTGATCACACTTTTTAATAAATAACTCATCTGTAAATAACGCTAATAAGTACATATGTGTATGATGGAAAGCTAAATGTATTGGATATGAGAATAACTCTTTTAGTTTTTCTTTTCTTTCCGAAATCGCTTCTATTATATAATCTATATTTTTTGTTTTGTGATGTGTATCAAAAATCATAACAAATTCAAATTGTAATTCAGGATCCCACCAAGCCAGCACCGCATCTCCTCGTTCATATGCATCACTCTCTTGATTTCCCCCATATACGCCGACTGAAAGAGGACCACATTTTTCAACATGTATTTCATCTACATACATCTGTTCATGACTAATCCATTTGAATGTATTCACAGCTATCATCCTCTCTCTTGCTAAATGTATACCTTTACACATAGATTACCTTATATTTCAATAAAAATAAACTTTTTCAACATTTTTTATCCAAATAAAAGGATTTTATTTCTAAAACAACGAATATATCTTACTATACGATATAAAAAAGGGGATTTATTATTATGAACAACATTAATCAACATTGGGAGAGCATTTATTATCACTTACGATACGAATACGAGGACAACCTTTCCCACCAAGCAATTCGTATTTTACAAATCGTTTCTCGTGAGAAAGATATAACAATTGGAAAAGTCGCTACTGAACTTAGTCTTTCTCATAACACAGCGTCTGAACACATAAAGCGCCTTATTCAAAAGGGCTTCATCATTAAAGAGCGAAATAAAAAAGATGAAAGAGTTGTAAACCTTACATTAACAATTGAAGGAATTGAAGGATTAGAAAAACATACTTTACTAGATAAAGAAAAGATAAAAATATTAGAATCACAGTTATCAAAAGAAGAACAACAATTAATTGAAAAAGCATTTTCGTTATTAGCGAAGGAGGCAAAATATGCATTTCCTCGTTAAAGTAATCGTTTCGGCACTTATTATCGGCATTATCACTGAAGTCGCTAAACATTACAGTACGATAGGTGGCTTTATTGCTGCCCTTCCTCTCGTGAGTTTACTTAGTTTATTTTGGATTTCATTCGAAGGCGGAAATAAACAAGAATTGAGTCAATTTGCTTTAGGGGTATTATATGGATTCCCCGCATCAGCACTACTATTATTTATTGTCTATATTGGTTTAAAAAATTCATTTACACTTAGTACATCTGTCCTACTTGGTATAGGTGTTTGGTGTATCGTTTTTGCTTGAGGGTGTTGCAAAACTCATAAATATCCAAAAATGAATGCATAAAGAAACCCGTTTTCCTGGAAGAATGATAGTAT
>NZ_JBNPJZ010000017.1:0-56872 GCF_050312695.1 Bacillus sp. AF62 | reverse complement strand
GCGGAAGTAGTTCAGTGGTAGAATACAACCTTGCCAAGGTTGGGGTCGCGGGTTCGAATCCCGTCTTCCGCTCCAATAAAATTTAATATGGCGGCATAGCCAAGTGGTAAGGCAGAGGTCTGCAAAACCTTTATCACCGGTTCAAATCCGGTTGCCGCCTTTTCTTTTGTGCCGATGTGGCGGAATTGGCAGACGCGCACGACTCAAAATCGTGTTCCTTCGGGAGTGTCGGTTCGACCCCGACCATCGGTATCATGAACGTCGTAAAAAAACTCTATACAATTAGTATAGAGTTTTTTGTTTTCTTTTCATTACATGACAAAATAAGCACAAAAAGTGTACGGTGAGTAAACTGCGAAACATTAAAAGGATAAAAACAAACATTCAATTTTATCCTTTTAATTGCGGTATTTAGAGAGAATTTCTCCACCCGGTGACATGAGGTTAAATCCGACACCACCAGTAGATATTAGTACATTATCAACGGTTAAGTTTGTAATTTCTAAAAACTTCTTTTTAAACTCTTCTCTGTTGTACTTATACATTGTTGAGTGGCACGCCCACATTTGCGTTGAAGTACTTAACCAGTCCCCTAATTCCTTCAATTCAGGAAACGCCTCAAATTGGATTGGTTCATCTAATTTCATGAATCTTACTTGATAGATAGTTGGGTTTAACTTTTCTCCTATTCCTTTAAAAGCATGTGATTTTTTTTCATTTGAATGTGTCATAATTCTCCCTTCATCTTTTCTTTAAATTTTTTCCTATTTTTATTATACAACAGTAGAAAGTAATTATAGGGATATTATGGAAATAAGTATCAGCAATATAAAAAGACTCTAATAGAAATCTTAGAGTCTTTTTTGTTAAATTATATTATGTGATGCTAAAATTCGTAATAAACTTAGGAATTCATGTATAATATAACTTGTCGAAAGAACAAAATGATAGTGATTTATATTATGTCTGTAATATGAATCAAAAATGAACTTTTTATATTTCTTTTAAAAATGTGTTGAACACACATTATATTTCATATTAATATTTTTATGTAGATTTAAAACGAGAAAGAGAGTGGAAAGTATGGGCCGTAAATGGAACAATATTAAAGACAAAAAAGCATCAAAAGATGCAAATACAAGCCGTATATACGCGAAATTTGGACGTGAAATTTATGTGGCGGCAAAACAAGGCGAGCCAGATCCAGAATCAAACCAAGCGCTTAGAGTCGTATTAGAACGTGCGAAAACATACAATGTACCAAGAACAATTATTGATCGTGCAGTTGAAAAAGCAAAAGGCGGTTCAGAGGAAAATTATGACGAGCTTCGTTATGAAGGATTTGGACCAAATGGAGCTATGGTTATTGTAGATACACTTACAAATAACGTAAACCGTACTGCAGCAGATGTACGAGCTGCATTTAGCAAAAACAGTGGTAACATGGGTGTAAACGGTTCTGTAGCTTACATGTTTGATGCGACAGCTGTTATCGGCCTTGAAGGTAAAACATCAGATGAAGTTCTTGAAATTTTAATGGAAGCAGATGTAGATGCACGTGACATTCTAGAAGAAGAAGATGCTGTTATCGTGTATGCTGAACCAGATCAATTCCATTCAGTACAATCTGCACTTAAAGGTGCTGGTGTTGAAGAATTTACAGTTGCAGAATTAACAATGCTTGCACAAAGTGATGTTACACTTCCTGAAGATGCTCAAGTACAATTTGAGAAAATGGTTGATGCATTAGAAGATTTAGAAGATGTACAACAAGTTTACCACAACGTAGACTTAGGAGAGTAATACGATGAAAGCCCCTTTTCGTTTAACGAATAGGGGCTTTTTTTATGAAGTTAATTAAGGTGATGAATTATTAAAGGTATTTTGGTGTAGATAGGGAATATGCTTATAGGGATATATGAAATAACCATTATTTCTAGGAGGCTTAGTATGGAACATAAGACACCAAAGCATATAGTTGCCGTAGCAGGTTATTTAACAAATGAGAAAAATGAAGTGTTATTAACAAAGGTACACTGGCGAGCTGATACGTGGGAAATGCCAGGAGGACAGGTAGAAGAAGGAGAAGCACTCGATCAAGCTGTCTGTAGGGAAATAAAAGAGGAAACAGGGTTAACGGTGAAGCCTATCGGAATTACTGGGGTTTATTATAATGCCTCTATGCACATTCTAGCTGTTGTTTTTAAAGTAGCATATGTGAGTGGCGAAATAAAAATTCAACCTGAAGAAATACAAGAGGCTAAATTTGTTGATTTAAATGAAGAGAACATAGATGAGTATATAACGCGTCCTCATATGAAATCCAGAACGCTTGATGCAATGAGAGTAACACATTGTATTCCGTATGAAACGTGGGAAGTACAGCCATATAATTTAATAGGAAGATTGTAAAGAAAAGAGTAGCTGATTTGAGATACATTCAAATCACTACTCTTTTTTGTATACTGTTTAAGAAAAAGGTCAAAATAATAATAGTGTTAGTATTGATTTATAGAACGTTCGTTCTTTATAATGTATATGTTATATACATTAAGATTACTAGATAGTCAAAAGTATATATATTTGTAGATGATATAATTAAAGTGTAAAGTGAAAATATAATAGCTTTAAGGCTTACTCTGTTATTGGTTATTCGTGATTGAATATAATCTATATTCAATATTTCAGATGAATAGTAGATAAAAAAGGTCTGTGATACAATACTTTTTTACCCCGCTATTTGCCGGGAACGTGATTGGTGAGGGGTGATTAAAGTTTCACTTTATACCTTACAATGATGTAAGGTACGTGTAAGAGAAATCGATGGGATATTTTTTTACAACAATGTATTCTTAAAGTAAGAGTTATATGCTGTGTGGAAAAGAGGTGTTCAAGATGAAAGAACGAGTATTATCTATGGTGAACTATCATCAAAAAGTTGCATTAAATCCAATGACTAAACTTTTTTATAAAGCCATTATATTATTATTATTGTTAAGTTGTACGTTATTATTCATTGGAAATGTAATGATTGAGAAAAGTGACATTAGTAAATTACATGTACCGGCTAATTTAGAGGTGCCAGAATCATTAACACATGCATTTATTGCGACAGAAGATAAAAGATTTTATCATCATAACGGTTTAGATTATATAGCAATTATTAGGGCCTCTGTTGAGAATATAAAGGCTGGTGGTGTCGTGCAAGGAGGAAGCACGATTACACAGCAGCTATCTAAAAATGCTTTTTTAACTAATGAGCGTACATTTTCTCGTAAGTGGAAAGAGATTTTTTATACGAAAAAAATTGAACGCACATTTACGAAGGATGAAATTTTAAAATTATATGTAAGTAACATTTATTATGGTGAAGGAGCATGGGGAATTGAAAAAGCAGCAAACCTTTACTTCGGTAAAAAGGTGAACCAATTAACGTTGGCTGAAAGTGCAATGATGGCTGCTGTAGTAAAAGCACCTGCTTATTACTCACCTGCCCAAAATTATGATAAAGCAGTAGAGAGACGAAATGTCGTTTTGAGACTAATGGAGAAAGAAGGCTATATAAGCCATGATGAGTATGTTCAAGCAGTTAGTGAGAAATTAGTAATTCGTCATGATATAAAAATAGAGCAGTCGATGTTAAATAGTGCGCGTAAAAAAGCAGTAAGTTAAGAGAAGTTCCTACAGAGGAGCTTCTTTTTTTTGAATAAATTGTGACAAATTGTGACACAATATCGTCACAATTATTGTGTTTTTGTAATTTATGTGAGCGTGTTCATTGCGTGACGTATATAAGTGTTGATATTATGTGTATTGTGTACAATGCTGTATACAGAATATGAAATTAAAGAGGAATGTATATGAAATCAAATAAACTCATGGCTCTTGGTATAGTTTTTTCTATCGCAGTATTGATTGTAATTGGAACAATTGCGTATAGCATCATAAATGACAAAAAAGATAAAGGGAATGAGATGTTTGCTTATTCCACGCAACAATCTTTAGGGAAAGATGATGCTCCAGTTAAGGTAGTTGAATTTGGAGACTTTAAATGTCCTGCTTGTCGTACTTGGGATGTAACAGTATTACCTCGATTAAAAGAAGAGTATATTGATAAAGGCAAAGTGCAGTTATATTTTATTAACTTCCCATTTATCGGAAAAGACTCGGATTTAGGTGCAGCAGCTGGTGAAGCAATTTATAAACAAGATAAAGATTCATTCTGGATTTTCTATGATGAGATTTATCAAAATCAAAAGAAAGATACGGAAGAATGGATTACAGAAGATTTGCTTCTTAGCATTGTGAAAGAGAAACTTCCAAAAGTTGATGTAGAGCAATTTAAGAAAGATTTACACAGTAAAGAAATTACAGAAAAAGTACGTAAAGATTCAGATCGTGCTCAAAAATTAAAAGTTCAAGGTGCTCCTTCAGTATATGTAAACGGAAATCTTGCAAACCCTGATTTCGATAGTATGAAGAAGGCCATTGATAAAGAATTGAAAAAGTGATGAGGTCTCTCATCACTTTTTCGACTTTTTTCGATAAAATTCTTGCCTCTATTTTTTTAACATGCTATACTACTTTACATAAGTTATTCTAATATCTTATATGTAATTCATATTTGCGGGTGTAGTTTAGTGGTAAAACAAGAGCCTTCCAAGCTCTGGTCGAGAGTTCGATTCTCTTCACCCGCTCCAAATTTTATTAAATGTTTTTCTATAAATTGTGATCAACGCAGTGTTTCGTTTCCGAGATAAACGAGGCATTGCGTTTTTTAATGTTTGAAAAATATAATTACATGCGAAAATAGAAGTGAATAATAGTATTCCAAAAGTGAATTACTAACCAATAAAGTCGTTACATAAGGGATGATGGATTCATCTGAGGAGGCGATTAAGAGTGGATTTTGAAAAATTAAAGCAAGATGTAATTGCGTATAGTAAAACAATTGGCATAGATAAAATAGGCTTTGCGAGTGCTTCTCCTTTTGAGGAATTAAAGCAGCGCTTAATCCAGCAACAACAATTAAATTATCAATCTGGATTTGAAGAGCCTGATATAGAGAAGAGAACGAATCCGCAACTTTTATTACCGGGTGCTAAATCAATTATTGCGATTGCTTTAGCATATCCTTCAAAATTAAAAAATGCACCATTAAGTAAGCGTGGAGAACGCCGTGGAATTTTTTGCCGTGCTTCTTGGGGACAAGATTATCATCTTGTTTTACGAGATCGTTTGCAAAAATTAGAAGCATATTTAATTGAAAAACTTCCAGATATAGAAGTGAAGTCCATGGTTGATACAGGTGAATTAAGTGATCGAGCTGTATCAGAGCGTGCAGGCATTGGCTGGAGTGGGAAAAACTGTGCTATTATTACACCTGAATTCGGTTCGTACGTATACTTAGGGGAAATGATTACAAATGTTCCATTCCCGCCAGATAAGCCGATAGAAGATCAATGCGGGGGCTGTACGAAATGTATCGATATTTGTCCTACAGGTGCTTTAATACAGGGGGGACAGTTAGATTCGAAGAAGTGTATTGCGTTTTTAACACAGACGAAAGGATTCCTACCTGAAGAATATCGCGATAAAATAGGAAATCGTATATATGGATGTGATACGTGTCAGACTGTTTGCCCGAAAAACAAAGGAATGGATTTTCATAATCATCCTGAGATGGAGCCGGATCCTGAGCTAGTTAAACCATTATTAACGCCACTTTTAACAATTAGTAATCGTGATTTTAAAGAGAAATATGGGATTATGTCAGGGTCATGGAGAGGGAAAAAGCCACTGCAAAGAAATGCGATTTTAGCATTAGCACATTTTAAAGAAGCATCGGCAATTCCTGATTTAATTGGTGTTATGAAAGATGACCCAAGACCGGTATTGCGCGGAACGGCAGCATGGGCACTTGGGAAAATTGGGGGAGATGGAGTAGGCGAAGCGATTGAGAAAGCGATTGAACGTGAGAAAGATGAAGAAGTACTTCATGAAATGAATCGCGGGCTTGAATTGTTAGCACAGAAAAAAGAGTAGATAATATTTCCCTTTTTCATATTGTAATATGGGAGGGAAACGAAATGGCTGTAAAAATGAATATTGAAAAGCAAGTACAACAGTTTTTAGCATATATCACAGAGAAACGAACAGACGTGGATGGTATTGCTGAGGATTTACTACAAATGGCACAGAGAAAGAAACAATTGTTTCAAAGGCGTAGTGCACATATAGTGAAAGCAATTGCGGATGTTTCTTTCATTAGACAATTAAATAGTAATGACCATCAAGAAATTGATTATCAAATACATTTTAAATATTTAATTAAGCATAAAGAATTATTTTATATTGAAGAGGAACAATTAAAACGAAGAGTTTGTTTAAATAATAGTCGGATTATAGGCGATTATGATATTGAAGTGTCAGAAGAAATTAGAATGGGTGAGACATTAGAAAGGGAAATTACGAAAGAGAAGTACGGTTCTTATCAGTATAATCGTTTAGAGGCAGTGAAATATGCAGAGCGTTGGTGGGATGACCGAAATCCTATGTATCGTAATTTCCCTGATAATTGTACGAATTTCATTTCTCAATGTCTTCATACTGGAGAAGTACCTATGAACGGATATCCTAATATTCGTAAAGGATGGTGGCAAAGGGAGAATCAGTGGAGTTGGAGCTGGGCTGTTGCACATTCTTTTTATTGGTATTTGTCAGGTGCTACAACAGGACTTCGAGCAGAGGCGGTAGAGAGGCCAGAAGAACTTATTCTTGGAGATGTAATTGCTTATGATTTCGAGGATGACGGAAGATGGAATCATACGACGATTGTAGTAGCAAAAGATGCAGATGGTATGCCGCTTGTAAATGCACATTCAGCGAATAGCCGTCGACGTTATTGGAACTATGAAGACTCTAGTAAATATACACCACAAATGAAATATAAATTCTTTCATATTATTAATGGGTAGAGATTTTTCGCTCAAGTGGTATAATACGTAGTAGACAAAAAACAGAGGTGAATATCGCGTGGGAGTACATGTTGTTTTATATCAGCCAGAAATTCCAGCAAATACAGGAAATATTGCTCGTACTTGTGCAGCAACTGGAACAGAATTACATTTGATTAGACCGCTTGGATTTTCAACGGATGATAAAATGTTAAAGCGTGCAGGATTAGATTATTGGCAGCACGTGAAAATTACGTATTATGATTCAATTGAAGAATTTTATGAAAAAAATAAAGACGGTGAATTCTTCTATTTAACAAAGTATGGCGAGAAAGCTCATACAGCGTTTGACTATAGCAAGCGCGAGAAGGATTACTATTTTGTATTTGGAAGAGAAACAAACGGCTTACCAGCTAATGTAATCGAAGAAAACTTTGATCATTGTTTACGTATTCCAATGACAGATAAAGTACGTTCATTAAATTTATCTAATACAGCAGCAATTTTAATTTATGAAGCGTTCCGTCAACAAAATTACCCTGGATTAGATTTAGAAATCGTTTATTAAAAGTCGCCATATGGCGACTTTTTTTTATAAAATAAAAATAATATATAATCATACATTTAAAAGAGAGGACATAATCATATAGAATGGGATATATGATTAAAAATAGATAAGACGGGTTGAGATAAATATGAAGGAAGAATATAGTAATCAAAATACCTTTTTAAGTATGATAGATATGGATTTAATTAGACAAGGATTATTACATGCTATTCAAGATTTAGTATTTATATTGAAAGTTATTGATGATGAAACGTTTAAATATATGTATGTGAATAAAATAGGAATGGATTATGCTAGGTTAAGCGAAGAGTGCTATGGAAAAACTTTTGCAGAAGTATTACCAAAAGATATAGCGGGGATATTGCAAAGGCAATATGAAAAAGTAGTGAGAGAAGCGAAAGCACACACTTTTTGTGATGTAGTCAAATTACCAAAAGGTGAGATACATTATGAATCTTCACTTAATCCTGTCTGCGATGAAGAAGGAATATGTCAATTTGTTATTTGTATTACAAGAGATATTACAGCTCAAATTGAGGAGAAGACAGAGATAGAGGAAAAACAAATGTTATTTAAGTCGTTACTGGAATATAATAATGACTCAATTATATCTATAGATTCTATAGGGAGAGTTACATATGCAAACCCGGCAACGTATGAAATATTTGGATACCGGTATGAGGAATTAAATAATAAATTTATTTTTGAATTCATTAATAAAGAATATGAAAAAGATTTTCAAATTATATTTAAGGGATCGATGCAAGGAAAAGCAAAACAAATTGTTTCAAAGAAATATATTCATAAAGAAGGGTACGAGCTATATATTTCTTTGAGAACTATCCCGATTATTGTGAACGGTGAAATTGTTGGAGTTTATATTGTTACGAGAGATGTTACAAGGCAAGTATTAAACGAAATGCGAACAGAATATTTAGCTTACTATGACCAGTTAACGGGATTAATGAATAGAATTTCATGTGCAAATAAGTTAAATACTTTTTTAAATGAGAGTATAAATTTTGCGCTTGTATTTATAGATTTAGATGAGTTTCATCGTATTAATGATACATTTGGTCATAAAGAGGGAGATAAAGTATTACAAAAAGTTACAGAATGTTTAAGCAATCTAAAAATAGAAGGTATGCACTTATTTAGAGAACACGATGATCAATTTGTTATGTTAATAGAAAATATAACGAAAGAATGTGTAGAGGAAGTTGCAAAAAGCATACTGAAAAATATTAGTGAATATTTTGTAATCGAAGAAGAAGATGTATATTTAAGTGCGTCAATTGGAATTGTAATGGCTCCAGCAGATGGAGAAGATGAAAAAATACTATTTCAGAGGGTCGATGCTGCTTTAGAAAAAGCAAAAGAAAAAGGAAAAGGACATTATCATTTTTATTGTAGTGGATTAGACTGTGAGCGTGAACAAAGGTTTATAATAGAAAACCAGTTACATCGTGCTATAGAAAAAAATGAATTTTTCTTATATTATCAGCCACAAATTAATATTGAGACGAAAAAAATAGCTAGTATGGAAGCTTTAATAAGGTGGGAGAATAAGGAATTAGGATTTGTTTCTCCAAACCAATTTATTCCGTTGGCAGAAAGAACAGGATTTATTATTAAGCTCGATGAATGGGTAGTAAATCAAGTGTGTCAGCAACTGCGCGAATGGTTAAATAAAGGATATGAAGTGGTCCCAATCGCAGTTAATATTTCAGCTAGACACTTTCGCTCTATTACATTAATAGAGATGATTACACGGGCTTTAAATAAGTACAATGTACCAGCTCATTTATTAGCGATAGAGGTTACAGAAGGAGCTCTTATACATAAAGATATATCGAAGAGAGTGTTACTACAATTAAAAGAACAAAATTTAAAGATTCATTTAGATGATTTTGGAACAGGCTATTCATCTTTAAGTTACTTAAAAACATATCCAATTGATACTTTAAAAATTGATCGTTCTTTTATGGAAGGTATACATATAGATGAACGTGATACGAATATTACAGCTGCAATTATTCATTTAGCTCATACTTTAGAATTGAATGTAATTGCAGAGGGAGTAGAAAAAAAGGAGCAAATACAGTTTTTGAAAGAAAAGAATGTGAAGCTTGTACAAGGTTATTATTATAGCCGACCACTATCCAAATATGATATGGAAAATATGTATTATAAATAATGCATAAAAAAATGATGTGCTAAAAGCACATCATTTTTTATGTGTACCTGGTTTGTCATTGTAACCGGATGTAAAAATCGCTGTAAGAAATGTGAGTGATACACCTAAAATTAATAATAATTTCATACTAATATCCTCCTTACTTTTTTCGGTTCACGAGTTTTATTTATTACCCAAAATGTATGTAAGGTTCTTAGAAGAAAAGAATTTATTTATAATGAATAGCAGTGTAAAAACGTTAATACCTATATTATACAGAATTTTCTTTGAATTTTGGAGAGAATTTTAGCGTGCTATTATATATTTCGTTTTGATTTAAAGAATGTTTAAGGACATCCTAGCATACCTTTTATAATAATCCGATTGAACAAGGAGATGGGGGAGGAGCTATAATGGATATTCTAAAAAAGATTGAACAGCATCGAGCAGCAGAAGAACGTTTACAATGGGAAGGTACGTTTGCGGAGTATTTGGAGCTTGTGAAAGAAAGACCATGGGTGGCTCAAACAGCACACTCTCGCATTTACAATATGATAAAAGATGCCGGAATTGAAGAAGTTGATGGTAGAAGAAAGTATAACTTCTTTAGTAATCAGCTCTTTGGATTAGAGGATGCTCTAGAACGTCTTGTAGAGGAATATTTTCATCCATCTGCAAAACGATTAGATGTTAGAAAAAGAATTTTATTATTAATGGGTCCTGTTAGTGGAGGGAAATCAACGTTAGTTACGATGTTGAAACGAGGATTAGAAACATATTCAAGAACAGATCGCGGAGCAATTTTTGCAATTAAAGGATGCCCAATGCATGAGGATCCACTGCATTTAATTCCACATCATTTACGAGATGATTTCTTTGATGAGTATGGAGTTAGAATTGAAGGGAATTTATCACCACTAAATGTCATGCGTTTAGAGCAAGAATACGGATCAAGAATTGAGGATGTAGTTGTAGAGCGTATTTTCTTCTCTGAAGATCGCCGTACAGGGATTGGTACATTTAGCCCGTCTGATCCAAAATCACAGGATATTGCAGATTTAACAGGTAGTCTGGACTTTTCTACGATTGCAGAATATGGTTCAGAATCAGATCCGCGTGCGTATCGATTTGATGGAGAATTAAATAAGGCAAACCGAGGAATGATGGAGTTCCAAGAGATGTTAAAATGCGATGAGAAGTTTTTATGGCACTTATTATCGCTTACGCAAGAAGGGAATTTCAAAGCGGGAAGATTTGCGCTTATTTCAGCAGATGAATTAATTGTAGCGCATACGAATGAAACAGAGTATCGCTCATTTATAGCAAATAAGAAAAATGAAGCATTACACTCAAGAATTATTGTAATGCCAGTTCCTTATAATTTACGAGTAAGTGAAGAAGAACATATTTATGAAAAAATGATTCGTGAAAGTGATGTGTCGAATGTTCACATTGCACCACATACACTTCGCGTTGCAGCAATGTTCACTATTTTAACTCGTTTAAAAGATCCGAAGCGTCCGGATATTGATTTAATTAAAAAGATGCGTTTGTATGATGGAGAAACGGTAGAAGGTTATAATGCGATTGATGTAGAAGAATTACAACGCGAATATCAAGATGAAGGCATGAAGGGTATTGATCCTCGTTATGTCATTAACCGAATTTCGTCTACAATCATTCGAAAAGAGGTACCATCTATTAACGCGTTAGATGTACTTAGATCTTTAAAAGATGGGCTGGATCAGCATCCATCGATTAGTAATGAAGACCGTGAACGTTATATGAATTTCATCTCATTAGCGAGAAAAGAATACGATGAAATCGCGAAGAAAGAAGTACAAAAAGCGTTTGTTTATTCATATGAAGAATCAGCTAAGACGCTTATGGATAATTACTTAGATAACGTCGAGGCGTACTGCAATAAATCGAAATTACGTGATCCGTTAACAGGGGAAGAAATGAGTCCAGATGAAAAACTAATGCGCTCAATTGAAGAGCAAATTGGAATTTCAGAAAATGCTAAGAAAGCATTCCGTGAAGAGATTTTAATTCGCATTTCTGCTTATGCCCGTAAAGGAAAACGCTTTGATTATAATTCACATGAACGTCTTCGTGAAGCGATTCAGAAAAAACTATTTGCTGATTTAAAAGATATAGTGAAAATTACAACATCAACGAAAACACCGGACGAAAATCAGCTTAAGAAAATCAATGATGTTGTTGCGCGTTTAATTGATGAGCATGGCTATAATTCTTCTTCAGCAAATGAATTACTACGCTATGTAGGTAGCTTGTTAAACCGATAGTTTGATAACAAAACGCTGTCTCTTGTATTTTGCGGGACAGCGTTTTATTATCCGTTCATATGTGTGTAAAGTGTCATACCTTGTCCAAATGTAATAAATTAAGATGCAATTTGATGAATTTATTGTCAATTATTTTTACAATATGCATATGATAGAGTAACCAACCATTCATACGAAAAAAGCCAACACAATACAATATGTTGCAAAGTAAAAATGTGTGCAACAATGCATTGTGTTTCTTTCTTATCAGTGGCTGAATATTTCTTTCTATTATGTGAGTGGCAAAATTTTGTTTAGGATGCTCGGGGTATTGTATGAAAAACGTTATAAATGTTTATGGGATGATTTTCTATGGGCAGTTACCTTTCAAATATTCTAGCTTGCACATTACAGAACAAAATTTGTAGCTTGCTGTTCATACAGGAAGACAATTACAGTAAGGAGGGAAAGGAATGGGCGAAGAAAATCAACCAAATTATACGATTTCACAGGAAAACTGGTCCCTCCATCGCAAAGGATATGACGACCAACAGCGCCATCAAGAAAAAGTACAAGAGGCAATTAAGAATAATTTACCCGATCTTGTAACAGAAGAAAGTATAGTTATGTCTAATGGCAAGGATGTTGTAAAAATACCAATTCGTTCTCTAGATGAATATAAGATTAGATACAATTATGATAAAAATAAACATGTAGGGCAAGGAAACGGTGACAGCAAAGTTGGTGATGTCGTTGCGAGAGATGGATCAGGTGGTCAAAAACAAAAAGGGCCAGGAAAAGGGCAAAGAGCAGGAGATGCAGCTGGGGAAGATTACTATGAAGCTGAAGTCTCTATTTTAGAATTAGAGCAAGCGTTTTTCAGAGAGTTAGAACTGCCTAATTTAAAGAGAAAAGAAATAGATGAAAACCGGATTGAACATGTTGAATTTAATGACATTAGAAAAACAGGATTATGGGGAAATATCGATAAGAAACGAACAATGATATCCGCATATAAACGAAATGCGATGCGTGGTAAAGCATCTTTCCATCCAATTCATCAAGAAGATTTAAAGTTCCGCACTTGGAATGAAGTATTAAAGCCAGATTCAAAGGCTGTTGTCTTAGCGATGATGGATACGAGTGGATCGATGGGAATGTGGGAGAAGTATATGGCACGTAGCTTCTTTTTCTGGATGACAAGATTTTTACGCACAAAGTATGAAACAGTTGATATTGAATTTATTGCTCATCATACAGAAGCGAAAGTCGTTACAGAAGAAGAATTTTTCTCAAAAGGAGAAAGTGGCGGAACAATCTGCTCCTCCGTATACAAAAAAGCACTCGAGCTAATCGATAATAAATATTCACCAGACCGCTATAATATTTATCCATTCCATTTTTCAGATGGTGATAATTTAACATCAGATAATGCTAGATGTGTAAAGCTTGTGGAAGAATTAATGAAGAAATGTAATATGTTTGGATATGGGGAAGTGAATCAGTACAACCGCCATAGTACCCTCATGTCAGCCTATAAAAATATTAAAGATGAGAATTTTAGATATTATATTTTAAAGCAAAAAGCAGACGTATTCCATGCGATGAAGAGCTTTTTTAAAGAAGAAACCGGAGAAAAAATGGCATAACCCCCTTAAAAAGGGGTTATTTTTTTGTAAACTTTTTATTTTTCCAGTTGACAATAATAATGAAAATCATTGTCATTTGTTCGAGAGATGATTACATTTCGAATTATATATTTCGGAGGAGATGTAAAGTTGAAACAAAATAAAAGAAAACGTATAAATGCAATAGTTATAGCTGCCTGAAAGAATTTTTATTAAAGGAAAATTAAAATATCTATTTTTTATCTTTAGTCAAGAATGCTTGTAGTTAATTAAAAAAAGAGTCAATCTTTCAATTGATGTTTAGAAGTCGTAATATAAATGATTAAATAGATTTTAGTTAATTATAATAGTTTTTTGCCACTTGTTTGTTGTGCGTAAATAGTTTTTTCGTAATATCTCGTAAAGTAAAAAGGATATAATAAATCTTAAACTCTTTTGGAACAGAGTTGTAATTTTTCATTTAAAATAAGAAAGTATGTTTTTTTCAGGTTATTAACATTGGGGAAATTTTGAAATTAAAAAAGTTCGCCGAATCATCATGGGATAAATTTGGGGTGGTGAGGTTATGAAGAATGTCATTCTATGTATATAGTATTTATACGTGTAAAGAATTACTTTATATAACATGTTCTGTATACAAAAGTGAGGATTGGAATAAAATTTAATTTTTTATATTCCTTTTATAAATGTGAAATCTGTAAGGTATCCATTTTTTTCTGCGTTAGCAAAAGTATATCAATAATAATAATGTATATTTTAATATTGTTGGGAGAATGAATCTACGTTCTATTGCACGCTGCAACTAATAATTTAATAAATGGAGTAGGGCTGCCTTATGATCTATTTCTATTTTCTATAAATTTTAGTTCGATTTAAAGCATAATAAAATCCTTTTTTGGATTTTATTATATAAATAAATGGGTATAACTGGGTTTGCGGAGTTTGACGCTTTCCCCTTTTTCAAAGTAAAATGAAAACACTAAGGAGGGAAAATAGTGGAAATTAAATCTATGCATCTCAATATTAAGATTAGAATAGTTACATCTTTTTTAACTCGTACAGTAGGAATTATGATTTTTCCATTTATGGCGATTTATTTTTCCATAAAATTAGGAGCAGCATTAGCAGGATTTTTATTGTTATTAAATGTAATTACATCACTTATTGTAGGACTATATGGAGGTTATATTTCTGATATATTAGGACGCAAGAAGGTCATGATTATCGGACAAGTGATACAGGTGATTTCTATCGCCTGTATGGGGATTGTGAACTCAAATTATATTGATTCACCTTGGTTTACATTTTTGTTTATGCTTATAAATAGCATTGGTGCCGGATTAATGAATCCGGCAGCAGAAGCAATGTTAATTGATGTGAGTACACCAGAAAATAGAAAAATGATGTACAGTATTAATTACTGGGCAGTCAACTTGTCTATAGCGATTGGTGCTATTCTTGGAGGGATTCTTTTTGAACAATATCGATTTCAATTATTTATGCTATTGACAGGTATTGCATCATTAACATTATATTTGATTACAGTTTATATGGAAGAAGTGTATGTAGTTCAAAAGAAAATAGAAAAGAAAAATGTGTTGCAGGACATGGTAAAGAATTATGGAGTTGTAGTAAAAGATCGAGCATTTATGGTACTGTGCTGTGCAAGTCTATGTACATTGTCATTAGAATTCCAAATCAATAATTATATCGGAGTCCGTCTGCAACAGGAATTTGAAACGATAACATTTTCATTCTGGAATGGGAATCACTTTGATTTAACAGGTATCCGTATGCTCAGTTGGATCTCCGCTGAGAATACAGTATGCATCGTTCTATTTTCAGCTTTTATCGTGAAGTTTATGAAATATTTTCATGACCGAAAAGTACTATTTATTGGGTTATTTTTGTATACAATGGGATTTATGATATTGGGATCAAGTAATAGCTTGTGGATTTTATTACTAGCAGGTCTACTTCAAACGATAGGAGAGATGATGTATGTTCCAGTAAGTCAGTCACTTCGAGCAGATATGGCCCGTGCTGACGCTAGGAGTTCGTATATGGCTATTAACGGAATGATATTTCAAATTGCAAAAATGGTTGGAGCGCTTGGAATTATGATGGGTTCTCTAATTAATTCTTGGGGGAGGAGCATCTTATTTGGGTTAATAGGGATAATTAGTATTCTGTTATTTAAGAAAGCACTTGTTATGTCTCAATATCGATTTGGGAAGGTAGAAAAGATAATGTAATGATATAACGAAGCTACTTGTTTTTACATGACAAGTAGCTTTTAGGAAAATATTAAGGTATCTCTTCCTTTTTTATAATAATTATATAAATAATACATTTTCAATTAATAGTAAGAATATAAAATAATCTAAATGGAAAAGAAGATATTGAATGTGAAATCAACTTAAAGATGGTGCAATAGTCATTATTTTGTATAATGAAAGAATTCGATTTTGGTAAAAAATACGAATAAGAGAATGTATAAGGACACTTGTAAAAACGATTACAATTGTGAAGAATAAAAAATGAATTCGGAGAAGAGCGAAATGGGGATACATACAAAAAAAATGATTAAAAGCTTAGAACAAAAAATGGCGTTTTGCGTAAAGGTAGTATTTAAATCAATACGAAATGATGAAGAAAAAAAAATTAATGAAGTTATTCATAACAGTATAAGCGATATTAATATGATGTTGAGTCTAATTGAGACCTATATGAAGGTTGAAAAAGAATCTACAAAAGAACTAAAACAGCTTCAAAAAAAATTAATACAAACCCGATCCTATATTGAATTTGAATGTAACAAGTTAAAAATTAGTATTTAAAAGATGATCAAAAATGTAATTATATCTTTGCATATAACTATATGGGGTGAATTTAATTGGGGCACTTTTGGATTTGGTATAAATTGTGAGTTGGAAGGCCTTTAGAGGGAAATGTGTATAAAAAAATGTTTAATTTAACCGATATAATAAGAGAGTTTTAAACTTACTATACGAGAATATATATTAGTACAGATAATTATGTTTTCTATACATATAGATTTCAACGCATAAAAAAACAATATAAGGAGATACATGAAACGAGGAAAGTTTATGGAAATATACGCGGTTAAAATAATTGATATAAATAGTGAGCAGTTAGACGAGTTAAGTTTATTAATTGATTCAAGGAAAAGACATAGAATAAAAAAGTATGTGAAAAAAAAGAATAAGCTTCAGACATTAATGGGAGAAATATTGTTAAGATCGATAATTATTCAAAAGCTTAACATTAATAATAAAGATATCATATTTAATAATGATTATTATGGAAAACCGCACTTGAAGAATTATCCAAATGTTTTTTTAATCTGTCTCATTCTGGAGATTTTGTTGTATGTGCATTTGATGAGTATCCAGTAGGAATTGATATAGAAAAAATAAAAGACATTGAATACGAGGATTTAGCTAAAAATTTTTTTACCAACAGAGAGTATGATTATATTATGAAAAATGATTTGGATCAACAATTGAATAAATTTTATGATATATGGACATTAAAAGAGAGTTACATTAAGTGTTGTGGCAAAGGTTTATCCCTTTCTTTGAAATCTTTTTCGATTGAAATAAGTGGATTAAAAGAAATTAATGTAATTATGGGATGTAGTTATACGGATCATAAGTTACAAATTCTAGAATTCGAATTTGGATATAGAATGGCTGTTTGTACATTAAATAAAGAAAATTTTCCTTATATAAAAACAGTAAATCAAAGTGAATTAATTGATACATATAAGAGGCTCTACAATGTATAGTGCCAATGACTTTTGTATACTAATCCTAGAATTAGATAAAATATAAACGGAAGTCTTTATTTTATCACTCTGTATATGAAAATATAATATGATTTAAAAGAAAACTTGTATGATTGGTGTCTGCAAAGGAATTTTAGAATGGAAAACCGCGCTATAAATATTGTGAGAGAAGGATATAAACTTTATCCTCTAAATTTGAACTAGCTTAAATAATCAAATCTTTTATGCAATAAAAGACTTGATGCTAGAACGTCAGGATAATAAAGGTAGAAAGGAGTAGAAACAACTTGTATGAAAGGTTATTAATTATGAAAAAAGCAGAGGTTCACAATAATGGAATATTCATCGAAAAAATTATAAAGTATTTTGCTTTTTATTCTATATTCAGTTCAATATTCAAGATATATCCAATAAATATAAAACAAGCGGTTTTTGTGTCCATTATTACAGTGCTTTTAATAGTAAATGACTATGCTAGAGTTAAATTTCAAAATAAACTTAATTCATTTTGGTATTCTCTCTCTTTTATTGGGAGTAATGTTCTTGCTGGTGTTTTACTATATGAAGTCTATTGTATTGGATCACAAATTTATATAATCATTTTACTTATTGAAATTATTGTTACAACTAAAGAAATACCAAGATTTATATTAGGGTTGCATTTTATTATCTATTTAATCGCCCTTAAAATTGCTAATACGAATATAAAAGATATACTAACTTCTTATTTGGTCATTATGTCAATCCTCTATCTTTTTAGAAATATTTTGTTGGAAAAAGAAAAAATACAAATATTAAATCAAGAATTAAAGGTGGCAAACACAACTCTTAAAGAATACTCGGAAAAAATAAAAGAATTAACCATTTCTAAGGAAAGAACAAGAATAGCTCAGGAACTTCACGATTCTCTTGGTCATTATCTAGTTGCACTGACGATGAATCTGGAATATGCTGCAAAAGTTGTAGATATAGAGCCGGAGAAAGTGAAGAATGTAATAAAAAAATCGCAAAATTTGTCAAGGGATTGTATCCTAAATCTGAGACAAGCCGTGGCGTTGTTAAATGCTAATCCTGTCCAAAAAGGATTGCGTAAATCGATTGAAGAGATTTTTGGGAATTTCCGTGAAACTAGCGGAATAGAATTCGAATTAGAAATAAATGAAGCAGTTGAATTTGTTAATCCGGATATTAAAAATTGTCTTTATAAAACAGTACAAGAAGCAATAACGAATGGAATAAAGCATGGTAATGCAAAAAAATTCTCCATAAAGATACATAAAAATTATGATCAGATTTTACTAATTATAATGAATGAAGGTGCAAGATGTACAAATGTTGTCAAATCGAATGGGATTAACGGCATAGAAAGCAGAATTATTGCGCTTGGTGGGGAGGTTCATTTTTATTCAGATGATCACTCAGGGTTTATTGTAAAAGCTAGTATACCTGAGATTATCGACCTTTAATCATGTGAGATGAATATCCACTTTCTCAAAATATTAAGGAGGCAATCACATGGATGTTGTTATAGTAGATGACCAGCAAATTGTTAGAGAAGGATTGAAAATGATTTTGAGTCTTCATGAGGAAATTAATATTGTCGGTGAGGCTTCTAATGGTGAGGAATTGTTAGAGCTTCTCTCATATATATGCCCTGAAATTATTTTAATGGATATAAGAATGCCGATAATGGACGGTATAATAGCAACAAAGTTGGTTAAAGAAAAGTATCCTAAAATTAAAGTTATTATTCTTACAACGTTTAATGATAGTGAATATATTTTTACGGGGCTTAAAAATGGAGCAGATGGCTATATCCTTAAAGATTCAGATTCACAAGAGATAATTGATTCAATTAAAACAGCTTTTGAAGGGAATATTCTTTTGAATCCTAAGATTACACTGAAAGTTGTAAAAGCATTAAATTCAGTGAATTATAAAGAGGCAGTTAAAGCAGAATTTAATGAGAATAAACAACTTTCGAACTTGCTTACACCAAGAGAACTGGAAGTCGCAAAACATATTATGGAAGGGAAGAGTAATAAAGCAATTAGTAATGAGTTATTTATAACTGAAGGTACCGTTAAGAATTATGTTTCAAGAATACTCGAAAAATTGGACTTAAATAACAGAACAGAGTTGACTTTGTATTTACAGAAATTCATTTGATTAAGATTAATCTTCTTAGAGTTTTTATAATATCAAGATAATCTTTACACATATTTGATGAGCATGTATAAATGTTATTATTTTATTAACTAGCATTCTTTTAAAGTCATAAGCCAGAGTCTATATAACACATATTATTATAATGTAGCGAAAAAGGGATTAATCTTATGATTCATCCCTTTTTTACTATACATATTGACATAGTGAAAAAATATTCAGTAAATAAGCGCAAGGAGCACTCTCACTTTATGCTAAACACTTCATATTTTATTGTCATATATCTTTAGTCTATTTAAAGAAAATAATCGAGAAATTTCTAACACTATCTTAATTATTCCTAATAAATAAGTTCATATATGACTAAAGTAATGGATTAATTAACATCTAAAGTAATACGTTAATTGAGTACTATAGTAAATAGCAAAGAAATTCATACAGAGATAAAATATAAGAACAGAGATAAAATATAAGAACACAGATATTCAAAGGAGTGTGTGACATATGCTCGAATTAAAAAATTTAACAAAAAAATATAACGAATTCATTGCTGTTAATAATATTTCACTAAATGTAGAAAAGGGAGAGATATTTGGTTTGCTAGGCCCTAATGGTGCGGGGAAATCTACAATGGTTTCCATGATAAGCACTGTACTTTCACCGACTAGTGGAATAATAAAGATTGATAATAAATCTCTTAAAGAAGAGCCTATAGAAATTAAAAAAATAATGGGAATTGTACCACAGGATTTAGCATTGTATGAAACTTTAAGTGCTAAGGAAAATTTAAATTTCTTTGGGAGTTTGTATGGACTTTCAGGGAAGAGACTAAAGGAAAGAACTAATGAAGTATTAGAAATCATTGAGTTAACAGATAAACAGAATCAGAATGTATCTGAATTTTCTGGAGGTATGAAACGTCGAGTTAATATTGGTGCTGCTCTTATGAATAATCCCAAATTGTTAATTTTGGATGAGCCTACAGTAGGGATCGATCCACAGTCAAGAAATCATATCCTTGAAACAGTAAAAAAACTAAATAAAGAAAAAGGAATGACAGTTATTTACACTAGCCATTATATGGAAGAGGTAGAGTATTTATGTGAAAAAGTGGCAATAGTGGATCACGGATCTCTTATTGCTTTAGGAACAAAAGAAGAACTTAAAGAAAATTTAGATGCATGTGATACCTTAACCGTAAATTACAGAGACGCAAGTAAAGAGGCTCTCAGACAGTTAAATAATATCCATGGTATTAGAAACGTAACAATAGAAAAACAACAAATTTCTATGCTTATATCATCTAAAGAACGAACTGTCATGGATATTTTAGATGATATTAAGGATTTAGGAATTAAACTTACAAGCTTCAAGTATGAAGAAGTAAATTTAGAAAGTATTTTCCTTCAGATAACAGGTAAAAACTTAAGAGAGTAGTAGGGGGAAGCGATTTTGAAAAAGTTATTGAACTTATTTTTTTCTGGACTTCAGATTATTAACAAAAAATAAGTTATTCTATTTAAAGCTAATACTGTTTCCATCAATACTTATTCTCATTTTAGGTACAGTATTTAGTGATTCGGATTCGAAAATCGAAGCTTTTGATGTAGCATTTTATAATGCCGATGCCGGCGATCAAGTTTCGCTAGGGGATGTTTTGAAAGAAAAGGCTTTTAAACAAGATAATCTTAAAGAAATCATTAATTTAAAAGAAGTAAAAAATTATGATGATGGAAAAAGGTTGGTAAAAGAAGGAGAGGTAGCAGCTTTTGTGTATGTGCCGAAGGGATTCACAAAAGCCGTCATGAATGATGAAAAAACAAGTATTGACCTAATAGGAAATAACAATAAAACAATGAATAAAAATGTAGTTGAAACAGTTTTGGATAGCTTTAGTAGAAGTGTTAAAACAATGAGTGTTGAGCAAAAAGAGATTGTAAAACAAATACACGATGCCAATAATACTCCAAAAGATAAAGTTGAGAAAGTAATTAATCATTTATTAAATAATAATGGTATTTCAGTTAAAATCGATAAAACTGCTACAAACAAGAATGCAGTTTCAATTGATTCAATGCAGTACTATTCAATAGCTATGGTTGTCATGTTTTCAATTATGACAGCATTTGTACTTGTTCATGGTATAGTGGATGAGAGACAGAATCATACTTTATTCAGAATAAAATCTACACCTACGCTTAATATACAGTATGTGTTAGGTAAACTTATTGGAATTATTTTTGCAATTTTAATGCAAATGGCCGCAGTAATCTTTATAAGCCGAATTATATTCCAAATGAATTGGGGTAACCTTTTTGATATTTTTATCATTACAATCGTTTATGCTTTTGCTATAGGCAGTGTCATTCTATTTTGGGGATTCACCGCAAAGGATCATGTCTCAGTTTCGAGTATGGCTTCTCCTATTCTTTATATTTTTAGCTTTTTAGGAGGAAGTTTTATCTCAAAAAATAGTTTACCTGATAGTCTACGTGTTATTCAGGAAATTATCCCGAATGGGAAAGCTATAAATTGTTATTTGAAAGTTAAACAGGGTCTAGGTTTTGAAGATATATATATTGATTTACTCCAGCTTATGGGTATAGGAATAATTTTTGTATTTATTAACATTATGGTGTACAAACGGAAGGAGGTGGCATAGTAGTGCAAATGATTGCAATGATAAAACATCAGCTGAAGTTAATGTTTAGAAATAGACTAGCGATTTTTGCAACTATTACAGTCCCTTTAATTCTTACATTCTTATTTTCTTTTTCACAGAGTAGTGATAAACAAGAAAAATTATATTTAGTTGATGCAGATAACAGTGTTTACTCAAATCAATTGATTGAAATGATTCAGGAACATAAAAACGTTAAGACGATAAATGTGACTGAAAATAATTTAAAAAAGAAAATTGATGATCAGGATATTCCTTTTGGACTAGTAATAGAAAAAGATTTTGGGAATAATATATCGCCAGGGGAAGATTTGAAAATTAAATTTATAGAAAATTACGAAAATGGGAGCGGAGTTTTATTAAAACAGCTCATAACGAATGAAGTTGGCACACTAAAAAAAGTGATAGGGGATTCTAAATATGTGTCAGAGCAATTAGGTTTGGATGATGAAGAGATAGCAAAAAATATATTTAGGGGAATAAAAGACAGTTCGCAGATAACGCTAAATGATAAAACACTAAGTAATGGTCAAAAAGAACAAGATAATACAACTGCAAGATTAATAGGGTTCTTAGTCATGTTTATCTGGTTTGTTGTAATTCAAGGATTAAGAACATTAATTGATGAAAAAGAAAATAATACATTTAGCAGGTTATTAAGTACACCTGTTAATTATCACAAGTATATTGTATCAAAAATGGCTGCAACTTATATAGTTGGGATTGTCCACGTTATAGTAATTATACTCGCAGGTAAATATCTGTTGAAAATCGGTATTGGTCATAATGTATTTGCTATAGGTTTAATATTATCTGTTTATTTATTTGCTCTTATTAGTATAACCATGATAATGATTCCGTTTATGAAAAGTCAAAAACAGTTTACATCATCTGCTTCAATTATTATAGCTGTGAGCGGTATGGTTGGAGGATCCTTTTATTCTTTAGAAATTGCTCCAAAATACATGCAGAGTATTTCAAAATTTACTCCTGAGGCGTGGGCAATTCAATCTTTAAATGATGTTATTTTTAATAAAAGTCCTATAGGATCAGAATTAATACCAATTGGTATTTTTATAGGAATTGGATTATTAAGCTTAATCGTATCTACTTATAAGTAGGGAAATGAAAACACTGAATAGTTGAATTTTTAGGAAGTAATACATGGTGTGTAATTAAGTACTTTAAATTAAAATCTATATTTAATAAGGACGTGATTAATGTGGGGATGGTAGAAATATTAGGAATGGTAGAGTTAATTGTGGGGGTTCTGATGAATGCGTATATCGGAAAAATCGGATTAACTGTTTTTGGGAAAGACGACACATATTCAAGAGCCCTTCTGAGAGTAATCGGTATTTTTTTAATTATAAATGGGGTTTCAAGAGCCTTCCATATCTAATTATTAAGAATATGAATTAGTTATAAAAAAGCTTTTAAATATACCCTTTTCTAAAATGGTTGTTTTATTTTCAAATAATTAGTTTCAGAAGTAAGAAAATTTACCATAAGGGTAGATGTTATTTCAAAATTCCATTAGATTTTAAGAGGTGAATAATGAAAACACTGTTTTGTTTACCGTATGCGGGAGGATCAAGCTCAATCTATTATAAGTGGAATAAACTTATGAATGATTCATTGGAATTATATCCAATTGAGTTAAAGGGAAGAGGAGCAAGAATAAATGAAGCTTTTTATGAAGATATAAATGAGGCTGTAGATGACATTTACGATTTGATAAAGGATAAAATCAGTGAAGGTGAATATGCTTTATTTGGTCATAGTATGGGGGGAAGATTAGCTTATAAACTTTACTATAAAATTGAACAAATGAGAAATAAAAAACCTGAACATATATTTTTTTCAGGATGTGGGGTACCGAGCATTAAAAAGAAAACAGGTATGATTCATACCTTGCCAGATGATGATTTTTTGAAAGAAATTATGCGTCTGGGAGGTACTTCAGAAGAATTACTATATAATAAAGAATTAAGGGATTTATATATACCCATTATAAGGAATGATTTCAGAATATTAGAAAAAATAAAGAGGTGAAAAGATCTAGTAAAATTGATTGTGATATAACTGTGCTTTCTGGAGATGAAGATAATACAATAAGCCCGGAAGCTATAAGGTTATGGGGAGATTATACTAATGGGGAATGTAAGATAATTAGATTTAAAGGAGACCATTTTTTTATTAACCATCATGGGTTAGAAATTACAGAGATTATAAAAAAAATGGTGAATTAAATAAAGTAAATTTATAAGATTAGTATCTTATATGGAAATAGCCCGTATGTTCGAAAAAGGAATAAGGGCTTTTTTTGACGGGAAAGCTTAATAGCGTAGGTATGTATTTTCGGGAAACTTAAATTTTTTTATCAGCGCCAAATAAACTTAGTGATTAAAGAAGTGAGATGATAAATGTTACCAAGCTGAATAAATGTTTTTAGAGTATATTTTAATTTTTGTTTATTAAATCTAATAATATAAAAAAACTTAGATAATATCATATGGTTTATTTTTTCAATTGTTTTCTGTGGTGAGTAATTATTATAAGGATATGTATATATACTGATAACTTTATAAAATAATTTTCGGTTGACAAGTTTGAAATATTCACATAATATATTTGTATAATATTTCTTTAATTTGTATAATATTTCTTTATGTACTTAAATATGGATTGTTTTCTGTGGTTATATATAAAATTTATTTAATCACATTAAATAAATTTTATATATATCTTTGTGGAGAGAATTGTGAGTTTCTTTTTCATTATTGATAGGATGAGTCTATAAAAATTGAGGCTTACGATTTTGATACATTTTAAACTGCAACGTATAAAAATATCAGTTGAAAAATAAAATCATTTGCATCTTTATTACAATTCCAAAACTAGTTTATAAAATCGCCCAAGAAATATTTTGTATTTTGATTTTTGAAGTGAAGGAGTTTTCTTATGTCAATATTTATAAAGGAAGATACAAAAAGTAGGAATATTCAGTCGGATAAAGAAGAGTTAATTGAGTTAACGGAGTTTTCAGACGGTAATATCAAGAGTTACTTTCCATTTGATTTTATAATACCTAGTAATCTTGAAATGAAAAAAGGGAATGTTAAATTTCAAATTACAAGTAGACTAAATTACAAATTAAATGAAATTATTAAAGAATCGGATGAAAAATTACATAGTGTTTTTTCGACAGTACTGATGTTGTTAATAAATAAGTATACAAGAAGTAATGATATTATAATTAGCACTCCTTCTTATAAAAAAAATAATGAGGATGAATATGGTAATAAGGCTTTAGTATTAAGAAACCAAATAAATGATGATGATTTGATTAAAGAGTTATTACATAAGGTAGAGCAAACAATAAATAAAGCAATTGAACAACCTAATTATAAAGTGTTCTCTTATTTAGAACAAGAATGTAGTAAGGGGGTTCTACCATTTGATGTAATGATTGTGCTTGAAAATATTCAAGAAAGCGTTTGTATAGAACAGTCTGTATATAATACTATTTTTTCGTTTATGAAAACGGAACATCATATAGAAGCTAGCATTCACTACAATGAGTCTTTATATAGGAAAGAAACTATAAATAAACTATCTTTACATTTTTTGGATATACTGGAATTATTGTTAAATCATATCGATATGGCAGTGAAAGATGTAAATATATTTTCGAACGAAAAAATGCAATTTACGAAGTTACCCTATAGAAAAAAACAATATCCGCAAAATCAAACGATTCATGAGCTATTTGAGCAGCAGGTTAAAAGAACACCAGAAAAAACGGCGTTAATATTAGAGGATTATCAACTTTGCTATGCAGAACTTAATCATCGTGCGAACCAACTTGCACGTTATCTCAGCGAATGTGGAGTGAGAAAGGGAGATCTCATTGGTATATCAATGGAACGTTCCGTTGACTTATATATTGGCATTCTCGCGATTCTGAAATTAGGTGGAGCTTATGTACCACTAGACTCTCATTATCCAGAGCAAAGGCTGTCATATTTATTAGAGGATTCTGATGTATCCTTGCTTCTTACTCATGAGGAATTATTATCGGTGCTTCCTGAAGTACCGGTAACAGTTATATGTGTAGATAAAGTTAGAGAGCAGATTGATAGCATGAGTGGTTCAAACCTTAACCATTCTGGTTCAGGAGATGACTTGGCTTATGTTATGTATACCTCAGGTTCAACTGGAAAACCAAAAGGAGTCAGTATTATTCACCGAGGTGTTGTGCGACTAGTAAAAGGAAATGATTTTGCTGAATTGGATGAAGATAAAACGTTCTTACAGCTGGCACCAGTTGCTTTTGATGCTTCTACATTTGAAATATGGGGCAGTTTGTTAAATGGAGGATGTTTAGCAGTAATGTCAGCAGAAACACCAACAGTTGAAGATATTGCTAAAGCTATTAAAAAGTACCGGGTCACTACCCTATGGTTAACGGCTGGACTTTTCTCGTTGGTTGTTGATCAGCAACTAAAAGCGTTAACTGAATTACACCAATTATTAGTTGGGGGAGATGTGGTTTCGGTTCCACATGTGCGAAAAGTATTGGAATTAGGTAATGTTCAAGTAATCAATGGATACGGCCCAACTGAAGGAACGACATTTACTTGTTGTTTCTCGGTTCCTCAGGGGTGGAATGGTGGTACACTTCCAATTGGGCGTCCAATTGCCAATACAGAGGTTTTCATTTTAGATTCTCATTTAAATCCTGTGCCTCCAGGTGTTCCAGGAGAGATGTATATTGGAGGAGATGGATTGGCACGTGAGTATTGGCGCCTTCCAGATTTAACAAGAGAGCGTTTTATACCACATCCATTCAATAAAGAGCCTAAAGCACGGCTTTATAAAACAGGGGATTTAGTACGTTATTTGCCAGACGGTAATATTGAATTTATTGGTCGTTTAGATCATCAAGTAAAAATTCGCGGCTTTAGAATTGAACTTGGAGAAATTGAAAATAAATTGCAGAAATATAAAGAAATTAAAGAAACTGTTGTTATTACTAGGAATGATGAGAATGGTGATAAATATATTTGTGCTTATTATACTTCAGAAAAGGAAATTCTAAAAAATAAATTAAGGGAATTTTTAAGGAGTTCACTTCCAGAATATATGATTCCTACATATTTTTTCAATTTGGATAAATTCCCACTTACAGAAAACGGGAAAATAGATAAAAGAGCACTACCTACACCAGATATAAGCCATAATACGAACTTACAATATGAGGCCCCAAAAAATGATACGGAAAAAAAGCTTGTCGCTATATGGGAAACCGCATTGGGGAGAGAGCGGATAGGAACAAATGATGATTTCTTTGACTTAGGGGGACACTCTTTAAAAGTATCGATGGTAATTTCGCGTATTAGAAAAGGGTTGGGTGTAGAAGTAAGAATTAAAGAAGTGTTTGAAAATTCTACAATTAAACAGTTAAGTGAACTTATACAAAAGAAAGATAAAAAACATTATACGGTAATAAATAAAGCGGAAAATAAAAAATATTATAAAGTATCTTCGGCAGAAAAAAGAATGTTTGCCCTTTGGGAAACAGATAAACATAGTATAGTTTATAATTTGCCGATTATGATTGAACTGACTGAAGAATTAGATATATGTAAAGTCGAAGAAGTATTAAATGAAATCGTTAGAAGACACGAAGCGTTAAGAACAAGTTTTCATGTAGTGGATGGGGAACTAGTACAACGAGTTCATGATAAATGGAATCTAGAATTTAATTATAAAAAATTACAGAAAAAAGAAGCTTTGTTGTATATGAAAAGGTTTATTAAACCATTTGATTTAACACGAGCACCATTGATTAGATGCAGTCTTATAACATATGAAAATAAGAATATAATACTATTAGATGTTCATCACATAGCGGCAGATGGAGTATCTGTAGGGTTAATAAGGAAAGAATTTAAGAAGCTTTACAAAGGGGAAAAACTAGAAAAACCAGTACTGCAATATAAGGATTATTCAGAATGGCAAACTGATCCCCTTAACCAAGAGACAAGCATAAAACAAGAGCAATATTGGTTAAATCGATTAAATGGTGAACTTCCTATATTAAATATTGAAACAGATTATGAAAGACCGAGAGTAAAAAGTTTCGAGGGAAGTAGAATAAACTTTACTATAGACAAGATGTTAACAGCAAAACTTAGAACAATAGCAAAAGAAACGGGAACAACATTATATATGGTATTACTGGCGGTATACAATGTGATGTTGTCAAAATACAGTAATCAAGAAGATATTATTGTAGGAACAGCAGAGTCTGGGAGATCCTATGCAGATCTTGAGAACACTGTGGGAATGTTTGTTAATACGGTTGCTTTAAGGAATTTTCCGGAATCCTATAAAACATTCAGAGAGTTCTTAGAAGAAGTTAAATATAATACTCTAAAGGACTTTGATAATACGGATTATCAATTTGAAAATTTAACTCAAAAACTGGCATTAAAAAGAGATGCAAGTAGGAATCCATTAATTGATGTTATGTTTACATTTGAAAGTATGGATTATGGATTTGGTGGAAATGAAGAAATTGGTGAGTTGAAATTACTGGAATCAGAAATCAATATATCAAAATTTGATTTAACATTAACTGCCGTAGAGGTCAATGAACATATTACATTTAATTTAGAATACTGTAGTAAATTATTTAAAAGAGAAACGGCTGAAAGAATGGGAGAGCATTATACTAATCTCCTGCATAATGTAGCATCAAAATTAGAAGTGGCTTTATATAGGTTAGAAATGATTAGTGAGAAGGAGAAATACAAATTACTTAATGTATTTAACGATTCGGCTGTTGAATATCCGAAGGATAAGACTATACATCAATTATTTGAGGAACAGGTGGAAAAGACACCGGAGCATATAGCTGTAGTATGTGATAGTGAAAAATTGACATACAGGGAATTGAATGAAAAATCGAATAGTTTAGCTAGAGTATTAAGGAAGGAAGGAGTAACAGAAAAAGATATAGTAGCAATTATGGTAGATCGGTCTTTGGAAATGATTATAGGGATTTTAGGAATACTAAAGGCAGGGGGAGCATATTTACCCGTAGATCCGGAGTATCCAAATGACAGAATAAGTTACATGTTAGATGATAGTAGAGCTTCTATACTTTTAGTGAAAAATCAATTAGCAAAAGACGTTATGTACAGTGGTAAGGTGATAAATTTAAAAAATCGTTCATTATATGAACAAGAAAAGAGCAATTTACTGAATAGTAATCAGCCAAATCAATTAGCCTATGTAATTTATACTTCTGGAACTACGGGAGCCCCAAAGGGAGTGATGGTTAAACATAAGGGAGTTGTTAATTATATTTATTGGGCAAAAAAGAGCTATGTAAATGATGGTAAATTTGATTTTCCATTATATTCTTCAATAGCGTTTGACTTAACAGTAACTTCTCTGTACACGCCGCTTGTTACAGGAAACAAGATTGTTGTGTATGAGGGGACAGATAAAGCGCTACTGATAAGAAGAATAATAGAGGAAAATAAAATTGATATTATAAAATTAACACCAACGCATTTAAGATTGTTGGAAAATATGGATTTATCAAAATCAAAAATAAAGAAATTAATAGTTGGTGGGGAAGAGCTAAAAGTAGAACAGGCCGAAAAGATATATCGAGCATTCAATGAGAATATAGATATATACAATGAGTATGGACCGACAGAGGCAACGGTAGGATGTATGATCTATAAATATAATGTTGAAAAAGATAAGGGAATTTCAGTTTCGATTGGTGTGCCCGCAGATAACACAAAACTATATGTTTTAGGGAAGAACATGGAGCTACTTCCAATTGGCGTAGCCGGAGAATTATGTGTAAGCGGTGATGGGCTTGCAAGCGGATATATAAATAGAGAAGAGTTAACAGCGGCGAAATTCTTGGATAACCCATTTGAACCCGATAGTAAAATATACAAAACTGGAGATGTAGTGAAGTGGGTACCAGATGGTAATATGGAATACCTAGGGAGAATGGACAATCAAGTTAAAATAAGGGGTTATAGAATAGAAATCGGAGAAATAGAAAATCAGCTTTTAAAGATCAAAGATGTTAAAGAAGCTGTAGTTATGGCAAAAAAAGATCAAAATAAGAATATGTTTCTCTGTAGTTATATAACGTCTAATAAAAAAGTGGAAGCTTCAAAGATTAAAGAAAAATTAACCAGGGAACTTCCAATGTACATGGTACCAAGTTACATTATTCAAATTGACAAGATGCCTTTAAGTTCAAATGGAAAAATAGATACAAAGGCGCTTCCTGTCATTGACGTAGCAGAATTAATAGAATCAAAATACGAAGAACCAAGAGATAAAATAGAAGAAATTTTAGTGAAAGTTTGGGAGAAAGTTCTAGGAATAGATCCGATAGGTATTAACTATAATTATTATGAAATCGGAGGAGATTCAATAAAGTCAATATTAATCGTATCGGAACTTCGGAAATATCACTTGAGACTCGAGGTAAAAGACTTAATGCAATTTCCTCGAATTAAAGAATTACGTGAACATATTAAATTAGATGATATCCAGGTTGATCAGTCGGCAATTGAAGGTAAAGCTGAATTGGTTCCGATTCAAAAATGGTTTATTGAACAAGAATTTTCACAAAAAAATCATTATAATCAAGCTTTTATGTTTTACAAGCAAGATGGCATCAATGAAAAAATATTAAGAAAGTCATTCTTGGAAATAGTAAAACACCATGATGCCTTAAGAATGATGTATATAAAAGAAAATGATGAATTTAAGCAATGGAATAGAGGTATTGAGCAAGCTGAAGATGCATTTAGCTTAGAGTTATATGATGTAAGAGGAGATGAAAATCCTGAAAGAAGTATTGAAATGTTATCTAGTGAAATTCAAAAAGGAATGAGTTTAGAAGATGGCATCTTAATAAAACTAGGTTTATTTAAGACTAAAACAGGAGATCACTTACTTGTAGCAATTCATCATATGGTTATTGATGGGCTATCGTGGAGAATATTGTTGGAAGATTTAGAAACACTGTATTTAAAAATAGAAAATGAGGAAGAGGTAAAATTACCTCAAAAAACTACAGCCTTTAAAGAATGGACTCAAAAGCTCAATGAATTTGCAAAGGGCAAAGAAATTCAGAAAGAATTAGACTATTGGAAAGCGTTGGAGAGCATACCATTTGAGACGCTACCAAAAGATTTTTCTGAATGTGAAAGCTTATATGAAGAGAGTCAAGAGATTAGCATAAACTTTACAAAAGAACAAACAGAGAAACTCTTGAGGAAAACAAATGCAGCATATAATACACATATTAATGATATACTGCTTTGCTCATTAGGATTGGCTGTAAATAAATGGTGTGGAATGGACAAAGTGTGTGTGAGTCTTGAAGGACATGGGAGAGAGGATATTTTAAAAGATGTTTCGATAAATAGAACAATAGGCTGGTTCACTTCAGTATATCCAGTTACTTTGGATATGAGCTATAGCGATAACCTCTCGTATTCAATTAAACTAACAAAGGAGACATTAAGACATATTCCTAACAAAGGAATAGGGTATGGAATTCTTAAATATTTATCAAACGTTGAAAAAGGTATCTATTTTAAGTCAAAACCAGAAATTAGTTTTAATTATCTTGGTGAATTTAGTCAGGAAGAAAGCGATGGTCTGTTTCGCTATTCTAATATCCCAACTGGTATTAGCATTTCAAGGGAAAATAAAAAATCACATAGTATTGAGATCAATGGTCTCGTTATTGAAGGACAGTTAAGATTCATATTTAGCTACAATACGAAGGAATATAAGTGGGAAACAATAGAAGAATTAACAAATGTTTATAAAACTAGCTTAAGTGAAGTGATAGAGCATTGTGAGAACAAGAAAGTAGCTGAAAAAACTCCATGGGATTATGGCGATCCAGATTTAGATTTAGTGAATTTGAAAAAAATAACTGCATGTGGTAAGGCAATTGAGAAGATCCATTCTCTTTCCCCAATGCAGGAAGGTATGTTGTATAACTCTATTATTGAAAAAGATTCAAGTGCCTATTTGGAGCAGAGTGAACTGACTATTGAAGGAATAGTTGATGTGGAAATTCTTAATAGCATATTAAATAAAATTATAGAGAAATATGAAATATTAAGAACGGTATTTTTCTATGAGGATATTAGTGTGTTTAAGCAAGCGGTTTTAAGAAAAAGGAAGATTAAAATACATTATGAGGATATAAGTCACTGGGATATCGAAACAAAAGAAAATTATATAGAGCAATTTAAAATAAGGGATCGAAACACTCGCTTTCAATTGACAAAAGACTCTCTAATTCGAGTATCAGTGATAAAGGTTCAAAACAACATATTTAAAATAATATATAGTTTTCACCATATCATTATGGATGGCTGGAGTATTGGAATCATACTTAAAGAAATAATGGATAATTATAAAGCATTTGTTAAAGGAAAAGAAATTCCGATAGAAAAAACTGTATCATATAGCAGGTACTTACAATGGCTTGATCAACAGGATAAAGTAGTCGCATTAGAGTATTGGAAAAATTATCTTCATGCATACGAACAAGAGATAGTGTTTCCAGAACACCGCTTAAAGGTTGATAAATATAAACGTAGACAAGAGCGAATATCGCTTACTGAAACAATAACAGCCAAATTAAAAAATTTAGCAGAAACAAATAGTATTACCTTAAGTTCAATTATACAAACAGCTTGGGGTGTGTTGTTGCAAAAGTATAATAATACAAATGATGTTGTATTTGGTTCAGTTGTTTCGGGTAGACCAAGTGAGATTAATGGTATTGAAAATATGGTTGGCTTATTTATTAATGCTGTGCCTATAAGGCTAAGAATAAAAGATACTACATCTTTTATTGAACTTGCTAAAAAAATAAATAAAGATTTTATTGAAGCTAATACATACAGTTATTGTTCATTAGCAGAGGTACAGGCGCTGACCAATATGAAGAATAAACTTATCAATCATGTAGTGGTATATGAGAATTATCCACTTGATATGAATCTAGCAAGTTTTCATAGCAATTATGAATCAGAATTAAAAATAACTGCTACTTCGGGGTTTGAACAAACGAATTATAATTTAGAGCTTCTAATCATACCTGGCAATGAGTTAAATATGAAAATAACATATAATAACAATATTTATAGTAAAGAAGTAATAAGTGCGATACTTCAGAATCTAGTGAATGTTTTAAATCATTTAGCTTTTAATCAAGAAGTGAAAGTATCAGATATTGATATGGTAAGTGGTGTAGAACGGAATAAGTTATTGCGGGAATTTAATGATACAGAAGTAATATATTCAAAAGAAAAGACTATTCAAGAGTTATTTGAAGAACAAGTTGAAAGAACGCCGACAGCAATTGCTTTAGAATTTAATGGAGAATCCCTGACTTACAATGAGTTAAATAAAAAGGCGAATAAATTAGCACGAATTTTGCGAAGAAATGATGTGAAGGAAAATACTGTTGTTCCTATCTTAGTAAGAAGATCTTTTAATCTTATTATAGGGATTTTAGGGATATTAAAAGCTGGAGGGTGTTACTTACCGTTAGATCCAGAATATCCTGTAGACAGAATTGACTATATGTTGGAAGACAGTAAAGGAAGTTTACTTTTAACAGAAGAGAACCTTTCGAATCATTTGAGCTTTACTGGATCAATTATTAGTATTGATTCACAGGAGTTAGAATATCAAATGGATTCTAATGTAGATAAAATAAATAAAGCTGAGGATTTAGCTTATGTAATTTATACTTCAGGATCTACTGGGAAGCCCAAAGGAGTAGCCATCGAGCATCGAGCGTTTCATAATTTTATTAAGGGAATAACAGAACGAATTGACTTTACCTATAATAATGTAATCCTTGCGGTGACTACATGTTCTTTTGATATTTTTGGTTTAGAGACGATTTTGCCTTTAATCAAGGGGGGGGAAGTAGTCATTGCCAATGAGACGGAGCAAAAAGATCCTTATCTATTAAATAAAGTTATTGTTGATTCGGAAGTAAATACAATCCAACTTACTCCTTCTAGATTAAAATTAATGTTAAACAGTAGTAATAGCAAAGAATGTTTTGAAAAATTGAATTTGATAATGGTAGGAGGAGAGGCTTTTCCTCATGATTTACTTTATCAACTTAAAGAGTGTACAAACTCCAAAATTTATAATATGTACGGCCCAACTGAAACTACTATATGGTCGACTATAAAAGATTTAACCAAAGAAAATAGTATAAATATAGGGAAACCTATTGCGAATACGCAGGTTTATATTATTGATGACGTTGGGAATACAGTGCCTATGGGAAGTGTAGGTGAATTATGTATTGCTGGAGACGGTCTGGCCAGAGGTTATTTAAATAAAGAAGAATTAACTGTAAAAAAATTTGTGGAAAACTCATTTGTTAATGTAGGAAAAATGTATAAAACGGGAGATCTGGCTAGGTGGTTACCTAATGAAGAACTAGATATTATCGGAAGAATAGACAATCAAGTGAAAATTAGAGGATATCGAATAGAATTAGGTGAAATTGAAAATGTCGCAAATCAATATGGAAAGATCAAGGAATGCATAGCAGTTGGCAAAACAAATTCATTTGAGGTACAAGAATTAGTGCTGTATTATGTAGCGAAAGAAAAAATCAATACATCAGAATTAATTAAATATTTATCGTCTATGCTGCCTACGTATATGATTCCGCAGATATACATGGAGATTGATGAAATTCCGTTGACCACAAATGGAAAATTAAATCGAAAAGCGTTGCCTGAACCTACTCGTAATCGTCCAGAGTTAAATAGTAATTACGAAGAAGTGGTGACTGATATTCAGAGGGATATTAGGAATATATGGATTGGTATTTTGAATATTAAAAAAGTTGGAATCCATGATAATTTCTTTGAGGCAGGAGGCAATTCTATCAAAATTGTAGCTATGCATAATGAAATTAAAAAACTGTATCCTAAAAAAATTCAAATTACTGATATTTTTGCACATCCAACTATATACAGATTGGCACAATTCATTGAATCTATTGAGAAGTTTGAAGAAATATCGACTTCAGTAGCCAAAGATATAACGCCAATTGAATTACCTTTAGAATATTTTTGGTTGGAAGATTGTTTAAACGAAGAACCTCTTTTGAAATTTAAATTAACAGAAGATGAGTATTCAGGATTACTGGGGATTTGTGGTGATAATTATGAAATATACCATCTGTTATTAGCATGTTATGTGTTCCTATTAGCTGATACGTGTGGAAAAAACCTTGTTACTATTCAGCTGGATAATCAAGGGGAAGAACAAATAAGTCAAATATCTGTTGATGTATCAGGGGTAGAAAATTTTTATGACATTATAAGAACTATCAAAGATAAAATTGGAAATGTAGCAAAACCTCAACAGTATTCTATCGATTCTCCAAGTGAATTATTTGATTCAGTAATTGATCATTGTATTTTTCCATTGTTTAGAGTATCGAACAATTCAAATGTTAATTATTTAAGGACTTACGATTTAGTGTTTGAAATTCATGAGGGACATAGTGAAGTAGAAATTATATGTATATATAATGACCAAAAACTGAATCAAAGTAAAATTAAGGATTTATTTTACAACTATATTAAGCTGATTCAAGTTATAACACAAAGTACAGTAAGTGGTTCAATATAAATGTAAGAATGAGGCAAAGTTAATCTTGCATTTTTATATGAGAGGTAATCAAAGTGTAAGGTTAACTTCGCTAAGTTAAATTAATTATTAAAAATAAGATAGATGGAGGCTTTAACATGCCAAAATTAGGTTTTTTATTTTCAGGACAAGGATCTCAATATATAGGAATGGGCAAAAATTTATATAATAATTTCGCTATTGCAAAGGAAACTTATGATGAGGCAAGTGAAGTATTAGGGTTCGACCTTGGAAAATTATGTTTTGAAGGCAACGCTAATGAACTTTCTCAGACTGAAAATACACAACCTGCAATACTTACAACTAGTATGGCTCAATTCCGAGTTTACATGGAAGAGATAGGGGAAGAACCTCATTATTTAGCGGGACATAGCTTGGGAGAATATACTGCTTTGGTATGTGCGGGTGTCATTGATTTTTCAGATGCTGTAAAGCTTGTAAGAGCCAGAGGTATGTTTATGAAAGAAACCGCAAATGATGGATTAGGAGCTATGGCTGTTATTAGAAATATAGATGAAAAAATTGTAGAAGAAGAAAGTTATAAAATTTCTTCAAGTGGAAGGGTTATCGGTATATCAAATTACAATGGAGAAAAAGATGTTGTGGTATCAGGGGAAGCAGAGGCTGTTGCACAGGTTTGTGAAGAGCTGAAGAGTAAAGGTGCAGAAATTTTCAAATTAAATGTTAGTGCTGCCTTCCACTCACCGATAATGGAATTAGCGGCTGGTAAATTTAAAAATGAGTTGAATAGATACGCCTTTAAAGATCCTAAATATAAGGTCTTATCAAATGTTACGGCGTTGCCTTATGAAGATAAGGATCAAATATTGGACATTTTAGGGAAACAGATTGTAAAACCTGTGAATTGGTATGCAATAATGAAATACTTGGAGCAACAACAATTAGATAACGTGATTGAATTTGGCCCTAAGGCCACGCTAAGGAATCTTGTAAGAAACAATATATCAAATATTGGAGCATACAGTTATGACAAAGAAGAAGATATAAAAGAAATGAAGGAAGAAATCTTTGCAAAAGAAGTCTCTCATCGAAAAAACAGGTATTCTATTATTTCAAGAAGTTTGGGGATAGCGGTGGCTACTAAAAATAATAATTGGAATAATGAAGAATACACTAGAGGTGTTATTGAGCCTTATGAAAAAATTGCGATGCTTCAAACTGAACTAGAGGCAACTAACAAAATGCCTACAATAGATCAAATGCAAATGGCTGTAGAAATGCTAAAATCAGTATTTCAAACTAAAGGAACTCCTAAAGATGAACAACAGGAAAGATTTAATCAATTGTTTGACGAAACAAATACAAAACACTATTTTGAGAACTTTGAAATTTAATTTAAGATACCAAATTTTGCTTACTATTAGTGAGGTGAGAAGATGAAAACAGATTTTATAAGTTTAAGTGATTTAAAGGCTGCTGCTTTTAAAAATGATAAATTAGGAATTAAAGAGAAGCAGAGGAAAGAAGTTATTGGAATTAATAATATTTCTGAAAATGATGTTGCAATTATAGGGATTTCTGGTAAATTTGGCAAGGCTAATAATTTAAATGCTTATTGGGATCTATTAATAAACGGAGAAGAATTAATCAGGGATATTCCGATAAACAGAAAAGAAGACGCTGATAATTATTTAGAATACAGTGGTGCTAAAAATAAAAATAAAGATGTGAACTACACAAAAATAGCCTATTTAGATGAAATTAATAAATTTGATTGTGATTTTTTTGAAATAATTCCTAATGAGGCTAAGTTAATTGATCCTAGACAAAGATTATTTGTCGAAACAGCATGGAATGCTTTGGAAGACGCGGGCTATGGAGGCGGCAAATTATGTGGAACCAAGACAGGAATATATGTAGGGCTAAGTAGTGATGGATCAAATGAGTATTTTAAGCTAATTGAAAAGGGAGATCAATCATTATTAGGTTTAGCAACTGCGGGTAATATTAAGTCGGTTATTGCAAGTAGATTAGCATATATATTGGATTTTAAAGGCCCTACTATGGTAATTGATACAGCTTGTTCTTCATCACTTGTTACACTCCATACCGCATGTCAGGCTTTAAGAAATCGTGATTGTGATACAGCTTTAGTTGGAGGAGTAAATATAAAGATTTTTCCTAAAACAGAAAAAGAGAATGAATGGAATATTGGTATTACATCGTCTGATTCACTTGTAAAAACATTCGATGATAAGGCTGATGGAACAAATAGTGGCGAGGGTGTGGCTGCAATTCTGCTTAAACCGCTGAATAAGGCAATTCTTGATAAAGATCAAATTTATGCAGTTATTAAAGGAAGTGCAATTAATCAGGATGGTAGTTCAGTGGGAATCACAGCTCCTAATGTAGCTGCACAGGAGAATGTTATTTTAGATGCCTGGAAGGATGCACATATAGATCCTAAAACGATTACATATATAGAGGCTCATGGTACAGGCACTAAATTGGGTGATCCAATAGAAGTAAGTGCGATACAACAGGCTTTCAGCAAATTTACAGATCGTAAACAGTTTTGCGCGATTAGTTCTGTAAAAACCAATATTGGTCACTTGGATAGTTTGGCAGGATTAGCAGGTTTAATTAAAGCAGTCATGGCATTAAAACATAAAAAAATTCCCCCAAGCTTAAATTTTAAAGTTCCAAATAGAAATATTAATTTTCATGAGTCGCCTGTTTATGTAAATGATAGAGTGCTGGATTGGACTAATAATGATGGAGTATATCGATGTGGTGTTAGTAGTTTTGGTTTAAGCGGAACCAACTGTCATGTCATTTTAGAAGAACCACCTAAAATTGAACAACGTGAAGAAACTGTTTTTTCTGAAAATATTTTTACAGTATCAGCAAGAACAAAAAAGTCATTATTCAATTTACTAAACAGTTATATCGAATTTTTAGGGGAAGAAAAAGAAGTTAAATTACATGACATTTGTTATACGATGAATACTGGAAGGCTAGCTAATAAATTTAGAATTGCCCTTATTATAAAAACAAAAGAAGAATTGTTAGAAAAACTAGAATTATTAGTTCGATCGGAATGGAAAACATATTTGGATAAAGATATTTATTTTCAAATTATTGAAAAAAATACCAGGTTTATAGGGAGGAACATTTTTTCAACTCATATTAATGAGTCGCATACAAGCCATGAGATAAAGAGGATAATTAATAGAATAAGAAAAGATGTCACTCATATTAACAAATCTGATTTACAGTTTTTAAGTGAATTGTATTGTAATGGAGCAGATGTTAATTTTGAAGAACTATATCGGAAATTTAATTTCCGAAAAGTGAGCTTACCTACTTATTCTTTTGATGGAAAAAGAATGTGGATAGATTTAAAAGAAAAGAGTAATTCAATATCTAACAAGAAAGATAAACATCCTTTAATAAATAATCTTGCTTTACAATCATTTAATATGGAAGTCTATGTGTCACATTTAAATGTTAAAGATTATTGGATTTTGAATGAGCATAAAGTGGACAATTATTATGTTGTTCCTGGTACTACATATATAGACACAGCAAGAGAAATTGGAAAAAGATATTTTGGTGATTCATGGAACATTGTTTTAAAGAACGTAATGTTTCCATACCTTTTGCAAGTAAAAGATGTGGAAACAAGAGAAGTCCATACAATTATAAATATAAAAGAGGATATGTTAGAATTTAGTGTTGTAAGTAAGTTAGGAGAAGGGGAATGGGTCAAGCATGCAGAAGCGTTAATTGTTAAGGAAGTAAAAGAGAGGCCCAAAAAATATGATATTGAAGTTTTAAAAAAGAACTATGAATCTGTTTACATCATTCAGAAAAATAATCGTAGTTTAGTAGATGTAAACCAAAAAGACTATGAATCTGTTTATTTTATAGAAGATACAAACAGGTCAGAAAGTATAGTAAGCGTTGGTGATAGGTGGAAATGCACCAATGCAATCTACAGGAATAATGAAGGAGTGTTATGCGAACTAGAAATTAAGAAAGAGTATCAGAACGATTTTGATTACTATAGTTTGCATCCTGCCATGATGGATTGTGCTGTAAATGCAGCTACTTTTACGATAAATGATGAAAGCTATTTGCCTTATTATTATAAAAACTTTCGAATCTTTGGATCTACGCCTAAAAAGTTTTATAGCTATATAACAAAGAAAACTAACGATAATGAGGAAACTGGTAAATTTGATATATTGCTATTAAATGAGGTTGGAGAGGTATTTGGGGAAATAAGTAATTATATTGTAAAGAAAGTTCATGGTTCCACAGAAAAAATAGATAAAAGCAAGCAAATGTATCATAAGTTAGCATGGGTAAGTAAGAAAGACTACACATTTGAAAAGAAATATGATAATCGTAATATTTTATTATTTAAAAATGAAGGGGAATTATCTAACAAGATTGCAAAGCAATTAAGAGTGGATGGGAAATCTGTTATTGAAGTAGAGCCAGGGAAGCGCTTTTCTAAGATTAGTAATTGGAAGTATACAATTCGTGGAGAACAAGAGGATTACGACAAATTATTTGAAGCTATAGCAAATGAAAATATTACTCAAATTATTCATTTAATGACAATCAATAATGAAACAGATGAAGAGCTACTACAACTTCAGAAAAAACTATCTATAGGATTAGACAGCTTATTTTATTTAACTAAGTCAATAATTAAGAATACGAAAAATAGTATAGAACTATTGTTATTCACCGATTTCGCGCATCGGGTTAATGGTGAAGAATTTAAAATAAAACCACATAATGCAGCTTTCTTTGGTTTTGGAAAGGTCATAGAAAAGGAATATCCAAAACTAAGTGTGAGATGTATTGATATAGATGATAAGATTTGCGTGGAGGATTGTATTACTGAAATAAACTCAAAAAAACAAGTAGAACTGGTTGCATACAGAGATAAAGATAAATATGTTCAAGAATTGCAAAATGTTGATATAAAAGCTCTTCCAGAAGAGAAAGTGGAATTTAAGAAAGATGGCGTCTATGTTATTACTGGTGGCATGGGTGGAATAGGCTTAGAAATGGCCAAATATATATCGTCCAAGGAAAATGTTAATTTAATTTTAATTGGGCGTTCTGGTTTGTCAGCAAAGGCGATTGAGGAAAGTAAGATTGCTTATAAAATCAAAGCTATTAATGAAATACAAGAGAGTGGTTCGAGAGTTGAATGTTATAAAGCGAATGTTGCGAATGAAAATGAAATAAAAGAAGTATTTAGAGAGATAAGGAAAAAATTCAATAAAATAGACGGTGTTATACATGGGGCTGGTGTTTCTGGAGAGGGGTTTATTTTTAGAAAAGAGAAAGAAGTATTTGATAATGTAATTAAACCCAAAATTCATGGAACATGGATAATGAATCAACTTACAAAAGATGATCAATTGGACTTTTTTATTATGTTTTCATCCATCACGTCATTGGGAGGCAGTGTGGGACAAGCTGATTATGTGGCAGCCAATGCTTACATGGATTCATTTGAGGAATTTAGGAGTCTAGTAGCCCCTGAACAAAAGACATTGACTATTAATTGGTGTGGTTGGAATGATGTAGGGATGCTCGCTGAATATATTGATAAGCGTAAAGAAGAGCATAAGGATAATAATGGGTTTAAGACTATTAACTCTATTGAAGCAATATATACATTTGATGAAATCATACAAAAGGAAATTTCAAAAGTTATTATTGGAGAAATTGATTATAAAGTACTTGGTGTTCATAAAGGCTTGATTAAATTTCAGATATCTTCAGATATTTTACAACGCATAGATCAAACAGTCTCAAAAGATAAAATCAGTGAAGAAATGAATTTTGTACAGGTTAATCATATTGATTATAACAGTATAGAAAATAAGATTTTAAAGGTTTGGATAAAAGTTTTAGGATTAGAGCAAATCGGTATCGATGATAAATTTTACGATTTAGGAGGGGATTCAATATCGGCTATCTATTTGATGAAGGAAATAGAAAAAGAATTCCCATCACTGATCGATGTATCAGATATTTTTACCTACCCATCAATTCGTGAAATGGCATCTTATATTGAATCTGAATTAAAAAATGATGATGATTGTGTACCTAGCCAAATTTTTGAGGATAATCATAAAGAAGATGATATTGATGCTATTTTGAGTAAATTAGCTTCCGGTGAGTTGGAAGTAGGTGAGGCAAATAAACTGATATATTCAGGACAAAAATCATAGAAAGACGTCTTGGTTGTGAAAAAAAGAAGGTTCTTTTTTTCACAACCAAGACAGCCATAAAAAGGGTTTATTTTTTGGAATAATATTCGGAAGTGTGAAGGCAGATGAAGTGCCATTTCTTAGCACTGCTCAAAGAAATATTTGCTTTGGGATTTTATGTAATTGAATATTAAGAACCACAGAAATATAGTGGTTCTATTCGCCGCAAAGGTCAGAATCGACGGTTTGCCCCTAATAACAAAAATGAATTAATACAAAAAATTTATGTAGGAGTGATTAAAAAATGAGTGTAATTCAAACCTATATATTAGAACAGGTAAAGCAGCGCAAGATAACACAGGAACAAGCAAAAAAGATGCTTCAAGAATTAAATAGTGAAAGTATGCAGAGTGAGGATATTGCTATTATTGGGATATCTTGTAAACTACCTAAAGCTAATAATACAGAAGAATATTGGAATAACTTAATAAATTCTTTAGATTGTAAGGTGAATTATCAGGAAGAAATGATTAAATATATTAAACCTATTGTAAATAATAAGGGATTTACAGATTTTCTTGGATCTGGATTTTTGACAGAAGAGCAGGCAGATGACTGGAAGCTTGGTGGTTACTTAGAGGATGTGGATAAATTTGATGCTGAATTTTTCAGTATCTCTCCTAAAGAAGCAAAGGCAATTGATCCTTCTCATAGAGTATTGCTGGAGACCGTATGGACCGCGATTGAGGATGCTGGGTATGGTGGGGATAAAATTTACGGAAGTAATACTTCTTTATTTGTCGGAAAAGATCATGTGAATAATACTCTGTATCGTTACATTACGGAATTAGAATCTGCAAGTATGACAGGGAATTGGCCTGGTTTGATGGCGGGAAGAATAAATTATTTATTGAATTTAAAAGGAAATTCTATGGTTTTAGATTCCGCATGTAGTTCAGGTTTACTAGGGGTGCATTTAGCTTGTAATGCTTTAAAAAGCAAGGAATGTGAAATGGCAATTGTTAGTGGGATTTCATTAGGGTTCTTTCCACGTTTCGAAACATCTCGAAAATCTATGATGGAATCTAAAAGCGATAAAGTAAATGCTTTTGATAAAAATGCAGATGGTACATTTTTTAGTGATGGAGTAGCTGCTGTTATATTGAAGCCCTTAAATAAAGCTAGACAGGATGGCGATAATATTTACGCTGTCATTAAAGGGAGTGCAATCAATAATGATGGAGCTTCTAATGGCTTAACCGCACCTAATGCAATAGCGCAGGAAGAAGTTCTAATTAAAGCTTGGGAAAATGCACAGGTTAATCCAGAAACTATTCAGTATATTGAGGCGCATGGTACAGGTACAAAATTAGGTGATCCTATAGAAGTTAAGGGGATTACTAACGCATTTTCGAAATATACAGATAAAATACAGTTTTGTGGAATAGGATCTGTCAAATCTAATATAGGTCATACTGTTGCTGTTTCGGGTTTAGCGTCTTTAATTAAAATTGTTTTGTCAATGAAACATAATATAATACCTCCAAGTATTAATTTTAAAGAACCTAATTCATTGATCAATTTTGTTAAGTCACCGGTATTTGTATCTGATAAGCCGCATAAGTGGCCAAGAGGTAGTGTACCGAGAAGAGCGGGAATCAGTTCATTTGGATTTGTAGGAACTAATGCTCATGTTGTTGTAGAAGAACCGGTTATTCAATCAAATGATGAGTTAAGTTCAAAATTAACGTTTGAAGTATTCACGTTATCAGCTAAGACAGAAAAATCTTTAATTCAATTGCTCAAAAAATATAATGAATTTTTCAAACAGGGAACTCAAAAAAGTCTAAAGAATATCTGTTATACCGCAAATACCGGCCGAGGTCATTATGGCTATAGGTTAGCTATCATAGTCAAAAGCTATGAAGAACTTATACAAAAAATTGATTTGCTCTGTAATCAAAATTTAAATGATATATCAGAGAAAGGAGCATATTTCGGCTATCATAAAATTGGCTCTGATCGAAAGCAAATTATGGATGAAGGTGAAATTACGTTATCGGAACATCGAAAAATGAATACGAAAGTAGATAATTTATTGTTAGATATTTCAAACGAGAGTAATGAATATTTAGTGTTAAATCTTACAGAAATATGTGATTTATATATTAAAGGAGCTAAGGTTAATTGGAAAAAGATATACGTAGATGAAAAAAGAAATACTGTTAGTTTGCCTACGTATCAATTTGAAAGAATACAGTGTTGGGGAGAGGTGAAAGATAGACGAGATGAAACACCGATTCAAAAAAATATTAGTCATCCTCTGATTGATCAGTGTTTGGCAGATTCAATGAATGAAACTATTTATTCTACAACATTTAATGTGGATAAAGATTGGGTGTTAAGTGATCATAAAATTATGGGAGTTAGTGTAATCCCTGGAACAACTTATTTAGAGATGGGGCGAAAGGCAAGTTCTGAATTTTTCGGGAATAACAATTTGGAATTAAGAGATGTTATCTTTTTTACCCCATTACTGGTACATCAAGATGAAAATAAAGTTGTTCATACCATTATAAAGAAAGAAAAAGAGGGTGTCCGATTCACCATAGCTAGTAAGGAAGGAGAGAAATGGATCACTCATGCGGAAGGGAAAGCTTATGAATTAAAGGAAATGAAATCAATAATATTTGATTTGAATTTAATGAAAAAGGATGCCAGCAGAGAAAAAATTAAAGTTGAATACAAAGATGATACGCAATTGACCAGCAATGTATTTACGTTTGGACCTAGGTGGCTAAATTTTAAAGAAGTAATCTTGGATCATGATGAACAATTGGTGGAATTGAAACTATCTGATGAATTTAAAGGGGACTTAAAAGATTTATTGTTACATCCATCTTTACTGGATAATGCAGCCAATGTATTTATTGGAGAAGATGACGATGACAGTACATTCCTCCCACTTTCTTATAAAAGTGTGAAGATATATTCAGCGATGCCTCAGCATTTTTATGCACATGTCATAAAGAAATCAAGCAATAAAGAGACGAAGGTTTGTAATATACAATTAATTGATACTGCGGGTGTTGTTTTTGCGGAGATTACGGACTATGTATTAAAGAAGGCTAATCGCTTAAACACTATTTTTGATGAAAATTTAGAAAAAGAAAGTTCGTTTTATCATCTAAAGTGGGTTCAGGGATCAACCCCAGTTAAAGTTAATGTCACTACTAATGAAACGATATTAGTATTCAAAGATAAACAGGAGATTTATAAAAAAGTTCTCAAAGAGCTACAATACGATAATCATAATATTATCCAAGTAGAATTTGGGAACCGCTTTGAAAAGATTAATGATCAACAATTTATTATTAATGGAATGGCAGACGATTATATTAATTTAATAAACGAAGTAAAGGGACGAAATATTACTAAAATCATTCACTTATCTTCAATGACTAATGGTGAAGCAATTCATTTTAGTGACTTAAAAGAATTACAACATAACGGATTGTATAGTCTATTTTATTTAGTTAGGGGTATAAGTGTTAATAAAGTCAAAAGAAATATTGATTTGATTTTAATTTCTAACAACGTGACAGAAGTAACTGGGAATGAGAAGACAATTAATCCTTTGGGGGCTGCAATGTTTGGGTTAGGCAGTGTAATTTCACAAGAGTTTTCAAATATAAAATGTAGAGCGATAGATATAGATGATCACACCGCTATTACCTCCATCATTGAAGAAATAAAGAGTGAAGACAAACATTATCAAATTGCCTTTAGGCATAACATCCGTTATATAAGTGAGCTAGATATATTTGAACATAATCATGATAAACAAGGTACTGGACTAGAGATTAAGGAAAATGGAGTTTATATGATTACAGGTGGAACTGGTGGAATAGGACTTGAAATCGCAAAATATTTGGCTGGAAAAAATAAAGTGAATATAGTATTGCTAAATCGTTCTAAGTTACCAGAGATGGAATTATGGGAAGATATTATTAATGATGGCTCAAATCAAAAGCTTTCAAGAAAGTTAGAGACAATTAGAAGTATTCAGGGAATGGGATCAGAAGTAAAGTGCTATAGCTGTGAAGTTTCCGATTTTAGTAGTATGAGCAAAGTTATTAGAGAAATAAAAGAAAAATACGGAAAAATAAACGGTATATTCCACTGCGCAGGAGTCGCAGGTGAAGGATTTATATTTAGAAAACAGGAGGCTGTTTTTGAAGAAGTTATAAATCCAAAGATAAGTGGAACTTGGTTAATTGATTACTTAACCAAAGACGAAAATATAGATTTTAGTATCTTGTTCTCTTCAATCAATTCGATTTTTGGTGGAGCTGGACAAGGTGATTATACAGCTGCGAATGCATATTTAGATTCTTTCTCTTATTATAGAAACAAAAAAGGAAAAAAGACTATTTCTATAAATTGGCCAGCGTGGGATGAAGTTGGTATAGCTGTAGATTATGGAGTTACTGATGAATTTTCCATTTTTAAATTATTAACGGTTAATAAAGCCCTTAGTATATTAGATACAATGGCAGATAATGACCTAACAAATGTTATACCAGGTAAATTAAATATGGATATATTAGAAGTTGCTACAGATGAATTACCTTTCGAACTGTCAATAAGTGTAAAAAATAAACTAAAAGAATCTAAAAAAACTAAGGTTGAGACAGAAAAAAGTTCTCTAAAGAATAGTGCTAGTGATGTTGTAATAAAAGGTAAAGGAGAATACTATTCTGAAACAGAAAAAAACATTGCACAAATGTACTCTATGGTTTTAGATATTCCAGAATTAGACTTATATGAGAGTTTTAGTGCCATGGGTGGAGACTCAATTATGGCAACACAGTTATTAAACCTCATTAATCAAAAATATCCTAATCTGGTTGACATTTCTGATATCTTTACGTACCCTTCTGTTGTTGAGTTATCGGAATATATTGATAGAGAAATTAGTAATAATGATAATTTGAAAAACGGAGAAACGAATGTAAGTAACGATAATAATTTAGAGAAAGAACTTAGGGATTTATTTGATGATCTTCAAAAAGGAAATATAGATATACAAGATGGATTGAAAATATTAGGAAATTAAGTGCGTTTTAAAAATGTGATGAAAGGGAGAGTAAATATGGGAAATAAAACAGCTATTATTATTGGAGCGGGTGTTGCAGGAATGGCTGCAGGATGTTATCTACAGATGAATGGTTATAAAACAAAGATTTATGAAATGGGATTATTACCTGGAGGGCTTTGCACTGGTTGGAGTAGGAAAGGCTATTATTTTGATGGATGTATTAGTTGGCTTGTCGGTTCAGGACCTAATAATACATTCCATAAATTTTGGAAGGAACTAAACATTATACAAAATATGGAGTTTATTAATGATGAAGAGTTTGCAGTTGTTAATTTTAAAGATGGATCAACATTTACACTGTATTCTGATGTAGATAAATTAGAACAAGAGTTTCTTAGAGTTGCTCCGGAAGATGAAGAAACAATTAAAGTTTTAACAGATGCTATTCGAGTGATTTCTAGTGTTGATTTGGATTTAGATAAGGCACCAGAGTTGTTCGATCTTTCAGATTTTGAAAGGTTTAAAGCCAAAGCGGGCCCTTATATGAAAGTTATGAAAGAGTGGGGAAAGGTTACAATTGAGGAATTTTCCAAACGCTTTAAAAGTCCCTTGGTGCGAGAAAACTTTAGCCGAATTTTTTGGTTTAATATCGATACATCCATATCTTATTTTATAGCAACTATGGGGTGGGCCAATAGTAAATCTGCGGGCCATCCTGTAGAAGGATCATTACAATTTGCGAAGATAATAGAGAAAAGATATGTTGATTTGGGTGGGGAAATACATTATAAATCAAAAGTTGCTAATATTTTAGTTGAAGATAATAGAGCAATAGGAATAAAGTTGAAAAATGGTCAAACATATAAAGGGGATTTAGTTATCTCCGCAGCAGATGGATATAATACGATTTATGAAATGTTAGAGGGAAAATATGTGAATGAAGATTTGAAATATTGTTATGATAATTTTAAAACAAGTGCGCCACAAATTTATGTAGGATTAGGGGTATCAAAAGCATTTGAGAATGTCCCACACTATATGAGTTTGGAATTAGAGCGTCCTCTTAATGATCACGGTTGTAAGGATGTAAACAATATATTTGTAAAAATATATAATAAAAACCCTTCTTTTGCTCCAAAAGGAAAAACCAGCATTGTGGTATATGCAAAGACCTCAAGTGAATATTGGGAGGCTTTGCAGAAAAATAATCGTGTAAAGTATGAGAATGAGAAGAAAGCAATAGCTAATGAAATCATTGATTTATTAGATAAAAGGTTCGGAGATATTAAATCAAATATTGATGTAGTAGATGTTTCTACGCCATATACAATCAGAAGATATACAAATAATAGAAATGGAAGTTGGCAGGGCTGGGAGAAACAAATGGCTGCCATTATACATGAAAAAAAATTAAAAAGAACACTTCATGGTTTAGAGGATTTTTATATGGTAGGGCATTGGAGTCAAGTTGGAGGCGGATTGCCAAGTGTTGTATTACAAGCGAGAAATTTGGTTCAGGTATTGTGTAAAGAAGATGGGAAAATATTTAATACAAAAATAGATGAACCTCATTATGCCAATTTACTTTAAGGGGGGAGTTCTGTAATAAACCATAATACTACATGTATCTCAATAAAGAAGACAGTATAAGGGTGATAAAATCGTGGATGATATTTCTATAATAAATAAATATATCTTAGAGCAAGTAAAAGAGAAAAAAATGGATAGTGAAATGGCTCTACGTATTTTAAAGGAGCTATCAAATAAATCGCAAAAAAGTAATAGAGATATAGCCGTTATTGGTATTTCTGGCAGATTTGCTGAATCCAATAATATAAAGGAGTATTGGAATAATATTTTGAATCGTACTTGTTGCATTAGGGATTTGCCGCAGCAGAGAAGAATGGATATTGATCCATTATTAAATAACCCTAATAAGAATTCATATTTTAAAGCCGGATTTTTAGATGAGATTGATAAGTTTGATTCAGCATTTTTTAGAATTTCACCAAGAGAAGCTATGCTTATGGATCCGAAACAAAGAATATTTTTAGAGACAGTATATCAAGCCATTGAAGATTCAGGATATGCTGGGAATAAAATATATGGATCAAATACTGGTATTTTTGTTGGCCATGATCACAGTGGGGATCTAAAGTTTTCGTATGATTCATTGGTAAAAAATGCGGATATGATTGCAATGACAGGGACATATCCTGGAATACTTGCCAGCAGAACTTCTTATATTTTCAATCTTAAAGGACCGAGCCTTGTTATTGATACTGCATGTTCTTCTGGATTAGTTTCAGTCCATTTGGCATGTGAGGCTCTTAAAAATGGAGAATGTAATATGGCTATTGCAGGGGGGGTGAATTTATTTTTACGACCTGAAAACATAGGTACGATGAATGAGATAGAAGCAGAAAATGCACATATAAGTATTTTTGATAAAAATGCGAAGGGAACAGCATGGGGAGAAGGTATCTCTGCCATAATATTAAAGCCACTAAATAAAGCTATTGAAGATAGGGACAATATATATGCTGTTATTAAAGGGAGCGCTATTAATAATGATGGAGCTTCAAATGGAATTACAGCTCCGAATGCGGATGCACAAGAAAAACTAATTTCTCGGGCTTGGGAGAACGCTAAAATCAGTCCAGATACTATATCATATATTGAAACTCATGGAACTGGAACAATTTTAGGGGATCCAATTGAGATTAAAGGGATAACAAATGCCTTTAAAAAGTACACTGATAAAAAGCAGTTTTGTGGTATTGGTTCAGTAAAACCTAATATTGGGCATACTGTAGGAGCATCAGGAATGGCTTCCTTGATTAAAGCTGTTATGGCATTAAAAGAGCAGGTACTTCCTCCTAGTATCAATTTTAATGAACCTAATCCTTTAATTAATTTTACGACTTCACCTGTGTATGTGAACGATAGAATACGTAAATGGAAGAAAAATGAAACGCCTAGAAGAGCGGGGGTCAGTTCGTTTGGCTTCAGTGGAACAAATTGTCACATTGTTTTAGAAGAAGCTCCAATAATAGATGAGAAAATAGGCCAAGAACAGGTTATGGAAGTATTCACTCTTTCAGCTAAAAATAAAGAATCGTTATACAATTTAATAGAAAAATATACGGATTTTGTTATTGAAGAAACTGATTTAAATCTTTCAAATCTTTGTTATACAGCTAACACAGGTAGAAAGCACTGGGAGTACAGGATATGCTTAATGGTAAAAGATAAGGAAGATTTAAAAAGAAAAATTGAAAAGTTACGAAATGTGTCGCTTGATTTTCAAAATGTAATAAAGCTTTCATATATGGAAGAGCGTAAACTTAAAAACATTGCGAATCAAAAGATTGAGTATTATAAACAAAGTGGTAAGAAAGATATGACGGTATTACATGAAATATGCGAACTTTATAAAAGAGGTATTGATATTGATTGGGAAAGTTTATATGAGGGGGAAGAGAGAACGAAAATTAGTATGCCTGTATATGCTTTCTTACGTGAAAGACATTGGGTAAATCTACACAAAAAATTACCAGTGCAACAAAAACAGAACATTAATATTGAAAATAGAGTTGAAAAGATTTGTCTTAATGGTAGACAGGATCATCAGTATTCAGAGATAGAGACGATGGTCGGACGAGTATGGGGAGAAGCTCTTGGAATAAATCCAATAAATGTAACATCAGATTTCTATGAAATGGGTGGCGACTCAATTATAGCAATTGAAATTATTAATAGAATTAATAAAAGAATGAACATCAATATTTCAGTAGCAAATTTATTTGAATATCCTGATATAGAGAAATTTTCTAGTTATATTAAAAGACATTATAAGAGTAGTCATACGGAACTCAATGATTATATGGCTATTCCAAAGGTAGAAGAGGCAGAGTATTATGAAGTGTCTTCAGCACAAAAGAGAATCTTTATTTTAAATAAGTTGAATCATAATAGTACATCATATAATATACCATTTTTTCTAATGATAGAAGGACAGTTAGATGAAAAACGCTTAGAATTAGCATTCAGGAAACTTATTAAAAGGCACGAAGTTCTAAGAACTTCTTTTGGTTTTGTGGATGAGAAGCTTATACAAGTGATAGAGGAAAATGTTCATTTTCACTTAGAGAGATATAGTGCTAGGGAAACTGAACTAGAACATGTAATCAATAATTTTGTACGACCTTTTAATTTAGAAAAAGCGCCTTTAATACGTGGAGGATTAGTGGAAGTTAGTAGTGATAAGCATCTTTTAATGATAGATGTACAGCATATTATAGCGGACGGAGCATCTATACCGATATTACAGAAGGAATTAATCTATTTATATGAGGATCAATCATTACCGCGATTAAAAATTCAATTTAAAGATTTCGCAAAATGGCAAAATAAATTATTTGAAACGAATGATATGAAAAAGCAAAAAGAATATTGGTTAAATGAATTTAAAGGAGAGCTTCCGATTCTCGATTTACCAGGAGATTTTTCAAAAGGTTCTGATGAGAGTGATCAGGGAGCGCGACTCTCATTTTTTGCAGGAAAAGAGCTTACATCTAAACTAAATCAATTTAATTTAAAAGAAAAAGTCACTTTATTTATGACTTTAATGGCATCATTTAATGTGCTTTTATTTAAACACTCGGGTCAAGAGGATATAATTATTGGTTCACCTATAGCTGGGAGAAAGCATAAAGAACTTGAAAATATGATAGGTATGTTTGTAAATACAATTGCACTAAGAAATCACCCTTCGGCAGAAAAAAACTTTAAAGAACTACTTGAACAGGTGAAAGATAGTGCATTAAAAGCATATGAAAATCAGGATTATCCATTTGAAGAGCTTGTTAATGCATTAAACATTGACAGAGACTTAGATAGAAATGCCTTATTCAATGTAATGTTTGTACTCCAGCTAATGGACAATCCGACAATTGAAATTAATAAATTGAAATATACACCATATAATTATGAGAATAAAACAGCTAAATTCGATCTGTTGCTTCAGGCTTTTCCTGGTCAGGAGGATATTAAATTTGAATTCACTTATTCTTCGAAAATATTTAAAAGAAATACTATAGAAAAGTTTTCTCAGCGATTCCTTATGATTCTTGAGAGTATTGTTTCGCAAGAGAATATTTTAATTGGTGATATAAATATATTGGATGAAAATGAGAAAAAAGAAATTACTAGTCATAGTAATATATTAATACCAAGTAACCGAAACAATGGAACAATCTGTGATATTTTTGAGAAACAGGCAGAACTGATGCCAAATCATGTTGCAGTTATGGGATTAGATGGAACATTAACTTATAGAGAATTAAATAAGAAAGCAAATCAAATTGCCAGATTACTCATTAAAAAAGGGCTTCAAAAAGAAGACGTTGTTGGAATAATAGCAAATCGTAACACGAACTTTGTAGCAGGAATAATGGGGATTATAAAAGCTGGTGCAGCTTATTTACCACTAGATCTAAATTATCCTGAAAAAAGAATTAAGTATATGCTAGAAGATAGTGGTGCCCGCATGTTGCTTACTGAAAGTGAAAAAAGAAATCTAGTTAAGCATAGTATAGAGGAACTATATTTAGAAGATATAGATTCAGAAAGTAGTGATAATCTGAGCGATAGAGTAGTACCAGAAAGCCTTGCATATGTGATATATACTTCGGGATCAACTGGATATCCTAAAGGAGTTATGATTGAGCACAAAAGTATAGTGAATTTAGTTAATGCGCTTGATGAAAGAATTTATAACATGCATGGTTCAAATTTGAATGTTGCTTTGCTAGCTCCTTTTGCATTTGATGCGTCGGTAAAACAAATTTTTTCAGCACTGCTTCTCGGACATTCTCTTCACATTATACCTGAAGATGCCAGACAAGATGTTACAAAGCTTGCAGTATATTATAAGGAACATAAGATTGATATATCAGATGGTACACCAGCCTATATCAGCTTATTCTCTGAGACATTATCTTATAGTGATATAGGGGTAAAGCATTTTATCATAGGTGGGGAAACGTTATTAATAGAAGAAATTAAAAATTTTTATAATAATTTCAAACTGACTAAACCGCCGTATATTACGAATGTGTATGGACCTACTGAATGTTGTGTTGATGCCACGACATATATGATTGACCCGGAAGCAATTGACTTTATTAAAGAAATATCAATTGGCAAGCCAATAAAAAATTGCTCAATCTATATACTTGATGAAAAGAAAAAACTAGTACCTAAAGGAATCGTTGGAGAAATATATATAGGAGGAGAAGGGGTAGGAAGAGGATATCGTAATAATGAAAAGTTAACTGATTTCAAGTTTATTCCAGATGTATTTAATCCAGAAGTGAAAATGTATAAAACCGGAGATTTAGGGAAATGGACAGAGAATGGTAATATTCAATTCATGGGAAGGAGCGATCGTCAAGTAAAAATAAGAGGGTTTAGGATTGAGCTAGATGAGATTAAAAATAGGATTCTATCTTTTCAAGGAGTAAAAGAAGCTGTTGTGATTGTAAGACAGGATTCTATTTACGCATATGTTGTATGTAAGGATGAGGATTTACTTTTTCATTTGAAAGAATATCTAAAGCAATATCTGCCGGATTATATGATTCCTTCAGGTATTATGGCTATCGAAGAAATCCCAATTACAAACAATGGGAAAGTGGATATAAGTGTATTGTCGAATTTTGAGAAATCGATAAATGATGAAACCCAATATATTGCTCCTAGAAATCATATCGAGGAAATAATAAGTACAGTTTGGGCTGAAATACTCAATATTCCTAAAATTGGTATAAGAGATAACTTTTTTGTTTCAGGTGGTGATTCAATAAAGGCAATTAAAGCTGCTAACAGAATGGAAAAGTATAACGTGAAACTAGAAGTGAAGGATATATTCCAATATCAAACAATCGAGGGGATAGCTAGTAAGATAAAAGATAGAAATTGGGTAGTTGATAACAGTGTAGTTACTAGTGAAGCTGGACTTGTACCTATACAAAATTGGTTAATGGAACATCATAAAGAAACATTAAATCATAGAAATCTTTCTTTTATTTTATATAGAAAAGAAGGGTTTGGAGAAGAAAACATTAGGAAGATTTTTACTAAGATTATTCAACATCATGATGCTCTAAGAATAATGTTCAAAGATAAAAGCGGAGAACTAGTGCAAATAAATAGGGGATTGGAGGGGGAATTATTTGATTTTCATATTATCGATGTAGTGGATTCGTCAAACATTAATCTGGAAGTAAAAGTAAACCAAATACAATCGAGTATGGAATTAGGTAAGGGACCGCTCGTGAAACTAGCTTTAATCAAGGCGATGGATGGTGAGCATTTGTTAATAATTATTCATCAAATGATTATTGACCACGTGTCCTGGAGAATTATATTGGAAGATTTCAATATTGCATATACTCAATTAAAAAATAATAAAGATATTAAGTTGCCGAATAAAACAGATTCATTTTTAAAGTGGTCAAAATATCTTTATAAATATGCGGATAGTGAAAAATTGTTACGCGAGAAAGAATATTGGAGCAAAGTTGAAAGTATTCATATGTTGCCAATACCTACTGATTTTGATTCTAATCTTAATAGAGTAAAAGATAATCAGTTGATATATAGACAGTTTGGTCAACAAGAAACTAAAAACGCAATAAAAATAATTAAAGCCAACAGAAATCTAAAAATCGAAAGTATATTTTTGACTGCCTTGGGATTAACAATGAAAAAATGGATAGGAAGAGATGAACTTGTTGTTAATTTAGGAAATCATGGGCGCAATTATTATGGTGAAGATATTGATGTTTTCAGAACAGTAGGAAGATTATCTGTGATCTATCCTGTAGCTTTGCAACTGGTCGAAACCGAAAATATCGGCTCATCTTTAAATTATGTTAATGATTACTTGGATAATATCCCTAATAAAGGGATAGGACATGGGATTTTAAAATATTTGAGCAGCAATAAATCGGAGATGACTTTTACGTTAAAACCGGAGATTTCATTTAACTACATGGGTGAATTTGATACGGACATAAATACGGAAAACTTTACTGTATCCTCATTACCAAGTGGGAAAGACATAAGTAATGAGGAGGTTTGGAACTATAAATTGAAATTTATTGCTTTGGTAAGAGAGAATAAATTAAATATTAGGGTTGAATACAATCAAAAGCAGTATAACAGAGCAACAATTGAAACACTGTTAGATCAATACATGGAAAATTTAAATAAAGTGATAAAAGACATAGAAATCATAAATGCATAAACTTAATTTAATCGGGGGTTAGCGATATGACTAATACAATTAAAGATAATTCTCAAGAGCAAAAAAAATATCCTCAGGCCGTGGTCATGCAAATGGTATCAGGGTTAGGGTTTTCTCTTGCAGTTAGAACAGCGGTAGAACTAGGAATCTTTTCTGCATTTAAAAATGGGAAGGTTTCAATTGAAGTTTTAGCTGACTCATTACATTTGAACGCTTCGGCACTAAGTAGGCTATTAAAAGTGTTAGAATCTATTGGGCTAGTAATTCAGGAGGAAAGTTCCCACTATGATGTTACAGAGTATGGTGCTACTCTTGTACCTGGTAAAACACCAAAGTCTATTGAACCATTGGTAGAATATTTGTTACATGAAACAGTGGTACAGTCTATGTTCAAAATGGATTACAGTATTCGTACTGGAAAATCTTCTTTTGAAGCAGTGTACGGTGAAAAATGGTATGAATATAATAAGCATGATCAAGAATATTTGAAAATAATGGATAAAGCTATGGAGATTTATTCTAAAATGAGTTTACCAGCCCTAGTGTCTTCATATCCTTTTGAACAATTTGATGTTATTGTTGATGTTGCGGGAGGAATGGGGCAACTAATAACAGGGATATTAGATTCAGTTCCTGAAGCAAGAGGCGTATTATTTGATTTGCCAAAGACGATATCAAGTGCGAAAGATCGTTTTGCATCTACAGAAATTGGTAAACGTTGTGAATTTGTAGCTGGCAGTATGTTTGAACAAATTCCTTCAGGCGGTAGCTTATATATTATAAGTAAAGTATTAAATGATTGGGATGATGAAAATGTGGTAAGAATCCTTAAAAATATATCTGATGTTATGTCTGATGATTCAAGGCTTATTATTATTGAGAACGTACCAAACAATGAGAAGCTTTCACCAGAAGAAGCTTTTCGTGATTTGTTATTTTTAGTTTGTTCCGATGGTGGAAGGGTTAGAAAGGAAAATGAATTTGCCAAGTTAATTGAAAATGCAGGGTTAAATTTATTGAATGTTATACAAACCCCAAGTAAGTTTTCGATTTTGGAATGCAGAAAAAAATAATAGTTTCATTTTACCAGTGGGCTGATATATTTGAATGATAAATTTTTAACAGCCTAAGAACCTGTTTAAAATCTTTTTAATAAAATCGCTACACCTGCCAATAAGCAACTCTGTCTGCTATTTTCAAGT